>JBGSTS010000245.1:0-6360 GCA_041736435.1 Desulfobacterales bacterium | reverse complement strand
TCCGGTTCCGCCGGGTTGAGGGCCCGAGCCCCCGGTTGAACCGGCAGGGGAGGCGCCGGGCTCGACACGAAGGCCTCCGTCGCAGCCGTGGGGTCGGCCACTGCCTGGGTTTCCGGCCGCTTGCCCCACTTCGCCAACGTGTCGGAGATACCATCACCCCAGATCAGCCAGGCGGCGGCAACCAACGCCATGCACCCTGCCAGGACCAGCAGGCCGCGCATCGCTTTCGGGTTGGAGACGGCCTGGGTTTCCGGCAGCGGCTGTGGGACGGGTACGGCCGTTGCGGCATGGGCAGCGGCAGCGGGGATTTCCAATCCCATCGTTACGCGCAGTTCGTTCGTGCACTCCTCGATGATGTCCCGGCCGACGGCAGTGGTTCCGCGGGCGTAACCGGTCATCAGCGCGTGGTCGCAGACGATGTTGATAAGCCGCGGATAGCCTCGAGTGCTTCCGAAAACGGCCTGCATCGCATCCGCCGAAAAAATAGCTCCCTTGGCACCGGCGACCTTCAAACGGTGCTGGATGTACTGGAGGGTTTCATTTTCGGTCAAGGGCTGGATGTGGTAGCTCACCGTGATGCGCTGGCGCACGCTGCGGTTTTCATCTTTAGCCAGAAGCTGTCTGAATTCGCTCTGCCCGACAAAAAAGATGTTGACGAGCACCTTGCCTTCCAGGTCGATGTTGGACAGCAGGCGGATCTCCTCCAGCAGGTTGTGGCTGAGGCGCTGTGACTCGTCCACGATCAAGAGCACGCGCTTCTGCGCCGTGAACGAACTCAACAGCAGGCGCTTGAATTGGATCAGAAACTCGGCCTTGCTGGTGAAGGAGCGCCCCATGTTCAGCTCGGAGGCGAGAAAGTTGTAAAAGTCGATCAACTCCAGGCCAGGGTCGGGGATGGTGACGATGATCGCACTGGCCTGAACTTCTTTTTCGATGGTGCGGATGAGAGCGGTCTTGCCGGTACCGACGTCGCCGGTGATGAGCAGAAAGCCCTTGTTTTCCAGGATGCCGTATTTCAGAATGGCGAGGCCTTCCTGGTGCTTTTCTCCCCGCCACAGAAAGCTCGGGTCCGGGCTGATATCGAAAGGCTTTTGGGTGAGGCCGTAATGCTGAAGGTACATTGGGTTTTCCTTATGCACCAATTTTAAAAATCTCATTATAGCGTATGCCGGCAAGAACATACAAGTCGCATACGCAGGCATAGTTTGTCGTTGCGTTAAATATTCACAAAAAATATAATAAATAAGAATAAAAGCATTGACTATACATAATATTGTGTATATTACTCGTAAATAGTTATAAATAATAAAATTATATTCATAATGGACGATATAAGCATTCAAATTTTGAGGATCCTTCAGGAAAAGGCCCGGGTGCCGAACACTGAAGTTGCGCGCCAGGTCAACATGGCGCCTTCGGGGGTGCTCGAAAGGGTCCGCAAGCTGGAAAAACAGGGGATCATCGACGGCTACGAGGTCCGGTTGAACCCGGAGCGTTTCGGTCGCAGTCTCGTCGGTTTCATCCTGGTCGCCCCGGCAGAAGGAGCCGACGAAGCGAGCCTCGGCCGATCCCTGGCCGCCATCCCGGACGTGCAGGAGGTGCATTTCGTCGCAGGGGAGGACAACTTCCTCTTAAAACTCCGCGCGCGGGATCCGGAGGCGCTCGAGCATATCCGCCGCGAAAAAATTTCAGCCCTGCCGGGGGTGAGCCGCACCCGCACCCTGATCGCATTGTCCACGTATAAAGAGACCGCGCGCATCCCGTTGGATGATAGCGCCCTTCAGACTCTCAAGAAAAGGAGACGTTGAAACATGCCCATGTCGCCGGATTTCGAAAAGCGCCTTTACCCTGTGCTGGACCAGATCGTTGCGCATTTCGGCACCCCATTCCACATTTATGACGAGGCAGGGATCCGCCGCACGGGCGAATCCATGAAGCAGGCGTTTTCCGGCATCGAGGCCTTTCGCGAGTACTTTGCGGTCAAGGCGCTGCCCAACCCGCGGATCCTGGCGATCATGCGCACGATGGGCTTCGGCTTCGATTGCAGCTCCATAGCGGAGCTCAAGCTGAGCCGGCGGATCCATGCGCGCGGCGAGGAGATCATGTTCACCTCCAACAACACCGGCCGGGAAGAGTTCCTGGAGGCGGCGCGCGACGGGGGGTGCATTCTCAACCTGGACGATATCAGCCTGGTTCCGAAGGTGCCGGAGTTTCCGGAGCTGATCAGCTTCCGCTACAACCCCGGCCCCCGGCGCACGGGCAACGCCATCATCGGCAACCCGGTCGAGGCGAAATACGGCTTGGCCCACGACCAGGTCGTGGAGGCCTACCGCCGGGCCATCGAGCGCGGGGCCCGGCGCTTCGGGATCCACACCATGGTGGTCTCCAACGAGCGCAACCATGGCGTCATGGTGCAGACGGTGGCAATGCTGTTTGAACTGATCGAGGAGGTCTCCCGCGAGCTCGGGATCCGCTTCGAGTTCATGAACATGGGCGGCGGACTGGGGATCCCCTATCGGACCGAGGATACGCCCCTGGATCTGGCGGTGCTGGGCGAGGAGGTGACCGGGCTCTTTCGCCGCTTCAGGGATCGGCACGGCTATGCGCCCCGGCTCGCCATGGAGAGCGGCCGCTTCATGACCGGCCCCCACGGGGCGCTGGTGGTCAGGGCCATCAACCGCAAGGAGATCTACCGCACCTACATCGGTGTGGATGCCTGCATGTCGGCGTTGATGCGGCCCGGCATGTACGGGGCCTACCACCACATTACGGTGCCGGGCAAGCTTGGCCACCCGCTGTCCGGGCCGGTGGATGTCGTGGGATCGCTCTGCGAGAACAATGACAAGTTCGCCGTTCAGCGCGAGCTGCCGGCCATCGCAGACGGGGACATCCTCGCCATCCACGACACCGGCGCCCACGGCCACGCCATGGGCTTCAACTACAACGGCAAGCTGCGGCCCAAAGAGCTGCTCCTTCGAAGCGACGGGGCGGTGGAGCTGATCCGGCGGGCGGAAACGCTGGAGGATCACTTCGCCACGCTCAGTTTCGCCCCGGACCGGCTCGCGTTCTGAACGGCCATGGACGGCACCCGCATCGCCCGGTTGCGTGTCTTTCTCCCGTTTGCGCTGGGCTACTTCCTGTCGCTGCTGTTTCGGGTCGTCAACTCCGTTATCGCCCCTGACCTGGTGTCCGGACTGGGCCTGGGGCCATCGGAGCTGGGCCTGCTCACGGCGACCTACTTCATTTCGTTTGCGGCGTTCCAGCTGCCGCTCGGAGTGCTGCTCGACCGCCGCGGGCCGCGGACCGTGCAGGCGGGTTTGCTGGTTTTTGCCGCAGCCGGCGCCGTCATCTTCTCGCAGGCGGAAGGAATTGCCGGCCTCGCCGTCGGTCGGGCCCTGATCGGGCTGGGGGTGTCCTCCTGCCTGATGGCGGCCTTCAAGGCGTTTACCCTTTGGTTTCCCAGAGAGCAGTGGCCGCGGGTCAACGGGTTTCAGCTGGCGGCCGGCGGGCTCGGCGCCATGGCGGCAACCGCCCCGGTCCAGACTGCTCTCAGCGTCACCGATTGGCGCGGCATCTTCATCCTGCTGGCGCTCGTGGCGGCCGTCGCAGCGGCTTCCGTCTTCTGGATCGTACCCGAGAAAAAATCGGACGGTGCTGCAAGTTCCGCCAGGGATCAGCTCAAGGGGGTGGCGCAGGTATTTACGAGTCCGGTCTTTTGGAAGGTGACCCCGCTGGCCACGGCCTCGCAGGCGACCTTCATGTCGATTCAGAGCCTGTGGGCGGGGCCCTGGCTGCGGGACACCGCCGGCCTCGACCGCACCGCAGTGGCGGCGGTGCTCATGTGGCTTGCGGCCGCCATGGCCGTCGGGTACATCCTGCTCGGGGTACTGACCGAATGGTTGAATCGCCACGGCATCAAGCCGGTGACCACTTCGGTGGCCGGCATGTCCGCGTTCATCCTCGTTCAAGCCCTGATCGTGATCCACCCGGGGCAGTGGAACCTGGCGCTGTGGCTGCTGTTCGGCTCCGTCGGGACCACGGGGGTGATCGCCTACGCCGGGTTGAGCCAGAGTTTTCCCTTGGAGTTGGCCGGGCGGGTCAACACCGCGCTCAACCTCGTCGTGTTCGTGGCGGCCTTCGCGGCGCAATGGGGGATCGGGGTCGTGATCGCCCTCTGGCCGGTGTCGGAGAGCGGCGCCTTCGCGGTTCGAGGCTATCAGGCGGCGTTCGGCCTGATGATCACGCTGCAGGTGGCGGCACTGGCATGGTATGCCGGTGCCGGCCTTCGGCGCTAAGAAAAGGACCCTTCACCTCTGTTTCGTCAAGGGGTCTGCCTGCGGGGGGTGGTGACGTGGGCTTCGCGCGCCGCCGCTGCCGTGAGAGCATTTAGGTCCCGGGCAGCAACAGATCGGGTATCAGGGTTGACCCTTGGCAGCCGGCGCGGTTTTGAGCGCGGGGTCTTCCCCGGGACGCGGCCGGGGGGCTGAGTCCTGCTTGAATGCAAAGTGCAGCCGCTGGAGCGCGGTGTAATTGGAAAACACGGCTACCATCCAGATAGCGATCTGCAGCGCCACCGGGTGGATCAGCGCGCCGGCCCCAAGAAAGACGATCCGCTCCGGCCGTTGCATGATGCCGACCTTGGCCGTGAACCCGAGGCTCTCGGCCCTTGCCCGCGTGTAGCTGACCATGAAGGAGCCGCACAACGCCAGAAACGTTGCGGCCGAGCTCACGTAATCGCGCGTGAGCAGGAAGAAAGCGCCGATGCCGAAGAGCATCGCAAACTCGGCGTAGCGGTCCACCGACGAATCCAGCAAGGCCCCGAAGCGCGATGCTTTGCCGGAGTTGCGGGCCAGGCTGCCGTCGATCGAATCGCACAGCCCGCCGAGCAGAACCAGGAACCCGCCCCAGCGCGGGTTTTGAAGGAAAAAGGCGATTGCTGCCAAAAAGGTGATGATGACGCCGGCGGCGGTGAGTGAGTTCGGGCTGACCCCCCACCGGGTGAAGAGCCGGACCAGCGGGGCGATCAGGCGCATGTAACGGTCTTGAAGGCGTTGCGGTATCAATCGCTTCTGGTTTGCCGTCATCAGTGCCTTTGCGAAACAAAATCTGAAGTGAGGCCGCATGCCAAGCGCTGCTGGGCGGCGGTCGTTTTCGTTTAAGGACCACTACTTATAACGGGTCGCAGGGCATGTCAATCGGCCTTTAGCCCCCTGGTGGCATATGGTTTGGGGCGAGATCCGGAGCCGCTCGCCGGATGTCGCCGCCCGCTACATGGCAGGCTGCCGCCCCGGCCGCCTGTGTGCTGGCCGGTCCGACGTCCAGCCCCTCCGCGAAGCGGGCCGCCGTATAGGCTGTCGGAAAAACGTCGCCTGCGCCCGTGGGGTCGCCGCCGGCGCTTGCAGGTGCCGGGGCGTAGGTGTGCCTTTGCCCATCGGGACCAAAAACCGCTTCGCCCCGGTCGCAATCGGCGACCACCCACTCCTGAATGCCGAACGTGGTCATCACCCCGGCAACGTCCCGACCGATCGCCGCCAGAACCGTTTTGAGCTCATCCGCTTCCTTAAGCTATCGCGTGCTGTCCTTCTGGCCGTCGAGAACGGCCCGCATGCGGTCGCGTTCGGCGCTCGCACAACGCAGTCGGTTCGCCACGGCCTCCCGGCGATCGGCCGGGGCCGAGGTTAGCTCACGCTCCAACCTTGCGACATCCTGCTGGAGGCGGTATAGGTCTCTGGCGATCAAGCGGATGGACATGCACGCAATTTACGTCACATGGGGCAAGGGTTCAATGGAATTCGACCTGGCCGTTTTTCTCAACCGGCCTCTGCGCATCGGCGGAAAGACCATCGCCAAACGACTTGCGCTGGCGCCCATGACCTATCTCGGCCATGCGGCCTTTCGCGAGTTGCTCGAAGACTTCGGCGGCTTCGGCTTGCTCTTCTCCGAGATGTGCAGCGCCCGCACCATCCCCACGGAAAACCGGCAGGTCTCGGCGTTTTTCAAATGGCGGGACGCAGAGCTGCCCTTTCTGGCATGTCAGATCCTCGGGACGGAACCCGAGCGCATGGCGGAGGCCGCCCGCCGGATCGCAGACGAGGGGTTCTTCGGGGTCGATGTGAATTTCGGATGCGCCACCGGTGCGATTTGCCGGCGCAGCTGCGGGGCCGCCCTGTTGAAAACACCCGAAAGGGCAGCCGCGATCGTCGCCTGCATCCGTCGCGCGGTTTCCATCCCCGTGATGGTGAAGTTCCGCACCGGGTGGGAAGACCGGCCCGATACGGCCGTGGCCATGGCTCAGCGCTTCGAGGCGTCCGGGGCCGATGCCCTGACCTTTCACCCGCGGGTGGCGCCGGACCGTCGGGC
>JBGSTS010000011.1:0-2973 GCA_041736435.1 Desulfobacterales bacterium | reverse complement strand
GCCGAAGCGGATGGCAAAATCGCTCAGGCCGTCGCGCTCGCCCTGCAGGAGCAGGACGTCGCCGGCGGCAAGCTGCATGGAACGCAGCCGTGCGGTGGTTCTGCGCCCTTGGCGCGAGACGGCCAGCAGGTTGATGTGGTGCAGCGTGCGCAGTTGAATGTCGGTGACCGTGCGGCCCACCAGACTCGAATCCGAGAAGAGAACCATCTCCGCAAAGCCTACATCCTCTGACTGCACGGCCTTTTCCCTCGCGGCGCAGCGGGCGGCTTCCTTCTCGCTCAAAACCCCTTCGCAGTCGGGGGCTTCGGCCGGCTTGTCCTCCTCCAACTTCAGCCCGAGCAGCGATAGCGACTCCCGCAGCGCCGGCGGGTCGGCCTCGATTACCAGGATGTCTCCGGCGTTGATTCGGCGCCGCGGATTCGGGGCCGGAATGCGGACATCGTTGCGCACCAGGCCTACCACTTGGGCGTCGGCCTCATCCAGTGCCGTCTCGATTTCGTAGAGCGTCATGCCGACGGCCTTGGATTTATTCGGAACCCGGGCCTCGGTAAGATAGGCTCCGATCTCAAACCCCTGGATGCCGGCCTTTTTGCGCTCCGGGACCAGCCGCCAGCCGAACACGGCGATAAAGACGATCCCAGCCCCGGCCACTGCGACCCCCACCGGGGTGAAATCGAACATGGTGAAGGTCCCGGCCCCGTTTTCGGCCCGAAACCCGGAGACGATCAGGTTGGGCGGGGTGCCGATCAGAGTGGTCATTCCACCCAGGATCGAACCGAATGCCAGCGGCATCAGGAGCCGGCCGGGGGGAATATTCTGGCGGCGGGCGATCTGGAGGGCAACCGGGATGAGAAGCGCGAGCGCACCCACGTTGTTCATGAATGCCGACATGACCGCCCCAAGACCCACCAGGACGACGATAGTGAGGGTGGGCCCGGCCGAGCGCGGCATGACGGTTCGGACCAGAATGTCGGCGGCACCGGAGGACTCCAGCACCCCGCTCAGGATCAGCACCCCCGCAACGGTAATGACGGCGGGGTGGCCGAAGCCGGCGAAAGCGTCCGCCGCCGGCACCAGCCCGGTGAACACGCAGGCCAGCAGCGCCGCAATCGAAACGAAGTCGTGCCGCCAGCGATCCCAGATAAACAGCGCAATCATGGCGATCAGGATGAGGCTGATGTTGATTTGGTCGGACGTCATGGCGTACTCGCATCATTGGGGGCGTTGCTCGCCTCCAGGTTTCTGAAATAGGCCGTGGTGTCGCCCTTGCACCACAGTCCCACATGGCCCTCCACCGGCCGCTCGGCGGTGAACTCAAGCGCTATCTGGCCGTCCATGGCCCCCTCAATTTTATTACCGGCAACACGCGCCTCGATTCTCAGCCAGCGGTCCATGGGAATTTCCATTTTGGTGCGTGCGCGAAAATGGCGGGTGTTGTTGATGAACTCCAACAGCTGAAGCTCACCGGCGCCGGCGTCGGCCGCAAGCACTAAGCAGTTGCCCACGTTGGCGAGGCCGAAAGCGAGTCCGGCCGCTAGGTCCACGCAACCGGCTGCGATCCGCACATCGGCCCGGATAGGGCCCTCTTCCCGGCGGCTGTCACGCTTCACAGCTACGGGGTAATAATGCCGAGCGTGACGGTTTTCGAGAAATTTCTGATACCGGCCTCCCACCACCCTGTCCAATGCATTGTGGAGGGTGCAGGCGATCGTGCTTGTCATGCCCGCGCCGTCCTGAACGATCACCGCCTGCCCGTCGAGTTCACGTTGCGACCATTCCCCCACCGAAGCGTAAAAACCGGGGAGCCGCTTCTCGGATCGGCCCAAGAAGTCGTAGTCCTCCTTGAAAAACAGTTCGGTCAACGTCTGCACCTCGGTCTGGCTGGGAATGGCGAGATCGAGCAGCCGGCTGCAGCCAAGCAGGCGTCCGGTCTGGTCGAGGATCGCCTCCATGGAGGGGCAGTCCAGTCCCTTCAATGCCGCCTGCAGCGTGTCGCCGCGCACCTCGACCTCGTATCCCAGACGGTTCAGCACCTGGGAAAGGAATTCGATGCGCAGGGCCTTGCCAGCGCCGGTGCCGGCCCCTCCCGAAAACTGGAGCGCGATGGTGTTGGCGTTCGCATCCTCCGAGCAAAGCGCATCCAGGTTGGAATAGTGATAGCCGAATTTGACGCTGAGGTTCAGGTAGTCTGCCGATACCAAGGCATAAGAGTCGACCTTCGGCGGTGCGGCATTTTCGGGTCCGATGCTGCCGGCCATGAGGGCCATGAAGTTGCGGGCGTTGATGTCCACCGCTCCGGACCAGGTGATCCCGGGGTGGGTCAGCCCGCGCCAGAGGGCCGCCATCGGCTTGGAGCGGATGTGCTCGGGCAGAATATCGTCGCAGGAGGTCAACTCCGGGGCCAGCCCTCCGCCCAGGTCGATGAAATATATCGACAAGGGGATGTTGGCGCTCATTTTACGGGAGACGACGGAGGCATCGGCCAGCTCGGAGAGGTTGAACATCTCCCCCATCGCCTTTTCATGCGCGAAGCGGATCAGGTCGTGCAAGGTGCGGCACCCGCTGGGGGAAAACTCAGGCGACGCGGGATCGGTCAGATTCAATGGGGATATGCGATCGAGCAGTTCGCGAAGATGGCTGCCGATCGGGCCGCGTTCGTCGCCGGCGTTTCGGGCCGGAGGCTTCCGCGCCAGTTCGGGCACCAGGCCCTCGAAGACTTTGCATTCATCCGCCAGTAGGGTGATTTCTCGGCCGTTTGCGATCGACGCGGTGGCCTCCCTGGTGTCCATGATAGCCGGTACATTGAACTCTCTTGCGACCGAGGCCAGGTGGCTGGCGGCTCCGCCCAGGTCTGTAATGAGCCCGCGCACCCGCCCCATGAGTGGCGCCAGGTCCGGTGCGGCCGTGCGCGCAACCAGGATGGCGTTGTCGGCCGCTGCCGGTTTCAAGTCGGGGGCGGCCAGGACCGCCGTA
>JBGSTS010000262.1:0-5032 GCA_041736435.1 Desulfobacterales bacterium | reverse complement strand
TGGCCAGCGGGCGCGGCGCCTTTTTCGCTTCGCCGGAGCCTTTAGCGGCCGCGGACGTCATCGTCGCCGCCGATCTCGACGGCGACCGGCGTGAGGCGCGCATCTTTCTTGCCGCTGCCTACGATCTGGAAACCCTGCTCGATCAGCACGCCGGCCGCATCCTGCACCGGGAGGTGGTTGCCTGGGACGCCCGGCGTCAGGCGGTGGTTGCCGAGTGGCAGGCGAGCCTCGGGGTGTTGGTTTTGAAATCCGAACCGCTGGCAAGACCGGACCCTGGCGCGATGGCGGCGGCCTTGATTCAGGGGATCCGCTCGGCCGGCATCACTTGCCTGCCCTGGACGCGGGATCTGCGAAGCTGGCAGGAGCGGGTTCTGTTTCTCAGGAGAACTGCCGCCGGCGGAGAGGAATGGCCGGATGTTTCGGATCAGGCGCTGGCCGACTCCCTCGAGTCATGGCTGGCTTTGCACCTTGCCGGTCTCACCCGGCTTTCGGATCTGAAGCGGGTGGATCTGGGGGCGGCCCTAACCGGGTTTTTGTCCTGGCGCCAGCGGCGGAGTCTGGGCGAGCTTGCCCCTACGCATCTGGCGGTGCCGAGCGGCTCCCGTATCCGGCTGGACTACGCGGGTGACACCCCGGTGCTGGCGGTGCGCATCCAGGAGATGTTCGGCTGCGCCGACACACCGCGGGTCGGCGATGGCCAACCGGTCCTGCTTCACCTTCTGTCGCCCGCGGGTCGGCCGATGCAGGTGACCGCCGATCTGGCCGGCTTCTGGAAGCGGGGCTACCCCGAGGTGAAAAAAGATCTGAAAGGTCGCTATCCCAAGCACTCCTGGCCTGCCGACCCCCTGGCCGCCCCGCCGACCCGCCGTGCGAAGAAACGCCCACGACACAGCTAAGACTGCCCCCTGCTGCCCAAGCGCCCATTCGTCTCCGAGGCGCGGGGGGAGGCTGTTGAAGTTCCGCCGCGGCGGGAACGCGATCGGATCGTGGCTGGAAGCCACTCCCACAAATCTGGACTTTCTTGCTGACAAACCACCGGCGCAGGCGGCGTACAACGCTCAACACGCCCCATCGTTCTCTTTCGCGTGAGGGGTATTCTGTGTCTGTGGGGGTCCCGCCGCGGCGGGACCGCAATTTTTTATCAATGGTCTCATTATTATCAAGGCGCTCTCCGAAAATCCCTCCTAACCTCCCTTTTCCAAAGGGAGGGATCCCCCCTATTTGGCAAAGAGGGGCAGGGGAGATTTTACAGAACGTGTCAATTCAATTTCAAGACCGTTAATAGGTGCTGCTTCCCGGCTATTGCCACCAGCGGTGCGGCCCATCAGTTAGAGTTTGGTTGCTGGTTCGATCAGCGGGCGGTTGGCGGGGGATTGCGCGGCGGCGAGGTTGAGCGCCCGCAGGGCTTCCTCCAAATCCCTGGCTTCCTCTGATTTGACCGCCGACGCGTTATCACCGCCGGCCGGGTTTTCGTAGGCTTCGATGACTTTCTGGATGGTCAGCCGGTGGATGTCGGTTGCGGGTTGGAACGCCGGCAGTTTCTTTTTGCGGCTGCGGGTTTCGGTGAAAATGCCGCTTTGCGTCAGCTCCGCCGCCACCGGCTGAACCATACGGGCCGGAATTTTGAGCCCTTGGGTGATTTGGGCGATGGTCAGCGGCTCTCGGCCGCCGGCGAAATTCTGAATCACCAGGCGCGCGATGCGCAAGGCCAGCAGTTTGCTTTCGCCGGGGCTCAGGTCCGCGCAGCCGGTGGCCCGGCAGTAAGTGCCGGCATGCTCGAAGGCGAAGCACAGCTCGGCGCCGAAGAGCACGAGGGTCCAGCTCGTCTGCACCCAGACGATGAAAAGCGGCAGGGCGGCAAAGCTGCCATAAATGGCGTTGAAGTTGGCCACTCCGACCTGGAACGCAATATACGCCCATTGCACCAGCTGGAAGATGCTGCCGCCGACAACCCCGCCGGCCAGGGCCGCCCTGAACGACACGCGGGTGTTCGGCATGACCAGGTAGAGCAGGGTGAAGAGTGTCCAGATCAACACCAGCGGGGTGAGCTTGAATCCCGCCAGCACCACGGGCGCCAGCCATTCCTCCATAGCGAACCGTGCCGTGACAGCGTCGATCTGGGTGCGGATGAAAACCGTCGCGCTCCCGGCCACGATCAGGAGAATCGGGCTGAAGACCATGAGCGCCAGATAGTCGCTGAATTTCCGCCACCACGAGCGCGCTTTTTTGATGTCCCACATGGCGTTGAAGGCGGACTCGATATTGCCCAGCACCTTAATTGCCGACCAGAACATCATCACCACGCCCACGCCGGCCATGACCCCGCCTTTAGTGTTTTCCAGCAGGCGCCGCGAGAAATCCAGGATGCGCTCCATGACCTGCTCCTGGCCGGCCAGGTGCTCCATCAATTCCTTCTCCAGCAGGCGCTCGAGGTCGAAGCCCTTGGCGACCCCGAAAAGGACGGCGAACAACGGCACGATCGATAACAGGGTGTAAAAGGTGAGCGCGGAGGCCCGCAGCATGCACTGGTCCTTGAAGAATTCGGCCACAGCGACCATCACGGCCCGCGAAAGCCTCATCAGCAGGGACTTCCACCGGGGCAGCTCCTCCAGGCTCAGCAGCCAGAGGCCGGTTGCAAAGAAGGTCCTGGCACCGGAGACCGCAGTTCGAATCCGATTGCGCAAAGAGATTTGCATGCCCTCACGTCTCCTTGGCCGAAATCAAAATCCGGCCGGCCCGCCCCCCTCCGACTGGGTGCCCCATGAGTCAGCGCGGCCGCACGGGCGAGCGTTTCCACTCGCGGGTATTGTACTCCTCGACCCGATTCGGGTCGAAGCTGTTCTCGTCGGTGTAGATGGTATCGCCCTGGTTGTTGACCCAGCGATAGCGGTAGTGTGAAGTGTCGCGTTCGGCTTGCCCGTTGAAGGGGTTGGTATACTCCTCCTGGCCGGAGATAAACAACCAGTTCTCGTGGCGGATGTCGGCGTGGGTTTTGCGGCGGTTTTCGACGATTTGGCCGGCGACGTCGGCGATATGGCGCTGGGTTTCCAGGGCGGCTGCCGCGCGCGCGCCGGATGCCTTGGTGACGGCCGCCACCCACTGCGGGTTCATTTGACGCGAGGCGCGCACGGCATCGAAAACGGGTTTCAAGGCCTCGAAGCGTGCGGCCGGGGCCCGAAACGTGATCGTGTCGTCGTTTGACCACATGAACCCGCTGGAAAGGGCGTCGGCGATTGTCGTCATCAGCACTTCCCGGAAACGTTCACCGGCCTCGCGGTATTCCACGCCGATGGCCAGGCACTCGAAACGGGTGGGAGCGACGCCGATGCGCTGCAACTGCTGGTTCATCGGTTCCGCCTTGCGGGTGTAGGCGGCCGCGACCTCCGGCATGGGATCCTCAGCCACCAGCGTGACATCAACGGCGGCAGGGCGTGTGGCGGCGAGCCATTGGTTCAAGAACTGCCTGGGGGTCGGCATCGGTCGAACGGGCATGCCCTGGTAGTAAGACCCCGAGCGAAAGCTGCCCCAGCCGGAGGGCGACCGGCTTAAGTCGGCATAGTTCCAGCTCGGTGCCCAGCGCAGCATCACGGTTCCGCGGCGGTCGTGCTTGACGGTGAGGTCGCACTTGGGCGAGATCGTGTTCCCGGACCCGTTCATCTGCAGCGGGTTGACGTTGAACACCCCACCCTCGGCCGCCCAGCCCTTCGGCAGAAGAAATGAAAACGCCTTTTCGTTGGGTTCCCAGACGCGTTGCATCAGCAAGGCCGGTGTGCTCGAGGCGGCCCTGTCCGGAAGACCTGCGGGACGGGGGGCGGCTCGTGCGGCGTCGGCGGGAGGAGGGGCGGCCGGGGGTGGAGCTGTCGGAGGGCATTCCGCTGCGCGCTTCCAGGTCAGGGCCTGGCCGTTCGCATAGGTGACCAGGATCGTGTTGGCGCCGATGAACCGGCACGTCGCCTGCATCTGCGGCCGACCGTCCTCGGACATTAGGAGGAGTTGCGGGCCGTTCAGCTGAAACCGTCCCGAGTCAAGCTGTTTCCCCTGAGGGCCGGTGGTTGCCTGGCGGAACCTGCCATCCGGAAAAAATTCGGCCACGGCTTCGAACTGACCGTTTTGGCAGTGCCAGGAACCGACAAGCGATGGGACTGCGGACAAAAGGGCGGTCGGCGCTATGCAGAGCACCGTCAATGCGATTGCCAGCAATTTCATCGGCTGCCTCCTGCAGTTTTATAAACCGGGCCACCTCGCCCCGGCGCAATCCTACCATTCATGTGGGCACTAACTATACGAGAACACCTCGCCCGAACGCAATTGGAAAATCGTTTTACAGACCATGGCGTGTCGAAGCCGCAAATTGACGAACCAGCGGCATTTCGCGTATGCTTTTAAAGCAGAAACCGTCGTTGCTGGATATTTGCGCAACTCAGCCAGTCAACCCGTCCGGGAGGAGTGGGCATGGAAGCCAAAGGGGTCATCGTCGTCGATGTGCAGGGGGATTTCACCACCTGGAAGAACGGGGTGCTGGCCGTTCCGGGGACGGACCGGGGCTTCATCGAAACTGTGTGCCGGGCCACCGAAAGCTTGAAGCAGCAGGGCGTCCTTGTGTTCGCCACCCAGGACTGGCATCCGCCGGACCACGTCTCCTTCCACACGAGCCATCCCGGCCGGAAGGCGTTCGACCTGATCGAGATTGAAAACCGCAAGCAGGTGCTCTGGCCGCCGCACTGTGTCCAGGGCACCGCAAACGCCGGATTGCTGCTCGATGAGTCGCTGTTCGAGGCGGTCGTGCAGAAGGGCAAGGACCGTAGGTTCGACAGCTATTCGGGGTTTCAGGACGACGGCGGGTCCCCAACCGAACTGGATGGGCTGTTGAAAGCCCGCCGTCTGGGGGAGGTCCTCGTTTACGGCATTGCCACGGATTACTGTGTGAAAGCGACGGCGCTGGATGCGGTCGGGGCCGGCTACCGGGTCACCGTGGTCGAGTCCCTGTGCCGTGGGGTCGCCCCCGACACCACGGCGGCCGCGCTGGCGGCCA
>JBGSTS010000239.1:0-3798 GCA_041736435.1 Desulfobacterales bacterium | reverse complement strand
TCCTTGAAACGGGGCAGCAGCACGCCCCGCGCGAAGTTGCCCGCGCCGATCACCCCCAGCGCCACCCCATCTGCCCTCGCGGGTGCGGCGGCAGGCAGAGGCACCCACGCCGGCGTCTGCTTGTCCCTGCCGTACTCGAAGATGACCGCCAGGTGGGGTTCTTTGCCCTTCAAAATCATATCATAGGCATCGAGCGCTTTATCGAACGGAAAGCGGTGGGTGATGAGCGATTTCACGTCCAACCGTCCCGCCGCCACCAGCTCCAGAAAAGCCTGCATGTTCCGCTGTTCGGTCCAGCGCACGAAGGGCAGCGGGTAGTCGTGGCCGCGCTCCTCGTACTCCGGGTCGTACCGGCCCGGGCCGTAGGACATGGAGAGCCTGAGGTCGAGCTCCTTCTTGTAATAGACATCGCGGGGCACGTTCATGCCCACCAACCCCACCACCACCACCCGGCCCTTGATGCGCGAAATCTCCCCGGCGGTCTCGATCAGCCGGCTGTCGGATGAAGCCGCCGTAATGATCACGGCATCGGCCCCGGTGCCCTGGGTGAACGCAAGAACTGCCTCCTCGAGCTCCGCCGGCCCGACCGATAGGTCCGCTCCCAGCCTCTGCGCCAATTCCATCTTGGCCGGGTCGATGTCGGACCCGACCACGCCGCACCCGTTCGCCTTGCAAAGCGGAACCGTAAGCTGCCCCAATAACCCCAACCCAATCACCGCCACCCGCTCACCGAGCGTCAGCCCCGCCTGCCGCACCCCCTGGAGCGCGATCGCCCCCACCGTGGCAAAAGCCGCCTCCTCCGCAGGCAGGGGCTCCCCGCCCAGCTCCGGCAGCCGCACACAAAGGTTTCTGGGCACCACGTTGAAATCAGCATGGTTGGCGTACCCTGCTCCTCCGCAGGCCACCCAGTCGCCCGGCTGGAACTCATCCACCCCCTCGCCGACCTCGCGCACGATCCCCGCGCAGGAGTAGCCGAGCGGGATCGGGTTATCGAGCTTACTCCGCACTTTCTGGATGGTATTGGCGATCCCCTCGCGCCTGGCCTTCTCGATGACCTTCTTCACCAGATCCGGCCGGCTGCGCGCCTTGCCCACCAGCGACTTCCTCGCCAGGTCCACCAGCATCTTCTCGGTCCCGGCCGAGACGAGCGACGCCGCGGTCTCGACCAGCACCGCCCCCGCCGCCGCCTGCGGCACTGGGGTCTCTTCCAGTGTCATCGTTCCGGTTTTATAGGATTGAATAATCTGTTTCATCAAAATTCCAGTTCGGGTTGAAATGGTGAGAACTCAAGCTGGCATTTATTGTAGGCGGGGAAGGAGATCCTGAAAGGTCGCAAAAATATACTGTTTCATCTGCCTGTCGTCCAAAGCGCTGAACGCGCCGGGCGGCCTTTGCTGGGCGGCCAACGCAACCGAGTCTGATTCGGGGTCGGAGAAGGCCTCTGCCAGATTGCCTTTGAAGGTCTTGAACCATTTCTTGTAGCGTTCGCCGATGCGCCTCAGATCGGCAACGGTTCGCTCCTTGAAATCCTCCCGGTAGGCCAGCAGGTCGAAGATGTAATAGAGGTCCTTCCCCTTTTTGAGCCGTTCTTTTCTGCGCAAGAACACCAGGCCTTTGTTGAAGATGAATGCAGCCGGCGAAGGCAGGCGAACTCTCAGGCCCGCCTCCGCCCCTGCGACTGGGGCATCGTTTATGACGACCTCTATGGTATTCTCGATCAGGACGGATAAATAGCGCAGGGCCTCTGCGTGCAGCCCGGGCTGGACTACTATAACCTCATCCTGGCCGGAGCCTTTCAGGTCGGTCAGAAACTCGATTTCAACTTCGAGGCCGTCGATCTCGCCCTCGTAGTGAACCACAGGGGGCTGAGACCGCGTCTTGTAGACCGTCTGCAGCCCGGCTCCCGTCAGGATCTCGTCAAGCAGCCTCTCGCCGGCTTGAGGCAATGGGTTTCCCACGAGGATGTCGAGATCTCCGGTGCGGATCGGGTTTTTCGCATAATCGCCCGCAAGGTAGCGGTAATAGACAAAGGGCGCCCAGCCTCCGCCGATGACCAGATGCGGCAGGTAGTCTTTGATCAGAGTGATGCTTTTCAAAAAGCCGGCATGAAAGCGGTCCATGACGTCCCGCCTACCCTTCGAACGTCTTCCTGATACGCTTTTCGTAAAGGTGCTCGGCCTGCTCCCGGCCGCGGAGCGGGTAATTGTAGAGGTCCAGGTAAAGCTGAAGATCGGATGCCACCTTAAGCCCGTCGCGTGAGTGCACATCCCAGAACGCCGACCGTTTGTAGAAGGGAAACAGCAGGACGACGTTGCCCCCCTGGGAAACCTGCCTGAGCTGCATGCCGGCGATGAAAAAATCGGCTTCTTTCTCACCCGAAACGATTAGGTGCACTTCATGGTACACCGCATGGGGTGCAACCAACGAAGCACCGGCGTGCAGCCCGAGGGCATACTCCAAGCTCTCAGGTGGTTTCAGACGGAGCAGCCGCTCCAGGATCGCCTCCGGTGAGTCCGCCAGACAAAACCAGCTGCCCGACCGATTTTTCCGATAGTTGTAATCCCTGACCCAGTCCTCCAATATCAGCTCCGGTTTCAACCGCTCGATTTTGGAATTAGCCCTAGCGGCATACCCGCGCGACTCCAACTCCCTTGCCATGCGCGAAACAAAGCCCGGATCGAGCCCGGCCCGATCCGCCATCTCCCGCACTCCCCAGGGCCGACGCTTCCCCGAGAGGAGCACCCGCAGGATCAATGAGGCCTTGTCGGAGAAAGGCCCCCGGCCGCGCCGCATTTCAGGGTGCCGATTGGCAAAGCCGACTCTTTCCACATAGACGCTGCCGTGGTGCAGGAAAACGTTTCCGGAAAGGTCGATATAGTTGACTCCGGCTTCTCGGAACTGCTTCTGCCGCTGTGGGCTGAAATATTCCCCGACGATCACCGGCACCCGGCTCGAACGCTTCCCGGCATGCGCTTTTAACCTTTGGATGATTTCAGGCAGGAGGGAGGCCTTGTGGGGCGGGACGACTTCAACCCCGATATCGAACCCGCTTCCGGCAATCCGAAAATGACCGGATAAGTCAAATTGCAGGGAGTTGCTGCTCTTGCCCCCGGCGGCTAAAGAGAGTTCAACCCCATTTAAAGGAAAAAGTTCGTGGAGACGCTCTTTAAGCTCTGCGACGATTTTCAGTTCCATGGCTGTTGTCTATTATTAATTCGTTGCCCGTTTGGACAACATAATATTAATAAACAACATTTATGTCAACCCCATAACGATTTTTGTCCGAACTAATTGAGCTTATTTATTTTTCTTCGCCAACCAATCCGACCATTTGAACCATTCAAACCAATAGAACCATACTCATTGGACAGTTTGAGCCAGTCACCTGCCTGGAACTCATCCACCCCATCGCCTACCTTGCGCACGATCCCGGCGCAGGAGTAGCCGAGCGGTATGGGGTTTTCGAGCTTGCTCCGCACCTTCTGGAGCGTGCTGGCTACCCCCACCCTCTTCGCCTTGTCGATGACCTTCTTCACGAGGTCCGGCCGGCTGCGCGCCTTGCCAACCAGCGACTTCCGCGACAGGTCCACCAACATCTTCTCGGTCCCGGCCGAAACCAGAGAGGCTGTGGTCTCCACCAGCACCGCCCCCGCCGATGCTGGAGTAAGTTGGAAAAAATGGACACCAAAGTTTATGATAAACTACAAACGGAGGTGTCAGAATGGAAAAAGTCCCATACAGCAAATACACCAAGGAGCTGCGCCTGGAGGCGGTACGACTTGTGACCGAGGGCGGCCT
>JBGSTS010000147.1:0-16927 GCA_041736435.1 Desulfobacterales bacterium | reverse complement strand
TCCAGGCGCTCACCCAGCTGCGTTTCGCTGCCGGTGGCCCGTGCGATCGCGCCATCCACGGCATCAAGGGCGGCCGCCACCAGGTAGAGCATGCCCGGCACCCAGACCGACCAACCGGCGCGTCCATTCGGGACGAGCGCGGGCTGAAACAGAAAGCCGCCCAGCACGGCGATCAGGGCGGCCCGCAGCAGGGTAAAAATGTTGGCTGCGCCCAGCCGCGGACGCAGGCCCAAATCCCCCGGCGGCCGGTTCAGCTCAAGCATCCGATCCGTACGGATCCATAGATACACCATCATCGCTGCGGTTTGCAAACCGCCCTGCACGGCCGCGCCGGTTCCCCAGAGGGCATGCCAGAGCCAAAGACCTCCGGCCAGAAACGGCAGCGCTGCAATCCACGCCAAACGCCAGCGCCGGCGGAGCTGTAAAAGGGGCTGAGGGTGAGAGATCGCAGCGGGCATCGGTCTTGGCTCAGGGGTGGCCGGCGGTGCGCCGGCCCGAACGGTTCGCGAATCAAGCAGGATGCTGAAAAATTTTTACGAAACCTCAGGAGATAGGAACCTCCAGGAGATGTAGTCGTCAAGCTCGTTCAGAAGGCGGCGCCCGTTCTCATCCACCTCCGGGGACTCCCGCAGCCGCTGGATTTCGGCAAGGCTGGCCGGTGGGGTGGTGCGGGGCGTTCCGGTAACGTCGGTCATGGGCGTTGCACTGCAGATGCGTTGATGGTGGCGGCTGCGCGCCTGGACCAATGGAGGGGGGAGCCCCTCGTCGAAATTGCGGAACAAGAGACGCTGCGCCAGGATGCGGGCCTCAGGGCTGGCAAAGCGTTCCGGCAAGGCCATCTTCTCCTCGGTCGAGGCGGCATGGAAGGCGCGGCACAACGCCTCGTCGGCCCGGCTCCAGAAGCCGGTCTGGTAGAGGCTCGCATCGGGGTCCAAATCGGGGATGAACGCGTAGCGGAAGTTGCGGTGGTGGTCTGCGATGCGGTCGAAGACAACCGGCTGGGACCGGATCCACTCGAGGTTCGCCTGCATCTGCGCCCGGCGCTCGGGATCGATCGGCTCCATGTAGCGTCCGGTGGGCGGAAGCAGGATTCCGGGCTCCCCGGCGCGCTTGCGGGCCACCCACGTGCTTGCGGCGACGGTCTCCTCGCGGCAGCTTCGCAGGGCGGGCTGGTCCATGCGCAGCCAGAGGGATTGTTTCGGATACGGGATCGAATGGCCCAACGAGATCACCGGGGCCTGAAACCGCTGGCGTGTCCCGAATTCCCCGGCCACCAATACGGCGAGGCGATGATCCCCAAGGGCGCTCGAAACGGCCACCGGCAGCTCCTGCGTGCGTCGGGCGTCGATATCCCCGCGGAAGCAGCCGTCCAGGTATTGCCACATGCGCTGTTCCCGTGCGAGCAGACGGGCGAGCCTCAGGGCGGCCTCCACGTCCGTGAGCGCCTGATGCGAGGGCCCTGAAAACAGGCCGTTGGCGGCCCCGATGTCCTCCAGTTTGAGGGAGGACTTGCCGTTGGGTTCCGGCCATTTCAGAAGGTCGCGGCGGTAGAGCCAATACATGAGGGTGATGGGCAAAAGGTCCATCCGGCGGCAGCCGTTGGCGAACTGGTGAGTGTAGGGGGGCAGAAGATTGCGGTGAAATCCAAAGCGCAGAAACTCGTCATCGAAACCAATCGAGTTGTAGCCGATGCTGATGGTGCCGGGCCGGTTGAGCTGGGCGTGGATGTCGCGCATCGCGTCGTACTCGCAACGGCCCGACAGGCAGTCCGCCACGCGCAGGCGGGTCACGAGAATGGCCGCCGCCGAAGGGATTACATCCGGGCGCAGCCGGATTTTCGTGGTGAACCGGTCGATTTCATTGAGGCCGCCGTCGGTACGGATGGCGGCAAACTCGAGGATCTGATCGAACGCGCGGCTCAGGCCCGTGGTCTCGATGTCGTAGAAGAGAAACGTTTCGGCCATGCCGGCATGAGTGCGATGCAACGCGGGGGGTTGTCAAGAGAAAAAACGGCGCCCGGTTCATGGCGCACGGTGCACGGATGCGATGCGATTCTGCGCAGCGATGCGGTCCTGTCCGCCCACGCGCGGTTGAGGCTGAGACTTTGCCTCCGATAGGTCGCAGCCAGATGCGTAGGACCTGTTTTCCGTGCGCTCTGCGCCGTGTGCCGTGCGCCTCTTATCGGGTGGTGATCACCAGCTCCTCGTGCCCATATCCGAACTCGGTCATGAGGTCCCCCACGGTTTTCACGATCTCGTCAGGCGTCAGTTTGGTTTCAACATAGATGTTGGTCTTCTTGACTTTTTCCGGAATGCGCAGCTGGTCGGAATAGCGGGTGAAGCAGGGCTGGTGATCGTCGTACATCCAGAGCACCTTTTCGAACTCCTGGGCGTGGGAGGCCGCAAACTGGTTGCACAGGGTGGTCAACATCTGTTCCCAGGACTTGACCGGGAAGCTCTTGCCCTGAAAGGTGAAGGAGTCGATCATCTTGTCGGCGAAAAATTCGGGTTTGCGGGCCTTGATGTCTGTACTTTTATCCGCGGCCTCCGGCGGGTCCGGTGGCTCGGCGCCCTTCGTGCTGCGCGCCTGCGGTTCGGGGTCCGCCTCACCGTTTTCCACAAGCCACAGGCCCCGGTGCCGGCGGATGAAGGCGTCGACGGCGTCCGGCTCGGCTTTAAATCCACAGAGCTTCTCGGTGGCATCGCTGAGGATCTCCACCAGGATGTGGTTCGGTTCGGATACCACCCGGTTCCAGGCCTCGGGCAGTATCTCGGCCGCCATTTTTCGCTTCTGGTTTTGCAGGGAGATTCGGGCGGCCTCGATGTGGCTGCCGCCGGCCACCTTTTCCCGGCTGAGAAACCCGATCAGGTCGGCAGCCACCTCCTCGGGCTTTTGTTCCAGTATGTCGATCGCGTGGCACTGCTTTTGGTTGACTCCTCCGCGGGCCGACGTCAGGAAGAAGCACCAGTTCGGACCGTCCGTGTAAGCACACAGCTCGACCGCCTCCTGGGTGGAGAGGGCCACGAGCTGTTTGCGAAGGCCGTCCGGGTCCTCGGCGTTGCGTTTCACGTCGAGCAGCAGCTGAACGGTCCCGCCGATGCGCAACCCGAAGGAAACCGTGACGCCGTCGGCCGAGTATTCCGGCGCGACTTCCTCCACATCGAAGATATCCCAGCCCAGAAGGGACAGAAGTCTCAACACCACGGCTTGTTTGGTGGAGGCCTCATCGAACGAGAGCATTTTTCGACTGGTTTTGAGTTCGCGAATGAACGCGACGAAGTGTTTTTTGGTGGCTTTTTCCATGCGGACACCATCCTGGCTTCGAGGAGTGAGCTTTCCTGAAGCTATATCGGCCGAAAACCGCAGAACCTTGATACCCTGCACCATTTGGCGTCAAGTATTTTGGGACAGCGGCCGATACCTCTCTCAGGACTGAACTTTGGAGGAGAAAGAGGGATGAAGGTGAAGCTGGCGTTCTATTCCGCACTGGTGCTGGCTGTCATCGGGGCCCACGCGGCTGAGGGGGCCCTGTTTTATTTTTTTGCAACCCATCTGCTGGCCGCATCGGCGGGGCTTTTCATGCTGCGACTCGAGCACACGCCCCGGGACGGTGGGAACGCCGGAAATCCTAAAAGAAAGCCTTCCTCTCCGCCCTCTAAAATGAAGGCCGGGTGAGGAGACCAGAATTCCAGGAGCGACAATTATTTGACAATCATGGGGACGGATTGCAGTGAACACCCTGCCGGTGCCCTATCGAATTTTTTATAAAAATATGAAATTATTTGTGATTTTTTATTTAACCGGTTTGGCATGATAGTTGTATAGTTTTGTAGGGGAGCAGGGATTCAAGAAAAACGCTACGCGGTCGATAGTGAACTCGTGAGGTACTAAACGGATCACTTCATGCAGGAAAAGGTGGGACCATGAAACACAGCAGAGCCTTGAGTCAGAAGTTCGACTACGAGATCGGTTACCTGGTGAAAAGCCCCTGCAGGGACTGCGGCAGCTATGCCTCGTTTCCGGAGTGCATGGACCGCTGCACGCTGTTGGATCGGGTCCAGTCGGCCCTGTGCGACAGCCTTTCCAGCATGAACAACTACTCGGCGGCTGAATCCTATTGCCTGCCGGGTGATGTCTTGGAGCGGATCTGACGGGCGATACGGTTCATCGACCCATCCGGTTCTCCCAGCCGTAGGCCCTGGAGGTGACCGTGTCCTCCATCCGTCGGATACGTTTTTCCAGGCTCTCGTAGCGCCGCCGCAGCCGCCGGGCCGCATCGTGCCGCGAGGAGGTGTAGCGCTCGTAGAATTCCCGCTCGCCGGCGGTCGAAACCGGGATCGCCGGTTCAGGTTTCATGATGAGCGCGGCCAGCAGGTAAACGATCAGCACCGGCCAGAGCCCGGTCAATACGAGCATGGTCAACGCCATCGCGCGCACCCAGAAGACCGAAAAATCGAAGTGCTGCGCCAACCCCCGGCAGACCCCAAAAATCGCTCCGTTGCGGGAGCGATAGATTCCCCTGCGCGAATAGTCTCTCATTTTTCCGGTTCCCCGTTTTTGCGATCCTGCAGTATGGTTTCAAGCGCCTCGATGCGCTCCTCCAGCCGGGAAAGGCCCTGGTAGGTCTCCTGAATAATCTGGGAGTCCTCCGCGTGGTGACCTTGGTTCTTCAGCCCTCTGAAAAGTTTGACGGCCAGAACGATGACGATCGCCGCCACGCCGGCGAGTACCAAAACCAGGGCTCCTTCCACCACGATGCTCACGTTCTCCACTCCTTATACCGAATCGGTGCTGTTTCGATTCTTTTCCGTCCAACCGCTTGTGCTTACGGTTTTCCAGTAGCCGGGTGTTTGCTTCGGGGTCGCCCCATGGCTGGGCGGGAATCCGTCATGTTCCACTATAGGCTCTCGGTTCTCGTCCAGCAACACAAAAGTGGTTTGGCCTGCGGCGACGGGTTCAGGCCCTTTTCTCATGGCCGGGCGGCTGGTTTTTCAAAGCCTGCAGCTCGCGTTCGATCTCCTCGTCGAACTCCAGCGTTTCGATATTCTCCTCCAGGGACTCCCTGCGGCCGAAGTTCACCAGGTCGGCTTCTGCCTCCATGCGCTCGATGCGGCTTTCGAGCTCGTCGAACCTGAATACGGCCTCGGAGCTGTCGATGCGGCGGATGTCCTGCTGGGCGCGCCGTTTGCGGTCGGCGTGGATGTGGCGCTGGACCAGCACCCGTTGTTTGTCGCGGGCGGACTTCAACTTGTCTTCCAATTGGCCGATGTCGGCCTGGTATTGTTCGACGAGGCTCTGGTGGTCTGCAAGCTCCTGCTCCAGGGCGTCGGCGCGCTGCCGGTAGCGGCGCTTTTCAACTAAGGCCTCCCGGGCCAGCTCGTCGCGGCCTTTCCCGGCGGCGAGGTGAGACTTGTCGGCCCAGAACCGGGACCGGTTGCCGGCCTCTTCATGCTGGCGCTGGATTCGTTTGGTTTCCGCCATTACCCCGGCGCAAGCCGCCTTGAGCTCGACCAGGGTGTCCTCCATTTCGCGGATCATCAGGCGGATCAGTTTTTCGGGATCCTCGGCCCGATCCAGCATGGAGTTGATGTTGGAGCTGACGATGTCGCGAAAACGAGTGAAAATGCCCATGAGATCCTCCTGCGTGTTGCGGCTCGGCCATCACACCGCCGCGCCAAGAGCGTTTGGTTTGCTGTCGATGTGCGCATACGCACAGGCTGTGCCAATAGTTCATATAAATAACAAAATATTGAAATCGTTATAAATATTTTTGTTGACACTTTTAATGAAGATGGTAAAATATAATAACACATATTAAATTAGACCATATTTTATTATAAAAAGAACTATGAGCTCAACGATCAAAACCTCAAATGTGGTTGCCCTGACAGAGGCGATTGGGCAGTCGGAGGCCTTTCTCGAATTCCAGGAAAAGCTGTCGCGCGTAGCCCCCATCAACCGGCCGGTGCTCTTGATCGGCGAGCGCGGGACCGGCAAGGAGCTGGCCGCCGCTCGCCTGCACTATCTCTCCGGCCGTTGGGAGAGACCGTTTGTCGCCCTCAACTGCGCCTCCCTGGCGCCGACCCTGATCGAATCGGAACTGTTCGGCTACGAGCGGGGGGCATTTACAGGAGCGCAGCAGAGACGGGCCGGCCGCTTCGAAACAGCGGAGGGCGGGACCCTGTTTCTGGATGAAATCGGAAACGTGCCCCTGGAGGTTCAAGGGAAGATCCTGAGAGTCGTGGAATACAACAGCTTCGAGCGGGTCGGCAGTGCGGAGAGGATCGATGTCGACGTGCGCATCGTGGCCGCCACGAACGCCGATCTCAGAGAGCTCGTCCGAAGTGCGCAGTTCAAGCCCGATCTGCTGGACCGGCTCTCTTTCGAGGTGCTGGTCGTTCCGCCGCTGCGGGCGCGCCGGGAGGATGTGCTGCTTTTGGCACGGCACTTCGCCGCGCGCATGGCGAAGGAACTGGGCCGCACGGAAACACCCGTGATCGGGGAGGCGGCGGCCGAGGACCTCGAACGGCACCTATGGCCCGGGAACTTGCGCGAGCTCTAGTACGTCGTGGAGCGGGCGGTTTACCGGTCGGATGCAGCCGTCGTCTCCGAGGTCGAGTTCGATCCCTTCCGGTCCCCGCATGCCCCGAGCGCACGGCGGGAGCTGCCGACGCCGCCAGCGGTAATCGAAGGCGACCCGCCACGGCAGAGCCTCAAGGCGGCGACATGGCGTCTGCAGGTGAGAATGCTGGAGGCGGCATTGGCGCGTTCGAAGCACAATCAGCGCAAAGCGGCCGCCGATCTCGGCTTGACCTACAACCAGTTCCGGGGGCTCTACCGTCGGTACCAGGCCGGTCAGTGGGACCCGGATGCCGCTGTTCAGGCAGGCTGACCCCATAGCGTGTGCTATACCTTCAGCAACTGAACACATCGAAAACCGCTGCGTTGGGATAGCCTCGTGGGGGGGCGCGGCCGCTACCGGCCGCACAGATGGTTGTCGGAGTGATAACGGATTTGTGAAAGGGGCGATGCAATGAGTGACATTTTTTGGATCCGGCCGACCGAGATGCACCTGCTGGCGGTTGTCCTGTTGTCGGCCGCTGTTGCGCTGATTCTGCTCATCCTGCTGGTGCGGCGCCGGCCGGACCAGGTCGTTCACGAGCTGCGGGGGGCGCTGGCCGGCATCGAGGGGCGTTTCGAGCAGACCGAGCGCGAATTCCGGGAGGAGCTGGCCCGCAGCCGGCAGGAGTCGGCCTTCGGGGACCGTCAAATGCGCGAGGAAATCCAGGCCGGCCTCAGCCTGCTCACGGAATCCCTGCTGGGCCGCATGGCCGAGATCGCCCGCCTGCAGAAAGACCAGCTCGACAGCTTTTCACGGCAGCTGGCCGACCTGACCGCGATGAACGAAGCCAAGCTGGAGACCCTGCGCGCGGCCATGGAGAACCGGCTGCTCTCCCTGCAGGCGAGCAGCACTGAAAAGCTCGACCAGATGCGCCACATCGTCGATGAAAAGCTCCAGTCGACCCTGGAGAAGCGTTTGGGCGAGTCCTTCAAGCAGGTCAGCGAGCGCCTGGAGCAGGTCTACACCGGCCTGGGGGAGATGCGCACCCTGGCCGCCGGGGTGGGCGATCTCAAGAAGGTGTTGACCAACGTCAAGACCCGCGGGACCTGGGGTGAGATTCGTCTGAGCCACATCCTGGAGCAGATCCTGACCATAGACCAGTACGCCGCCAACGTGGCCACCCGGCCGGGCGGCAGCGAGCGCGTGGAGTTTGCCATCCGGCTGCCGGGTGCGGATCCGGAGCGTACGGAGGTCGTCTGGCTGCCCATCGACGCCAAATTCCCCCAGGAGGACTACCAGCGGCTGATCGATGCCCAGGAGGCGGCCGACAAGAACGCGGCCGATCGGGCCCTGAAAAGCCTGGAGCAGCGCGTGAAGCTCGAGGCCCGCGCCATCTGCGAGAAGTACATCGAGCCGCCCTACACCACGGATTTCGGCATCCTGTTTTTGCCGGTGGAAGGCTTGTATGCCGAGGTGCTGCGCATCCCCGGCCTGTGCGACCTCTTGCAGCGCGAGCACCGCATCGTCGTGGCCGGCCCCACGACCCTGGCGGCGCTCCTGAACAGCCTGCAGATGGGGTTCCGGACGCTGGCGGTGGAGCGCCGCTCAAGTGAGGTGTGGGAGCTTTTGGGGATCGTCAAGAATGAATTTGCCAAGTTCGGCGACACCCTGGCCAAAACCAAGAAAAAACTCCAGGAGGCGGCCCACACCATCGACCGGGCGCAGGTGCGCACCCGGGCCATCGAGCGCAAGCTGCGCCGGGTGGAAGATACGCCGCTGAGCGCGCCTCTGGAGCTCGGGGGCGAGCCGCTTCCGGAGGGTGAGGCGTAGATATAAGCCGACGGCCGCCCTTGCGGGGCGGCCGTCGGCTTGGATGGTGCCTGAATGAAACCGGCGAACGCTACCCCTTGAGCGAAAAGGGCGGAACGATGATGTTGTAGTAGGCCTTCTCAGAGACCGTACCCCAGGTGCCGACGATTTTGGCAAATTTCTTGAAATCCTCGTTCACCTTCTTGGCGATCGGGGTCTTGGCGGCTTCCTCCTCATTGACCTCTTCGGCCATCTTGCTCAGCTTTTGGAGAACCTCGGCCGGGAACTGCACGAGCTCCACCTTGTGAACGTTGATCAGCTCCTGGAGCGCGTTGCCGTTTTGCGCTTCGAACTGGGAGAGCACCCAGAGTTCGTTCTCCATGCAGGCCGCGTCGAGGATATGCTGCAGGTCTTTGGGCAGGGAGTCGTACACTTTCTTGTTGAAGAAGTACTCGAGATAGGTCCCGGGTTCGTGCCAGCCGGGATAGTAATAGTACTTGGCGGCTTTGTACAACCCCAGCCGCAGGTCGTGCAGGGGTCCGACCCACTCGGTGGCATCGATGACTCCGCGCTCGAGGTTGGTGAAGATCTCCCCTCCGGGGGTGAGCACCACGGTGCCTCCGGCCTTGGCCACGACTTTGCCGCCCAGGCCCGGGATCCGCATTTTCAACCCCTTGAAGTCGTCGATCGTGTCGATTTTCTTGCGGAACCACCCGCCCATTTGGACCCCGGTGGATCCGCCCGGACGCGGCACCAGATTAAAGGGGGCGTAGGTCTCCTCCCAGAGCTTCAGGCCGTCGCCGCCGTGAAACCAGGCGGCCATTCCCTGGGCGTTCATGCCGAAGGGTACTGCTGCAAACCATTGCATGGCAGGGTCCTTCCCGGCCCAGTAGTAGGCGGCCCCGCTGCCGACCTCCACCGTGCCGTCCGAAACGGCCTGAAAGGATTCCAGCGCCGGGACGAGCTCGCCGGCGGCAAACACCTGGATTTTGATGCGCCCATCGGTCAGCTCGCCGATGCGTTTTGCCAGACGCTCGCAGCCGTCCTGGAGTACGGGCAGCTTGGGCGGCCAGGTCGTGACCATTTTCCACTCGTAGCTCTTTTGGGTGATGATCTCCGGGGCCTTGGGCTTTTCTTCCTTGGGAGCCTCAACTTTCTTTTCCTCCCCGCAACCGATGATGCCCGCTGTGGCGGCGATGGTCGCGGCCGCGCCGATCCCGGCTTTCTTCAAGAAATCTCTTCGCTGCATGTGCTTCTCCTTTTCGTTGGGTTTACGAGTTGTTGGGGACAATATCCGCGGTGATGCCCTCCTAAGGCCCCATGATCGCCTTGGGCAGCCATGTTGCCAGGGACGGGTAAAAAACGATGATCATCAAGCCGATCAGCTGACAGACGACGAATGGAATGATCCCCCGATAGATGTGGCCCGTGGTTACCCCCGGTGGTGTGACGGCTTTGAGATAGAACAACGAGAACCCGAAGGGCGGTGTGAGAAAGCTTGTTTGCAGGTTGACCGCCAGGACAACGCAGAACCAGAGCGGGTCGAAGCCGAACTCGATCATGATCGGGGCCAGCACCGGCACGATGATAAAAGTAATTTCGATAAAGTCTAAAAAGAAGCCGATCAGGAAGATCAACCCCATGACGAAGGCGAGCACCATCTCCTTGGAGTAGCTTTCGGCCAGCCCCGCCAGAAACTCGCGCACCATGTTGTCGCCGTGCAGGCCCCGGAACACCAGGCCGAAGGCCGCCGCCCCGCACAGGATGATAAAAACCATGCACGTCAGCTTCACCGTCGTGCGCATGCTCTCGCGCAAAAGGCCCATGTTGAATTTTCTGTTGACGGCCGTGAGCAGCATAGCACCCATCGCCCCCACGCCGGCGGCCTCCGTGGGGGAGGCCACCCCGGCCATGATTGAACCCAAAACCGCGGTCATCAGAAACAGCGGCGGCATGAGCGCCCGCCCGACCTGCCGGACCATTACCCCTCGCGTGAATTGCGCAAGTTCGGCCTTGGGGATAGGAGGCGCCATTTCCGGCCGCAGAACGGCCACGATCACGATAAAGAGGATGAAGATCAACACCAGGATCAGCCCGGGGATGATGGCGCCGATGAACAGGTCCCCCACCGGGACGCCGATGATGTCTCCGATCAGCACCAGGACGATGCTGGGGGGGATGATCTGGCCCAGAGTGCCCGAGGCCGCCACGGTGCCGGTGGCCAGCTCCTTGGAGTAGCCCCGGCGCAGCATGGTCGGCACTGAGAGCAGTCCCATGGTCACCACCGTGGCGCCGACGATCCCGGTGGTGGCGCCGAGCAGGGCCCCGACGATGACCACCGATACGGCCACACCGCCGCGCAGCCGTCCAAACACCAGGGCCATGGTGTCGAGCAGGTCCTCGGCCAGGCCGGATCGCTCCAGTACGACCCCCATAAAGACAAACAGCGGCACGGCCATCAGGGTGACATTGCCCATCACCCCCCAGATGCGCAGGGGCAGCAGGTTGAAGAAGCCGAAGCCGAACCCGGTCAGGCCGAAAAGCAGGGCTGTGCCCATCAGGGTGAAGGTGACCGGGAAGCCGGCCATGAGCGCGACCGTCAGGAACAAGAACATCCACAAGGCGAGGTAGTCCATGTCAGTTCCCGGCGCTCTTCGGTTTTTCGATGTTCAGGATCTGGAGGAGGCTGTGAACGCCCATGGATATCCCCTGCAGGAGCAGAAGACTGAATCCGGCGGGAATCAGCCCCTTTACGATGAACCGATAAGGGATGCCGCCGGGGTCCGGGGAGCCCTCGCCGATGACCCAGGCTCTGTAGACAAAATGCCAGGAGGTCGCGATGATCATCAGGCACCCGGGGATCAGGAAAAGGACAACCCCCAGCAGATTGGTCCACGCTTTGCCTTTAAGCCCGTAGCGCTGGTAGAAGATATCGACCCGGACATGGCCGTCGTACAGCAGGGTGTAGCCTGCCCCCATCAAAAAGATTAAGGCGAACAGGTGCCACTCCAACTCCTGGACGAACACGAAGCTGGTGTTGAACAGGTAGCGCATGACGACATCCACGAATACGATCAGGACCAGCCCCAGGGCGATCCAGGATGTGCCGCGGCCGACCCACTCGTTCAGCGTGTCGATCCAGCGGCAAAGCCGCTCGAGAAATTTCATGCCCATCAAACTCCCTTTTGCGACGGCTGCCTGCAAAGCAGGGTTTGCATTTCAAAATGCCTGGCTATATAGGGTATGACTAAACTGTAGTCAAGCAAATAAACGGCTACACTTGCTAAATACCAATTATTTTTTTATTTGCGTTTATAAAAATCGATGCGGTACGGTGACCCTGCCAACCCTCAACGCCGATTGGAGGTCCTGATGGCCATCTCGTCATACTGGGCGGACAACTACATCAACCGCAGGCGCAAGGGGGCCGAGGCCATCGACCGGATCAAGCCTGGGCAGAGAGTGTTCATCGGCTCCTCCTGCGGGGAACCCCAGCATCTGGTGCGGGAGCTGTCAAACGCGTTCGATACCCTTAAAGACATAGAAATCATCCGGCTTTTCAACCTGGAGACCACACCGCTTACGCTGATTGCCAACAAGAGCGGGGACCAGACCCTGAATATCCGCTCGTTTTACGCCGGCTCCGCCAAGACACGGGCCATCGCCCGCAACCAGCGCTTCATCACTCCGGTCAACCTTTCGGCGGTGCCACGGCTTTTCAAGAGCCGTCTCTTGCCGGTCCATGTGGCGCTGATCCAGGTCTCGCCGCCGGACGACTTCGGGTGGATGAGCCTGGGAGTGTCCGTGGATATAACGCTCGCCGCGGCCGAGTCCGCCGATCTGGTGATTGCACAGGTCAACCCGCGCATGCCCCGAGTCCTTGGCCGCAGCTTTATCCATGTGAACGACGTAGATGTCATCGTGGAGTACGACGAGCCCCTTTTGGCCATCGGGGCCAACCCGGGGCTGGAGTCCGCCAAGGACATCGCGCGGCTGATCGCCTCCCGGCTCATCGAAGACGGGGCCACCATCGCCATCGGTCTGGGGGCCACCTCCGAGGCGGTGCTCCTGGCCCTGTCGGATAAGAACGACCTCGGGGTCCACACCCAGTATCTGACCGGAGACATGATGCATCTTTATGCCAAGGGCGTCATCACCAACCGCAGAAAGGGCTTTAACGACGGCAAGATCGTGGCCTCGAGCGCCATCGGCAACGAGGAGTTCTATGGCTTTTTAAACGACAACCCGGCCATCGAGTTTTTCCCTTCAGATTACGTCAACGACCCCACCATCATTGCCCGCCACAAGAACATGGTGGCCATGGCGGTGGCCATGACCATGGACCTGACCGGCCAGGTGGCTGCCGACGCCATGCCCCAGAACCGTCTCTCCGGGGTGACCGGTGTGGTCGATTTCATCCGCGGCGCCAGCATGTCCCCGGGCGGAAAGTCCATCCTGATCCTGCCCTCCACCGGCCAGCAGGGAAAGAAAAGCCGCATCGTGCCGTTTCTGGCGGACACGGCCGTGGTGGTGACACGCAGCGACGTGCAGCACGTGGTAACCGAGTTCGGGGCGGTCAACCTGTTCGGCAAGAGCCTGCAGGAGAGGGCCATGGCGATGATCAGCATCGCCCACCCGAAATTCCGCGACGAGCTTTTTTCACAGGCGAAAAAAATGGGGTTGCTGAGCGCCGAGCGCACCCTGCACGAGTCGATCCATGGGGTTTACCCGATTCACCTCGAGGAGGTGATCGAGATCGAGGGCGACCTCGTGACGGTTCGGCCGGCCAAGCCGGTGGACGAGCGCCGCATCCAGGAGCATTTCTACAGCCTCGACACGGACGACGTGGTCGCGCGCTTCTTCAAGGAGAAGAGCCGGTTCACCCGGGAAGAGGCGGAGGGCGTGACCCAGGTTGACTATGTGAACGACCTTACTCTCCTGGCATTGGTCGGGGAGTTCGGCTTCGGTCGGGTGGTGGGGGTCGGCGAATACCTCGTGGAGTCCGTCACGCACGAGGCGGAAATCGCTTTTTCCATCGGGAAAGACTTTCAAAAAAAGGGCATCGGGAAGCTGCTCCTGCATAAGCTTGCCTCGGCGGCCCGGGCAAACGGAATCCGCGGCTTTTTCGCCTACACAGCGGCCCACAACCAGGGAATGATTCGCCTGTTCGGCAGTCTGCCCTATAAAACAAACACCCAGTTCGAAGGCGACATGGTCACCCTGCGTTGCAGTTTCAGCGAACCTCTGGCAAAGTGACAAAAGAAACGTAGCAAGCAACGAGCAACGAGGGCAGAGGAGAAAGCATCGAGGAATGTCGACTTATAAAATCACATTTTTGCCACACAATGTCTCCATCGAGGTGGCCCCCGGGACCACGATCATCCAGGCGGCGCTGGATGCCGGGGTCCATATCAACGCCTCCTGCGGCGGTGAAGGCGTCTGCGGAAAATGCCGGGTGAGGATCGAGGCCGGCGAGCCCGTCGGGGGCGTTTCAGAAAAACTGAGTGCCGAGGACATCCGCAAAGGCTACCGCTTGGCCTGCCGGTCGGAAGTGGCGGGTGATCTGGTCGTGCGCATCCCGGTCGAATCGGTCGTCGATGCCGGCATCCTGAACCGGCCGGCATCCCAGCGCCGCACTGCGCGCATCCGCGATTTCAACCTGGGCGAGCTCAAGGAAAAAGGGCTGTTCCTGGCGCCGGTGGAGAAAAAGTGCCTGGAGCTGCCGCCTCCCTCCCCTCAGGACAACCTGCCGGACCTTTCCCGGCTGATCGGTCAGCTCAAACTCAAGCACGACGAGCATCGCCTGGAGGCGGATCTGACCGTCATCCGCAAGGTTCCGGGGGTCCTTCGGGAGAGCGGGTTCCAGGTGACCACCACCCTGGTGCGGCCCGTGCGTGAAGACGGCAAGACCCGGATCATCAATGTTCAACCCGGTGACGCCACCGGCCGCAGCTATGCCATCGCCATGGACATCGGCACCACCACGATTTACGGGCAGCTGATCGACCTGGTGTCCGGCGCGGTGCTGGCTGAACATGCCGAGTTCAACAGCCAGATCAGCTACGGGGAAGACGTGATCACGCGCATCGTCTATGCGGAAAAGCCGGGCGGGCTGGACCGCATCCAGGAGACGGTCGTCGAAACGATCAACACGATTCTATCCAAGATCATCAAACGCTCCGGGGTGGACCCCCAGGACATCGCCACTATCACCCTGGCCGGCAACACCACCATGACCCAGCTGCTGCTCAAGGTCGAGCCGCGCTACATCCGCCGGGCGCCTTACGTGCCGGCCTCTGCGCTCTATCCGCCGCTCAAAGCGCGGGAGCTCGGCATGGACCTCGAGGAGCACGTCACGGCTTTAGTTTACCCGGTGGTGTCCAGCTATGTCGGTGGCGACATCGTGGCCGGTGTCATGGGCTCGGGTATCTATCGCTACGAGGAGCTGACCCTGTTCATGGACGTGGGCACCAATGCCGAGATCGTTATCGGCAACCGGGACTGGCTGGCCTGCGCGGCGTGTTCGGCCGGACCGGCGTTCGAGGGCGGGGGCCTGCAGTTCGGCATGCGCGCCGCTCCGGGGGCCATCGAGGATTTCTCTCTCAACCCCGCAACCCTCGAGCCCATGATCGCCACCATCGGCCGCCAGCGGCCCAAGGGCATCTGCGGGTCGGGTCTGATCAACATGGTGGCGTGCATGTTCGAAATGGGTGTGATCGACAACCGCGGCAAATTCGACCCCGACCTGAAGACCGCGCGCCTGCGTCACACGGACGGCATCTTTGAATTCGTGCTCGCCTGGGAAAAGGAAACCCAGATCGGCCGGGACATCACCCTGTCCGAAATCGACATCGAAAACCTTATCCGGGCCAAGGGTGCCATTTACAGCGGGTGCATGACGCTGCTGACCGAAGTCGGCATGGGGATCCATGACATCGAGCGCATCGTCCTGGCGGGAGGCTTCGGAAGCTTCGTGGACCTCGACAAGGCCATGACGATCGGGCTGCTGCCGGAAATCGATCCCGGCAAGGTCACATATCTGGGGAACGGTTCCCTGCTGGGCGCCCGGATGAGCTCTCTTACCAACCGCATTCGCCGCGATGTGACCGAGGTCATCCGCAAAATGACCAACTTCGAGCTGTCCGAAACCACTTCCTACATGGACAACTACATCGCCGCCCTGTTTCTGCCCCACACCGACCTGAACCTCTTCCCGAAACTGCAGGCACGGCTCGAGGAGAACCGGCGGCTGCGAAACAAAGCCAGCGATTACGGAGCGCAACAGTAGGGTATTCAAATAATTTCCGAAGGGTCCCTCTCCTCACTTGACAAAAATCGATGCCCCCGCTAAAGGGAGAAATCCGTTTCTTCGGGGTGTTCCCACTGGCTGAGGAACTGACACAGCGGTTCCATCGCTACACCCATTAACCTGTCACGAAGACAAGGAGGGGACATTGGGCTTTCAATTCTTCAAAGAGTCCTACACCGGTAAAATCAAGGAAATCACGTTAGGCAAGGGCAAAAAGACGGTCACCGTCGGCGGGGAGAATTGCTACCCGTTTTACCAGTTCGAAGGCACGGCCCCCAACCCGCCGCGGATTGCCATGGAGATCTGGGACATGGCCCCGGAGGACTGGGCCGAGGCAGCCCTGGCGCCATTCAAAGACGTGGTCTCGGACCCGGCGGCCTGGGCCAAAAAATGCGTCAGCGAGTTCGGCGCCGAAATGCTGGTCCTGCAGTTGAAGAGCATCGACCCGAACGGCAAAAACGCCAGCGCCGATGAGGCCGCGGCGACTGTCAAAAAGGTCCGGGCGGCGGTGGATGTGCCGCTGGTGGTCTGGGGATCGGCCAACACTGAAAAAGACGAGGTCGTGCTCAAGAAAATAGCCGAAGTGTGTCAGGGCGAGAACCTGATCCTGGGCCCGGTGGAGGACAAGAACCACAAGGGCATCGGGGCGGCCGCCATGGGCTTCGGCCACTTCGTTATCGCCTCCTCCCCGATCGACGTCAACCTGGCCAAGCAGGTCAATATTCTGCTGGAAAACCTCGGCATGCCGACCGACCGGATGCTCATCGACCCCACCACGGGCGGCCTGGGCTACGGCCTGGAGTACTCTTACTCGGTCATGGAGCGCATCCGCATGGCAGCCCTCGGCCAGGGGGACGACAAGCTGCAGCTGCCGCTCATCAACAACCTCGGCAACGAGGTCTGGAAGAGCAAGGAAGCCAAGCAGCCGGCCTCCGAGGCCCCCACCCTGGGAGATCCTGAGCGGCGGGCTATTTTGATGGAAGCCGTGGGCGCCGTCACCTACCTGATGAGCGGTTCCAACATCCTCATCATGCGCCACCCCGAGGCGATCCGCATGGTTCGCAGCTACATCGACCTGATCACCCAAGGCGGCTCGGCCGCCGCGGTGGCCCCCATCGACAAAAAACTGCCGGCGGTCGAGATTGACCTGATGAAGATCTCGCCGGCCCCCAACCTCACCATTGCCGAAGAAAAGGAAAAGAAGCCGGCGGCGGCTCCACCCCCGAAGGCCGCGGCCGCCCCCAAGG
>JBGSTS010000106.1:0-97038 GCA_041736435.1 Desulfobacterales bacterium | reverse complement strand
GGCGCCAGGGCCGAAGCTCAGAAACCTTCTGCGCCGCGCCGAGCGCGAGGTGGCCTTGGTGCGCGGGGACCGCTTCGGTGACAACCACGCGGCTCTGGTGCAGCCCTATTTGGACGAACGCAGCTTTCCGGCCGGGACCCGGCGCATCTTCCAACAGCTGCCCCGTTACCTGGAGCTCTCCGCAGGCTCGCTGCTCGTATCCGCCCGGCGGGCCGACGGCCGTCTGGCCGCCTTTGCCGTGGGGGAGTTTGCATCCCTCTCCACGGCCTTCTTCATGTTCTGCTTCCGGGACCCCGGCCTGGCACCGCCGGGCAGCGCCGACCTGGTTTTTTCCGGCCTTCTGCAGGAGGCCCGCGAACGCGGGCAGACCCGCATGAATTTAGGGCTGGGGATCAGCGAGGGCATCCGCTTCTTTAAACGCAAATGGGGCGCCGAACCCTTTTTGCCCTATGTGGAGGCCAGCTGGAAGCCGGCCTCGCAGGGGATCTTTTCGCGCCTGAGCGCCCTGCTGCAGAGGAAACCGCGATGAGGAAGAGATCCGTCTCACGGGCCGGGAGTGATTTCCACGCCCCCGGCCTCTGGGAAACCATCCGGGAGACGTTCTTGGGCGTGCGGCGTCGGCTCGACTGCGTCCAGGTGGAGGTCACCTCGCGCTGCCCGGGCCGCTGCACCTACTGCCCCCATACCATCCTGAAGGAGCATTGGCGGCCGCAGGACATGGAAATGGAGACCTTCCACCGGCTTTGGCCGTTGATGCGCCGCTCAGGGCGCGTGCATCTCCAGGGCTGGGGGGAGCCCCTGCTCAACCCGGCCTTTTTCGAAATGGCGGCCCTGGCCCGCAAGGCCGGCTGCCAGGTCTCAACCACCACCTGCGGGCTGCGCATGGATGAAAAGCTGGCGTACGAACTGGTGGAAAGCGGAATCGACATCGTAGCCTTTTCGCTGGCTGGGACCGATGCGGTCTCCAACGCCTCGCGGATAGGGGTCGATTTCGATCGGGTCTGCGAGGCCATAACCATCCTGCAGACGGTGCGCCGCAAGCGCATGGGCGTGCACCTCGAGATCCACCTCGCCTACCTCATGCTCGCCTCGGCTATGGAGGCCGTGGCCGGCCTGCCGGAACTGATGCAGCGGCTCGGCGTCCACGCCGCCGTCGTTTCCACCTTGGACTACATCCCCGAACCGGGACTCGCGCATGAAGCCTTCGCCCCTGCGGAAACAGCCAAGCTGGCGCAGGCCAACGCCATTCTTGGCCGAACGGCTGAGGATGCCCGAGGGTTGGGCCTGGATTTCCATTTCGAACTCCCGCACCCCGACGCGTCCGGCACGAGCTGCCGCGAAAACATCAGCCGCTCCCTCTACGTTTCGGCCGACGGCTCGGTGTCGCCCTGTGTCTACGTGAACTTGCCGGCAACCCCCGCCGACTCCAGGCGCCGGGTGTTCGGCAACGTGCGCAATCAGGACCCGCTGCAGATCTGGGAAAGCCCCGATTTCAAGCGATTCCGCGAGCGCCTGGTCTGCGGCGACCCCGATCTGTCCTGCCGCAGCTGCCCCAAACGGTACATGACCGGCCGCCATTGATCCGCCGCTTCTGCCATGATGCCTCGGGTAATTTAGGGGAATTCATGCGTTCTTCCCTCAGAATCCCTTTAAAAAATTCGCACGATGCACTGGCCTGAATCCGCACGTGATACGGAGCCACTGCCATCAGGTCCCATCGGGCCGAACAGTGTCATTCATTTTAGACACCGGCAAGATAAATTGGTTGAAGATCCCATTCCGAAATGTCGAAATGTAAATCAGCCCACATTGAAAAAACGATCAATTTTGTGTAAACATATGCTTACACCTTTCCGCCGACCAAATTCGGATAGGCGTCCAACCGGCTTTCCTTGGCCACCAAGCGTTTTACTCGGGTCAGCCGCGGAATGCCTCATGCAGAGGAGGGCTTGTCGATGCACAAAACCCTTACTTTCGCCATCGGAGTTTGGTTGTGCGCAGCGGCTGGCGTTTCGACGGCAGAGGCCGCATCGCAAATCACCTTTTGGACAACGGAGGTGGAACGGGATCGACAACTAACCCAGCAGCAAATCGCCGCCGAGTTTGCCCGTAAAACGGGAATAGGCGTCCGGGTTGTTCCGGTGGACGAGAATCTATTGTCGGAGCGGGTGACCGCCGCCTATGCAGCGAAATCCCTTCCCGATGTGATTTTCCATCCCATCGAATTCACCATCGGCTGGTGCGAAGCCGGCATCCTGGAGTCTCATTCCGCCACCGAAACCATCCGCTCCCTGGGCGAAGAAACCTTCGCCGCCGGTCCGTTGAATCTAGCCCGTTTCGGAGATGGGTTCGCCGCCGTGCCGGCAGACGGTTGGGGCCAACTCCTGCTTTATCGCAAGGATCTGTTTGCAGAGAAGCGCCTGCCCGCGCCGGAGAGCTGGGACCTGATTCTCAGCGCCGCTAAAGCACTCCACAACCCGCCGATCCTCTGGGGGTTCGAAGCCGCCACGGACCCCGGCCAAGTCTACACCCAACAGGTGTTCGAGTACATTGCCCTCTCCAACGGCGTCAAACTGATCACACCCGGGGGCAACGTCGATTTAACCACCTCGGAAATGATCGACACACTCGAATTCTACCGCAAAATCGCGCAGTTAACGCCGCCGGGTAACCTCTATTGGCTCCACACCCGCATGGACTATTTGTCCGGAAGAGCCGCCATGGTCGTATGGTCTCCTTTTATTTTAGACGAGCTTTCCGGACTGCGGCGTGACCAGCCGGTCGTTCCGGACATCGCCAAGGGTGAACCCGGGTTTCTGGCCCGCAACACCGGCTTCGTAACCACGATCCGCGGTCTGAAAGGCAGCGGCCAATACGGTCAGGCCAACTACTTCGGGATTACACGCGACGCCGACTTAAAAGCGGCCTCGGCCTGGGTGCAATTCCTGCTGACGGAGGGCTATCTCAGGTGGCTTGGGATGGCGGCCGAGGGGAAGCTGCCGGTCCGGCACGGCACCCGGGAGCAGCCCAGGCAGTTCGTCGACGGTTGGGCTCAACTCGAGTTCGGTGCAGCCACCCGGGCCCGGATAGACCAGTTTTACGGCAAAGAGGTTGCCGACGCACTGATTGCCGGCGTCGAGACATTCGACCGCTGGGGATTCTCCGAAGGAAAAGGTGCCCTGATGTCCAAGATCTACGGGACCAAGATCATCCCGCAGATTCTCAAGCGGTTTTTGGATGGGGAACTCTCGGCAGCCCAGGCAGCCGAGATGATGGCGGCACGGGTGAAGGCGCTGGAATGAGACGCCAACCGGTGAGCCTGCACGAGAAAGAAAGCCGCTTGGCCTTTCGGATGCTGGCGCCGGGGTTTGCAGTGGTTGCGGTGCTGGTGATCTTGCCGGTTGTTTGGAACTTCTGGCTCAGCCTAACGCCGGTCACACTTGCCGATTTGCGGGGCCGCTCGCTGCTCGAACTTGGCCTGACCTTTGGCAATTTCCGAAAGGTGCTGGGCGATCCTGATTTCACGTCCGTACTCGCGACGACCCTGGCCTACACGGTAGGAGGCAGTTCGCTCTCCATTCTTTTCGGAGTGGCGGCGGCGCTTTTGGTATGGGACGAGTTCCCGGGTCGAGCGTTCGTCCGCGGGTTGTTGATCTCCCCCTACATTGCGCCGGTGGTGGCGGTGGCCTTCACCTGGAGCTTTCTGCTGGACCCTCAGCTGGGGCTTATCAACCGGCTGGCGCTGGATCGGGGCCTGATGCAAGCACCCATCCCGTTTTTATCTGGCCGCTGGATCGAGATCGCTGGGTGCCGGTTTCCGCTGGCGCTGCTCTCGGTCATTTTCTTTGAGGGGTGGCGCTACTTCCCCTTTGCGTTCCTGTTCATCCTGGCCCGCCTGCAGAGCATCCCGGAGGAGCTTTACCATGCTGCCGCGGTAGACGGTGCCGGCCCTATACGCCGTTTTACCCACATCACCATCCCTCAGCTTTCGACGGTGATCATCACCCTTTTTCTGTTTCGCTTCATCTGGACCATCAATAAGTTCGACGATGTTTTTCTGTTGACTGGCGGGCAGGCCGGAACCGAGGTCATGACCATTCGGATTTATGACTACGCCTTCGGCGCGTTCGACATCGGCGCTGGTTCGGCAGTTGCGGTGATCCTGTTTGGCGTCCTGACCGTTTTCCTGATCGTCTATCTTCGCTGGATCCTTCTTGACCGCGACTGAGGGCTAAACTGATGAGACGCGAGCGCATTGAAAAGATTCTCTTGATCGCCGCAAAGGCCTTCGGACTGTTATTTTTCCTCGCCCTGGTTCTGTTCCCATTCTATTGGATGATAGTCTCCTCCTTCAAACCGCTGGAGGAGATCATGCTCCACCCCGCCAATCTGGGGCTGAATCTTGCCAGGATCGATTTCGAAGCGTATCGCGCGGTACTGTTCGACCACGGATTCGCCGGCTACATTCTCAACAGCGCTTACGTCTCACTGATCACGGTCGTGCTCACCCTGGGCCTATCAATTGCGGGAGCCTACGCCGTAACCCGGCTGCGCTTCAGGGGCCAAAACCTGATGTCCACCGGCATCCTCGCAATTTACATGTTTCCGGCCATCGTTCTCGTGGTGCCGTTGTATGTCATCTTCTCCCGACTGGGTCAGCGCGATTCGCTGCATGTGCTGATCCTCGTCTATCTGGCCCAAACCCTGCCGGTGGCCCTGTACATGCTGCGAAGCTATTTCCGGAGCCTGCCGGTGGAGCTGGAATATGCAGGGTTGACCGACGGGTGCACGCGCTGGGGCGTCATCTGGCGCATCGTCATCCCGCTGTCCGCGCCCGCGCTGGCCACCGCGGCCCTTTACACCTTCATGATCGCATGGAACGAGTTTCTCTTTGCCTTCATGTTCCTGGACACGCCGGAAAAGTTCACGCTTTCGCGCGGGGTGGTGCAGCTCTCGAGCAGCGTGCACCTGTCGAAGCAGTTGGTCATGGCCGCCTCCGTCCTCGTGACATTTCCCATCCTGCTACTGTTTCTGTTTTTCGAACGACACCTCGTGCGGGGCCTGACCGCCGGGGCCATGAAGGGATAGCCATGGCAGCTCTCACCGTTCAGAGTATCAGCAAACGATTCGGCCAGGTGCATGCCCTGCGCGGAGTGAACCTGAAGGTCGCCGATGGCGAGTTCTGCGTCCTCCTGGGCCCTTCCGGCTGCGGCAAGAGCACCCTCTTGTCCATCGTGGCGGGCCTGGTGGCTCCGGACGAGGGCTCCGTTCTCTTCGATGGGCGCCCGGTCGACCACCTTTCACCCCGGGAGCGGGATGTGGCCATGGTGTTCCAAAGCTATGCGCTCTACCCCCACATGACCGTGGCCGAAAACATGGGCTTCGGCCTGCGCATGCGTCGCGTGCCCAAAGCGGAGATCCTGCGCAGCGTTCATGGCGCCGCACGGTTGCTCGGAATTGAAACCTTGCTGAACCGCAAGCCCCGGGATCTGTCCGGCGGCCAGCGGCAACGCGTTGCCATGGGCCGGGCCATTGTTCGCCGGCCAAATCTCTTCCTGCTGGACGAGCCGCTGAGCAATCTCGATGCCCGCCTCAGAGCCAGCGTACGGCTGGAGCTAAAGCGCATCCACCAGCAGCTGCAAGGCACCGTCGTCTATGTCACCCATGATCAGGTGGAAGCCCTGACGCTGGGCGACCGGGTGGTGGTCATGGGGGAAGGCCGCATTCACCAGGTCGACACCCCGGAGAGCATTTACGGCCGGCCGCAGAGCACCTTTGTCGCCCGGTTCATCGGATCGCCGGAGATGAACATTTTCCGCGGCATGATCGTTCATCAGGACATGCAATCTTGGTTTCGGGGGCCGGGGTTCGTGGTGAGTCTCGGGCAAAGAAGCTTCCAAGCGGGCGAGGCCGAGCTGGGGGTTCGGCCGGAGGACATCCGCACGGGCGGCCCGCAAGCCCCCTTGACCTCGAACGTGCAGCTGATCAGCCATGTGGGATCTGAAAAGATCGTGCATGCATTGCTCGGGGACGACCCCATCACCTTTTGCGTGCCGAAGGACAGCCAGCTAAAGCCCGATGAACGCGTTCATTTGGAGATGCCGCCCGAGCAACTGCACCTTTTTCGAAAGGGAATCCGGATGGACTGACGGGGCGGGCGGCCATTTCATGAAAGCTCAAGCAGGGTGATTTCCGGCGGGGCGTTCAGGCGCACGGGGGTGAAGGTGGTGCCGATCCCGCGGCTGACGTAGAGGTGGGAAGACCCGATGCGGAATAGCCCTTCCGGGTAGGGGGTGCGCAGGTGCGCGAGGCTCAGTTCCATCCCCGGGAGCCCCAACTTGACCTGCCCGCCGTGATAGTGCCCCGCGAGCGTGATTTCGACCCCGGCTTCGGCCGCTCTTGGAAAAATTTCCGGGCGGTGCGACAACAGGATGGTCGGGAGTCCTGGGCCCAGGCCCCTCAAGGCAGCCTCCAGGTCGGGCCTCCCCGAGCGCAAATCGTCGATACCGGCAACCGCAAATGCCCCCTGATCGGTCGGAATCACCCGGTGTTCGTTCTGCAGCAAGGTGATCCGGTGCCGCTCGAAGATTTCACGCAGTTCTTTTACCCCCGCCACCCAGTGCTCATGGTTGCCCAAGGTCGCAAAAGTGCCGCAACGGGCGCGAACGCGGGCCATCTCCTCAAGGCATCCAGAAAGAAATACGATTGAATTCGAAACGTAGTCGCCCGTGAGGACGAAAAGATCCGGGCGCAGGCGTATGACGTTCTCGGCGTAGCGGCCCATGTCCTCACGGGTCATGAAGATGCCGGCGTGAATGTCGGTGAGCTGCACCACCCGCAGGGGGCGGCCGAAGGGAAGGTGGATCTCCTCGATATCGACCTCTCTGCCGGCGTGCGCCGCCCCGTAGCCGCACAGGAAAAAAGGCGCAGTGGTGAGGCCGGCCGCCCCCGCCCGCAGGAACCGGCGGCGGCCTGGATCGACGGGCGCGGTAACCTTCGGGGCGCTGACGGCATGCTGAATTTTGCGAATCGCATGCACAAGTCCGCCGGCCATCTGCATTATCAGCAGCAAGAGCGCGCAAAAGATCGAACCGAGGCTCCACACCGCCGGGGGGTAGAACAGGACGATCTGCACCGCCGCCGGCGGGTCGACCCAGGGAATGGGCCGGAACATGATGAAGGCGTTGGCCGCAAACAGCACTATTAAGGCAACCCCCAGTGAAAGCACGGCCCGCTTCTTGAACGGCGCAGCTTTCGATGAAAAGCGGATTGACCGCCGGACGCGGAAGAAAATGTAGGCCTGCGCCAGCGCCGCAATCAACAGAATCGTCATTCGAAAACCCAAAAATGGTGAGCCGATGAGCATGGGAAACTTTTTTGCGGGTTAATTCCAGTGCGAAGCCCAATTCAGTTATGAAACCTAAGACAACTAACCCGCCGGGGCAAGGGCCCGGTTCATGGCAAAGCCTCTTCCCTGTGGGTCTGAAGGGAGCGGGACTTGGCTTTTGGTCAGCATGTTTTCCTTGACACCCAAATCAAATAATGAGGTAGTTGCACTAACTCTCTCAGCATACAGATCCCGCAGGAACCCATAGTCTTAAGGACAGGAGGCTGCCATGCAGACACGCCACAAGGTCTTGATCCGACGCTGTTCGCGGTACGATCCGGACCGGATTGGCGCCATTGTCCGGGAAGGCATGGAAGAGCTGGGGGTCCGCCCGCACGGCCGGATTCTGCTCAAGCCCAATCTGGTGCTGGCCCATCCCGAGATCTTTCCGCATGCCTTCACGCGAAGGGAGTTCCTGGAGGGGGTGATCACCGCGGTCAAGGCTATGGCGACTGATGTCGAAGAGATCGCCGTCGGCGAGCGCTCCGGCATCACCATCGCCACGCGCTACAGCTTCCAAAACGCCGGCTACGCGCCGATCGTGCGCAAGCACGGGGTCAAGACCTATTTTTTCGACGAAACGCGCCACGTCGCTGTTTCCAACCCCCAGCCGCAGGCATTGCGTAAGCGGCTGTTTATCCCGGAACCCATCGCCCGCTGCAGCTATCTCATCAACCTGCCCAAGTTCAAGGCCCACCCCTGGTGCCGGCTGACGCTGAGCCTGAAGAATTTCATCGGCATCCAAGACGACCGCCACCGGCTGGTGGACCACAACCAGTTTCTGGAGCACAAGATTGCCGATCTGCAGTCGGTCATTCAGCCCCGATTCATCGCCATCGACGCCATCACCGCCGGCCAGAAAATGATGCTCACCCCGACCCCGTTCGACCTGGGGGCGATCGTCATGGGAACCAACTCCTGCGCGGTCGACACCGTGGGCTGCCACATGGTCCATGTGAACCCCGCGGACGTGACGCACTTGAAGCTCTCCTCCGCGCGCGGGTTCGGTCCCATGAGGTTGGATGAAATCGATGTGGGCGGGGATTTCCCGCTGGAGCAGGTTCGGGCGAAGACCCGAAACTTCCAGTTCTGCCTGGAGCGGGTCGACGACTACTTCGGCCCGAACGGAAACCTGAGCTGCACGGTCGGCCGGTTCCCCGAGCCGCATTCGGCCGACTACTGCTGGGGCGGCTGCCCCGGCGCGCTGCAGGAGGCCATGCATATCCTGCGGGGGTTCACCCCCGACGTGGATCGGAATATGGGCAAGATCCGTTATGTGGTCGGAGCGGTGGACGGCCCGCTGGATTTGGCCCCGGGCGAGAAGGTCATCTTCGCCGGCCGCTGCACCCGCTGGCAGGGCCGGATCAACGGGCAGCCGGTCAACATCGAGAGCAGCTACCGCACTTCGAGCGAGGTGGACGAGGCCGACACCGCATCGAACGACATGCTGCTCAAGGTCGGACAGGCCATGGCCCGCAGTGCATTCAACCTAACCCGGCCCTACGTCCGCATCAAAGGGTGCCCGGTATCGGTGGCCGAACACGTCTTCAGCCTGGCGTCGCTGGGCAAGATCGGTAACCCGCTTTTTGACCGCCGGCTGCTCTTCCCGAACCTTGCCGCTTACGCGACCATGCGGACCCACCGTTTCCTGAACCGCTTTTCGCCCCCAGCCGGCCCTTCCCTATGAGATGTATTCGGCAGAGGGGGATGGCAACGCGGGGTTGACGGGGCTCGCAAAAAACTATAGTGTTGTAATCAACTGATAACATAGAGAGGGTGTAAACCATGCATTACGACACCGCCTTGCGCGGCTACACTGCCAAACGGATCGAAGAGATCGACTCAGCCGACATCCTCGTGGGCGTACCTTGCTACAACAACGAGAGCACCATCGCGCACGTGATCCAGATGATCTCCCACGGCCTGGCCAAACATTACGGCGGGCGGCGCAGCGTGATCTTCATCGCCGACGGCGGCTCGACCGACGACACCCGGGAGGTCGCCAAGGAGTTCCAGATCAAGCCCTGGCAGGAGAAGATCGTCTCCATTTACAGGGGCTCCGCCGGCAAAGGCACGGCCCTGCGATCGGTGTTCGAGGCAGCCAACCGCCTCAAGGTCCAGGTCTGCGCCATGGTGGACTCGGATCTGCGCAGCATCACCCCCGACTGGGTCCAGTACCTGCTCGATCCGGTGTTCGAACACGGCTACCAGTTTGTGGCGCCCGTCTATGTGCGGCACAAATACGACGGCACCATCACCAACAACATCGTCTACAACCTGACCCGGGCCCTTTATGGAAAGCGCATCCGCCAACCGATCGGGGGCGATTTTGCCATCTCACGGGATGTGGCCAAGTTTTACGCCGAGCAGGACGTTTGGCTGACCGACGTGGCTCGCTTCGGCATCGACATCTGGATGAGCACCACGGCCATCACGCAGGGGTTCCGGATCTGCCAGTCAAACCTCGGCGTCAAGATCCACGACGTCAAGGACCCGGGCCAGCATCTGGGACCCATGTTCCGGCAGGTGCTCTCGGCCCTGTTTTCACTGATGGAGCGCCACGAGAGCTACTGGAAAAAGGTCTCGGGCAGCGCACCGGTCGAGACCTTCGGGTTCGAGGGAGCGTTCGAACCCGAACCGGTCAAGGTGAATCTCGACTTGATGATCGACCTCTTCAAGACCGGCTACCAGCAGTTCGCACCCATCTACCGCGATGTTTTCAGCACAGAGAACTTCACTGAGATCAACAAAACCGCCTGCATGGGTGCCAAGGAGTTCTACATGCCGACGGCGGCATGGCTGAAGATCCTATATGAACTGGCCGCCACCTACCGCCATTGGAAGGTGAACCGCAACAAGCTGCTCGACATCATGACCCCGCTTTATTTCGCCCGCGTGGCCTCCTTCGTGCGGCAGAGCTGGAACATGTCCTCTCAGGAGGCGGAAGCATTGGTCGAGGAACAGGCCGCGCAGTTCGAAGAGCAGAAGGACTACCTGATCCGCGTCTGGAACGAGAAGGCTGAAACAACCTCCAACATCGAGCAGAAGTCGAAAATCGAGTGCCCGGTGTGAGAATGGCTTGCGGTGAAGCTGCTGACCTCTTTTGCCGGCCTTAAATCGATCTATCTCCCGGCTTGTAACCGCTTTCGCCGACGGCCGCACGGCTGTTTTAAGAGATGGTTTTCGTTTGATGGCGGCGGGTGAAACCGCTTACAGAAGACACCACCGAGGTGAGCAGGCAGCCGATGCCAAGGCTGCCGAAGGCCAACCCCCAGGCGACGGCAGCATCCTTGCCGCCGGCCACATCCAGCACGGCCCCGAAGACGAGCGGAGCGACGAACCCCGCTCCGAAACCCATAAAGGAATACAGGGCCATGGCTACGCCGCGCCGATCCGGCGGCGTGGCGGCAACCAGCCCGGCGGTCAAAGCCGCAGAGTCGGACATGACCGCAATGAAATAAAGCCCCAGCAATGGAAGCATCACCCACCACAACCAGACGGCGCTGAAACCCGCCAGCCAAGACAAGCACCCTGAAGCCGCCATCACCCACAGCACCGTGCGCCACCTCCCAAAACGACCGGCGACTTCATTTCCTAGTATGCTGACCGGGATCCCGAACATGTTGATGATGGCTGCCGCCTCGGTGGCACTGACCGGCGCCGCAACCAGCGGATGCAGGCCATAGGCGAAAAAGATAAAAGCCACCATCCACGAACGCAGCCCAAAAAGTTCCCAGCAGTGCACGGCGTAGCCCGAGATGAAACGCCTTACCGGGCGCTCGCGCAGCACGCCGTCAAACCGCAGCAGCGCCTTTTTGCCCACCTCCCGGCGAGGGGGGGGCTGTGGCCGCAACCCGACGAACACGATCAGCGCGGCGGCCATGGGGCCCGCGGCCAGCAACGCGAACACGAAGCGCCATGCGAGCGCCCCCCCGAGCCATCCGGCCAGAAGCAGAGATAGGCTCGTGCCGATCCCGAACGTGGAGGTGTAGAATGCGATGTAGCGGCTCTGGCGGGGCCCGGCCACCCGGTCGGTAAGAGCCTTGAGGCCCGGCATGTAGGTGCCCCCCAGCCCGGCGCCGGCGAGCGCCTGAAAAACCGCAGCGGTCACAACCCCGCCGGCCGCCAGCGCAAAACCGATGTTGCCCAAGGCCGCCAGCAGGCATGAGGCGATGTAGATGCGCCGGGCGTCGAAGCGGTCGGTCAGGCTGGAGAGCACGGGCACGGCCGCCATGTATCCGGCGAAGTAGGCCCCGCCGATGAAGCCCGCCTCCGAGTTGCTGATGCCCCAGGCGTCGCGCAACAGCGCGAGAAAAGCCGGGTAGGTTGCAAAGCCCGTCATGCTAAGCGTTTCGGCCAGGCAAATCAGGCCGACGAGGCGCAGGGGGCTGGTGGTAGCAGGGCTGGGGGAGGTCATAACGTCCGGCCTGGGCGCGACCGCGATGGTATCGCGGCTGGAAGCCGCTCCCACACGTGCAGTTCGACAATCGGGATCGGGCGGTTCGACTCGACGCCCTTCACCCCTCTTTTTCCCCGCTCAGGTAGTCCGCCAGCACCCCCCGGCTGTGTTCGTCCTCGTGGCACTCCACGCAGAGGTTTTCCCAGTTGGAGCCGTCGGCCGGGTTGTTGCGGTGGTTGCCGTCCTTGTGGTGCACCGTGAGCAGTTGCCGGTTGGCGTTGTCGAACTCCCGGCCGCACTTGGCGCAGATCAAGCCGTGGATCCGCAGCGAACGCTCCCGGTAGTCGCCGTCGGCGGAGCGCTTCTGGCGCGCCTCACGGATGATCTCATCGATGCTCGGCCCGGTGTAAGCCGCAGGCTTTGCCGGCCGCTTCAATTTAGGCTTGCTTCGAAATCGCGTGTTCATCTCCGCATCCTCCTGAAAAATGGTGCGCGCATGATGGCATAAAACCGGAGCGGAGACAAACAGGTGTTTGAATTCAATTATCGGGTTTAAAAAAATGCTTGACGGGCGGGGGATATTTATATACCTACCGTTCGGTATAATTTTGAGCCTGCCCGATCGCCTGTGATCGATAGGCGACGGCAGACGGCGGGAAGGCAGCAGCATGACCGTTCGTAAACGAGTGGCATCGCCGGCATTGGGAAAAAAGGAAGCGCTTTTGAAGGCGGCGCTGGAGCTCTTCACGCGCAAGGGATATGCGGCGACCTCCGTGCGCGAAATCGTCGCTGCCGCCGGTGTGACCAAGCCCGTGCTCTACTATTACTTCAAAAACAAGGAGGGGATCTACCTCGCCCTGATGGAGCAGCTTTTCAGCCGGCTCGCGCCGCTGATGGAAGCCTCCGGCCTTGAGTGCGGCAGCCGGCGGAGTTTGCTGCTCGATAAATTCGACCGGGCGTTCGGAGTGATCCATGAAAACAGCGACCTCTTCCGGCTCATGCATTCCATCTACTACGGTCCGCCTCAGGGGGCGCCGTTTTTCGACTTCGACTCCTACCATGCCAGGTTTCATGACCTCATTGCCCGGATTGTCGCACAGGGCATCGCCGCCGGGGAGTTCCGCGCCGGCGACCCGGCTGACATCTCCTGGGCCCTGATGGGCGCCAGCCAGGTGGCGATCGAGGAGCAGCTCTTCGGCGGCCATGCGCGCATCGACCGCGCGATGCTGCGCCGGATTCTCAACGTCATCTTCGAGGGCATTTCGGTGTAGGGGATTTCACGGCACGCGAGGTTTCCAGGCCGGGCAACCCGACGGCCGTTCCTGCGCAAAACGATTCGAAGCGGACCTAAGCACGCATCACGGTTTAATTTTCAACCTAATTCAAGATGATCGCAGGAGTTCACCCAATGGAATCAACCGCACCACGGAACGATGCTTCCTCTGCATGCGGCAGGCAGTCGGCCGCCGATCCCCGCCCAGGGATCGAAGCGGCGGCAACCAAAGGCCCTCGCTGGGCCAGAGCCGCCCTATGGCTGTGCTTCTTTTCTGCCACGATGCCGTTCGCCTCCGTTGCCGCTCCCCCGGGCAGCGGAAGCGGACCGCCGCCTCTCGTGAAGGTGACTCCGGCCGCGCTGCAGGATATCAATCCGCCGGTTGAATACGTAGGGCACGTTGAAGCCATCCAGACCGTCGATCTGCGCGCACGCGTCGAAGGGTTCCTGGAGAAGGTCAACTTCAGGGAGGGCGAGGAGGTTCGACCGGGCCAGGTGCTCTATGCGATCGAACAAGCGCCCTACCTCGCCAGGGTGGCCGCCGACAAGGCTCAGCTGGCAGAGGCCGAAGCGGAGCTTTCACGGGCCGCACAGCGGCTCAAACGGCTCCGCTCCGCTTTGCCCGAAAGCGTTCCGGCGATCGACTTGGACGATGCGCAGGCCGCCGATCTCCGTGCCAAAGCCCTGGTCGCCCAAGCCGAGGCCGCCCTCACCCGTTCGCGGCTGGATCTCAGCTACACCACCGTCCAGGCGCCCATCCGGGGGCGCATCGGGCGCACGGCGTATACCCGCGGCAATCTGGTCGGCCCGGCCGCGACGCCGCTCGCCCGAATCGTCCAAGTGGATCCCGTTCGTGTGGTATTTTCCATCAGCGAAAATGACCTGCCGGCCATCCAGGCGGCCCTGAACAACACTTCGAATCGCCTGCATAAACCTACCCTGGCCTCGCGGCTCCGCTTCGCCGGCGGCAGTACGTTCGACGCCATCGGCCGGATCGATTTCGTCGACAATGAGGTGGACCCCGCCACCGGCACCCTGGCGGTCCGGACCGAGTTCGACAATCCCGAAGGCCGGATGATCCCCGGGCAGTATGTCACCGTCATCGTGAGTCAGACCCGCCCTGAAATGAGGCCCGTGGTGGCCCAGGCCGCTGTCCAGCAGGATCATAAGGGCCCGTATGTTCTCGTGGTGGACAGCGAAAGCCGCGTCGTCGCCCGCCGCGTCAAGACCGGCCGGGTCTTCGGCGGGATGTGGGCCATCGAATCAGGGCTGAGCGCAGGTGAGCTGGTGATCGTCGAGGGGATACAGAAAGTCCAACCGGGGATGACCGTAAAGAGCATTTCAACCGATAACGGCCAGGGGAGATAGGCCATGTTTTCGCAGATTTTCATTGACCGTCCGCGCCTGGCGGTGGTGGTGTCGGTCATCATCACCCTAGCCGGGCTCATCGCCATGTTCAACATCCCGGTGGCCCAATACCCGTCCATCACCCCGCCGGAAATCCGGGTCAGCGCGGTCTACCCGGGCGCCAACGCCCAGGTCGTGGCCGATACCGTAGCGGCCTCCATCGAAAAGGCGGTCAACGGCGTCGAAAAGATGCTTTACATGGCATCGAGCTCCTCGAACGACGGGCGCTACGATCTGGCCGTCACCTTTGCCGTCGGCACCGACCCGGACATCGACCAGGTCAACCTGCAAAACCGGGTGCAGCTGGCCATCCCCAAATTACCGCAAGCCGTGGTGGATCAGGGCATCACCGTGCGGCAGCGCTCGACCGACATTCTGGGTGTCGCCGCTTTTTTTGCGTCCGAAGGTTCACAGGACAAAATGTTTTTGAGCAACTATATCAACCAGCACATCAAGGACGCCCTGGTTCGCCTGAACGGGGTCAGCGATGTCTTTATTTTCGGTGAGCTTGAATACAGCATGCGTGTCTGGCTGGACCCGGACCGGCTCGCCGCCCGGGGCCTGACCGCCGATGATGTGATCGCCGCCATCCGCCGGCAGAACATCCAGGCGGCCGTCGGCGCTATTGGAACCGCACCCAACATCCCCGGGCAACAGCTTCAATTTACGCTGCGGGCCAAGGGCCGGCTCGACGAGCCCGTCGAGTTCGAAAATATCATTGTGCGCAGCAACGATCTGGGGGGGCTGGTCCGGGTTCGCGATGTGGCCCGGGTCGAGTTGGGCGCCAAGGATTACGGCACCCACTCGATCATCAACGGCGAGTCCTCCGTGGCGATCGGCATTTACCGCTCCTCCGACGCCAATGCGCTGGAGACCATGAAGCGGGTGCGGGCGGAACTCGCGCAATTGGGCGAGCGGATGCCGGAGGGCATGCGCTACAAGATCATCTATGACACGACCCAGTATGTGTCGGCCGCCATCGAGGAGATAATCTTCACGCTGGCGATCACCTTTCTGCTGGTCCTGTTCGTAAACTACATTTTCCTGCAGGACTGGCGGGCGACGCTGGTGCCCACCGTGACCATCCCGGTTTCACTGATCGGCACTTTTTCGGTCCTGCTCGCCTTGGGCTACAGCGCCAACACCATCTCGCTGTTCGCTCTGATCATGGCCATCGGGTTGGTGGTGGACGATGCCATCGTCGTGGTGGAAAACGTCTATCGGATCATGGACAAACGCCAGTTGAGCCCGCGTCCTGCCACCATCCGGGCCATGGGCCAGGTCACCGGCCCGATCATCGCGACCACCCTGGTGCTGCTGGCCGTGTTCGTGCCGGTCGGTTTCATGCCCGGCATTACGGGCCAGCTTTACAAGCAGTTCGCGGTGACCATCTGCGTCGCCGTGGTCATCTCCGCCATCAACGCCCTGACGCTGAGCCCGGCCCTGTGCGCCGTGCTGCTCAAGGAGCCGAAAATTCCGCAGCGCGGCCCCTTGGCCTGGTTCAACCGAACCCTGGCGGCATCCCGCAACGCCTATACGGCCGGCGCTGCCTGGCTGATCCGGCGATTGGTCGTAGCGCTGCTTATTTTTTTGAGTGTGATCGGCGGCGCATGGTTTTTGTTCAGCCGCACCCCCGCCAGTTTTCTCCCTCAGGAAGACCTGGGCGCCTTTTTCTTCAACGCTCAATTGCCCGAGGGGGCTTCCCTGGCGCGCACCAACAGCGTCATGCAGGAGGTCACAGGGGCGCTGCAACAGATCGACGGGGTGGACGACGTCCTCGGGGTCAGCGGGTTTTCTCTGCTCTCCGGTACATCCGAAAACGTGGGGTTCGGCATCGCGGTCCTCAAGCCCTGGGACAAACGCAAGCAGCCGCATCAGCAGCTGGATGCCATTGTGGGCCAGGCCATGGCGAAGCTGACGGCCATCACGACGGCCAACATTTTTGCTTTCGTGCCGCCTCCGATTCAAGGGTTGGGAACCACCGGCGGCTTCGATTTCAGGCTGCTGGCGCTGGAAGACCAGCCGCCTCGGGAAATTGCGGCTGCAACCCGAGCGCTGGTGATAGCCGCCAACCAGGACCCGGCCTTGGCCCGTGTGTTTTCAACCTACACAGCCGATACGCCGCAGATTTTCATAAACCTGGACCGCACGCGGGCCGAAACCCTCAAGGTACCGACCAGCCGGGTATTCGCCACCCTGCAGCACTATCTGGGCGCAAGCTATGTCAACGATTTCAACCTCTACGGACAGACCTACCAGGTCAAAGTTCAGGCCGAAGAGGCCTTTCGGAAAAATGTGGATGACATCTCGAGGCTGTATGTTCGCAGCGATACGGGCCAAATGGTGCCGATGAAAAGCCTGGTGACGTTCTCCACGGTTCTGGCCCCTCAGCTGGTCTACCGCTACAACCAGTTTACCAGCGCGCAGATCACCGGCAACGCCGCCCCGGGCTACTCTTCGAACCAGGCCATGGCCGCCATGGAGCGGCTGGCAGCCGGCACGTTGCCCCGCGGATACGGTTTCGAATGGTCGTCCATGTCCTATCAGGAGCGCGAGGCCGGCGGAAAAGTCGAACTCCTGTTCGCCTTGGCGCTTCTCTTCGGCTATCTGTTCCTGGTGGGGCAGTACGAGAGCTGGAACATCCCGTTGTCCATCATCCTGTCGATTCCCGTGGCCAGTCTGGGGGCCTTGGTCGGCCTGTGGATCGTAGGCCTGCCCCTATCCATTTATGCCCAGATCGGATTGGTCTTGCTGGTCGGCCTGGCCGCCAAAAACGCCATCCTCATCGTCGAATTTTCAAAGGATCGCAGGGAGCAGGGCCTTTCCATTTACAAAGCGGCGGTGGAAGGCGCCGGCATTCGCTTTCGGCCGGTGCTGATGACGGCGTTTACCTTCATTTTGGGTGTGCTGCCGCTGGTGATCGCCACCGGAGCCGGGGCAGGGAGCCGCCGCGCCATCGGCACCACGGTTTTTTCCGGAATGCTGGCGGCGACCGTGGCAGGCATTTTCCTGATACCGCCGCTTTACTATGCTTTCCAGGCATTTCGCGAAAAGGGCAGTGCTTGGCGGATGCGGCTCAGGAAGAAGGCGGAAGAGTGATGGCCGCAAAGTCACTGAAGGTTGACTTGAAAGAGGACAACCCCATGTGTCACCATCGTTTTTGCATCCAGTTGGTAATTTCGATCGGCATCGGCCTGGTCATGGCCGGGTGCGCGGCGGTGGGTCCTGAGTATCGTCCAGTCACTCCGGACGCGCCGGAGAGATGGCAAGCTGAAATGGGCGGCGGGCTCATCGCCGCCCCGCCGGAGCCGGACGCCTTGGCCGGCTGGTGGAGCGCTTTCGAGGACCGAGCGCTGAGCCGCCTGATGGAGCAGGCGGCTTCCGGGAACCTGAGCATTCAAACGGCCCGGGCCCGTGTGCGCGAAGCCAGGGCGCTGCGCGGGATCAGCCGGGCCGGTCTGTTTCCTTCCGTGGATGCCGGTGCGTCGGCTGCAAGGCTTCGCACCAGCGAGTCGGGCGGCACGGGGAAAGAGAGCGAATTCTACTCGGCCGGTTTTGATGCCGGCTGGGAACTCGATATTTTCGGAGGGGTCAGACGCTCGATCGAAGCGGCCCAAGCCGATCTCGAGGCCAGCCAGGAGGAGTTGAACGGAGTCCTGATCACTCTGATGGCTGAGGTGGCTTTGAACTATGTGGATGTGCGCACCTTCCAGGCCCGGTTGACGACGACCGCGGCCAACATCAAAACACTGGAAAATTCTTACCTTCTGAATCAATCGCGCTACCAGGCCGGCTTGATCGATGAGTTGGCCTTGCAGGAGTCCGTGCGGATTCTGGAGACCGCCCGGTCCCAGATGCCGGTTCTGGAAACAGGACTATCCGCCGCAAAAAACCGCCTGGCGGTGCTGCTGGGAAAGCAGCCCGGTCAACTGGCGCAAGAGCTGGAAGAGAAAGCGCCGATTCCGGCCCTGCCGGCCAGGGTGGCCGTCGGGATTCCGGCCGAGATGCTGCGGCGGCGCCCTGATGTCAAACGGGCCGAACGGGACCTTGCCGCCCAGATCGCCAGGATCGGCGTTGCCACGGCGGAGCTCTATCCCAAGTTCCGGTTGGCCGGCACCATCGGGCTCGAAGCGGTCGACAGCGGTGCGTTTTTAGAGCAGGGCAGCCGGATTTGGGGGTTCGGTCCCAGCGTCTACTGGAATATCTTCGATGCCGGCGCAATCCGCCAGAAGATCAACGCGCAGACCGCCCGCCAGGAACAATCCCTGATTCGCTACCAAGCGACCGTCCTCGCCGCGCAGGAAGAGGTGGAAAATGCGTTGGTCGCTTACGCCAAAGAACAGATCCGCGGCGATTCCCTGGTCAAGGCCGCGGCCGCGGCCAAACGGGCGGAACTCTTGGCCGCGCATCGCTATCAGATGGGTCTGGTTGGTTTCACCAATGTTCTGGATGCCCAGCGCGCGCTGCTTCTTCTTCAAAACGAACTGGACCAGAGCAACGGCACCGCAACAGCCAACCTGGTTCGCCTCTACAAGTCCTTGGGCGGAGGCTGGGAATACGCCGCCCTGGCGGCTGACCCGGCCGAATCGACAAAATGACGGCATTCGCCCTGACGCTGCTGCTGTGCGCCGGTTTTGTCCATGCCGGCTGGAACTATCTCGCCAAAAAGGCGGGCGGCGGCCCGGTGTTCGTTTGGCTGTTCGCCCTCATGTCATCCCTGATCTACGCGCCCATGGCGGCCGTGGCCCTCGTATGGGTCAAACCCCACATCGGACTGCTCGAGGTGGGGGTGATGCTGGTGACCGCCCTCATTCACATCGCCTATTTCCTGCTTCTCCAGCAGGGCTACAAGGTCGGCGATTTGTCGCTGGTATACCCCTTGGCGCGCGGCACCGGCCCCGTGCTCTCGATGGCGCTGGCAATCCTGCTGTTTCACGAGAGGCCCTCGGCGCTCGCGGTCGCAGGAGGGATCATGGTGGCGGTTGGTGTGTTCGCCCTGGCCGGCGGGTCGGCCGGACCTGGGGAAAACCGCCGGCCGGCGATTGTCTTTGGGCTGCTCACCGGTTCGGTCATCGCCATGTACACCCTCTGGGACAAACTTGCCGTGAGCACCTACTTGATCCCCCCGCTGATTCTGGTCTGGGCGATCGACGCCGGCCGCGTCCTGTTGCTCAGCCCCATCGCCTTGAAAAAATGGGCTGAAGTGCGGCGGCAATGGCGCGAGAAACGCAATTCGATCATCGCCGTGGGAGCCCTCTGCCCCCTCTCCTACATTCTCGTGCTCACCGCGCTGGTGACCACCCCGGTCAGCTACATCGCCCCGGCGCGGGAGGTCAGCATCCTGATCGGCACCGTCATGGGCACCCGCTGGCTGCTGGAGGAAGAGGCCCGACGCCGCGTTCCCGCGGCTCTAGCGATCGTCGCCGGCATCATCGCCCTGGCGCTCGGCTAAGCAACGCCCCTGTCGTTCCTCATAGCAGGAGGCGTTATGCCGCGTCTGGGGGAGAGACACCCGCCGAATCGGTCCAAATTCGCTGCCAGACCCAGTCCAGCACCGCAAAGTTACGAGGTTCCCTGACGCGAAGCGGCGCAGCCGGCACCGGATGCGGGTTGCCCGCTGAAGCCACCCGGAAGCGGAAGGTGTAATCGGGCTCCATGCCCATGCGCAGGTCGGTCATGACAATCCCATCGCCGACTCGCTCCACGGCGTAGAACCCGTGGGTAAACCACTGCAACCGCTTGACCGGCCAGTGCTCCTCCAGGCCCGCCAAAAGGTTCCGGTTGGCGGGGTAGCGCATCAACTTGACTCCCCGGTTTCCATCCACAAGCGAATAATAGCCCTCATAGTAGCCGTCATCACCCATGGCCAAAACGCGCCACAGGAGGGTGTTGAACGCCGTCGGGGTCGTCAGCAAGGCGCTATGGGCGATGCCTTGCTGCCGCAAGGAGTAACGCGCCACCTGCTCCACATGGAGCTTGGCCCCGATGCTCCAGAGGATGTAAAGTGTGCTGAGGGCGAGGCAAATCGAATTGAGATGGTGACCCCGGCCCGTGCTGCGGGACATGACGAGCGCCGCCATGACGCCTGCCAGAAGCGGCAGCGAATAGGCCGGGTCGATGATGAAGAGGGTCGACCACATCACCGGCGGAGTGGAGAGCGGCCAGAAAATTTGAGTGCCGTAGACGGTCAGGCAGTCCAGGAGCACGTGTGTAACGAAGGCGAGAAACACCAACCAGAGCCAGCGCGCCCGGTAGACGGCGGTCTGGGGGTGGATCTTCAGGATCAGAAAAACCATAAAAGGGGTAAGGGCCGCCAGAACGAAGAGCGAGTGGCTGGGTCCGCGATGATAGGTGACGTTTCGGACGGCATCCCCCAGCGGCACCAGTATGTCCAGGTCGGGCAGCAGTCCGCCGATGCCGCCCCAGAGCATGGCGCGGCGGCCGATCCGGCGCCCCAGAACCGCTTCACCGACAGCGGCGCCCAACCCGATTTGCGTCACGGTGTCCATTGATGGATCCCCCCCGGCTGATAGGGTTTTTGACTACCAATATAACCGCGTCACCTCCGGTTTAAAAGGGGCCGGCCGCCGGGGTTGCTGTTTTTCACTCCTCGGCCAACCCTCCGTTTTGAGGCTCGGGGCCGGCTACTTTGGTCTGCCGCGTTTCGGGGGCAGGAGGCGGCAGCAGGTGGCGGGGCAGAAAGGCGATGCCGGCGATCAGGGTGGGGATGACGGCGCTGGCGATCACCGCCGTCACCAGGAACGAATATTGCTCCTGGGTCACGATCCCGTTCGAATACCCGTAGAGGGCGGAGATAGTGCCGAAGGTCAGGCCGGTGGACATCAGCAGGGTGTAGTACCAGCGTTCATTGCGCTCGCGGCGGAAGATCGCAATGATCGGAAAAAGACCGAAAATCTTGGAGGCTACCTTGCCTGCCAAAAGGGCGATCAAGACCAGTGGGGCGGTCACCAGCGACGGCAAGGAGACCAGGGTCCCGGCCCTCAGAAAATAGAAGGGGGTGAGAAAGCCGACGGTGAGCGTTCGGATCCGGCGCACCCAGAACGCATCCTGCGCCGCGCTGCCGGCCAAAATCATGCCGGCGATATAGGCCGGCAGGACCGCCTCGCTCCCGGACCAGAGCGCCAGCGCGCCCAGCCCCATCAGGACCAGCAGCAGCCACTTGGTGCGGATGGCCGCCGTGCGGTGGGCGTAGCGCCGGGTCAGCAGCTTCGTTAAAAACGGCAGCAGGCCGAGGACCGCTACGGTCACAACCAAAAAAATGATGGTCTTGTAAGTGAACGGGGCGAAGATGAGCCCCAGCGCCAGGACGGTGCCCAGATCGTTGATGAAGCAGGCTCCCAGGATCCCCTTGCCGTAATCGGTGCGGTTGAAGCCGGTCTCCAGCATCACCGCGTAAACCACCGCCATCGAGGTCGTGGAGAGAGCGATCCCGCCGAGCCAGCTTGCGCGCGGGTCCCACCCAAGAACAAAATAGGCCAGGGCCGCGCAGCCGAAAAAAGGCGCCAGGAAGCCAACGACCCCCACCAGGCTCACCTCCTTCCATTTCCTGCGGATCACCTCGGGCTCGAGCTCCGCGCCCGCCAGGAAGGTGAGCAGCACCGCCCCGGAGGAGGCCAGAAACCGAAGCCACTCCTCGTTTGCGCCCAACGCCTCGAACATCCCCAGGTAGGTGGCCGCTGCGGTCGCAGCCACACCGACGCAGATCTCGATCAGGGCGATTGAAATGCGCAGGTGGTAGGCGATGACCGAGGAGAGGACGGCAAGCGACAACCAGACGGCGGCGGTGGCGAAGAACTGCTCCATGTCGGAAAACTCCTTTCAAAAAGTTAATCGGGATCTGCACAAAAAAGCCCGCCTGGCGGCGGGCATCGTCGAGGGCAGACGGCTCCGCCGCGGGATGGGGGCACGGCAGGAGTCATCAGCCCAAGATGGGCGGTTGTAGGGGGGACTCCATCCCCTCGCTGGTCTGCCGAAAATCCGGCAGCTCAGTCAGAGGCGGAGAACATAGCACTCAAATAATAGAAAGTGAACCCGAATATGCCCAGCCAGATCAGGATAATGATCCCGCCTGCAACCCAGTTCCTGGGCTTACCCTCCGTCCGGGCCGAAGCGGCTTTCTCGCGGCACTCCCGCAGGACGTCGGCCGGTACCAGCTTGATCACCAGGGCGATTCCAAGGGGAATGAGAATCAGGTCATCCAGGTAGCCGAGCACCGGAATGGGGTCGGGAATCAGGTCGATCGGGCTAAAGGCATAGGCCACCACCACGACCGCCAGCACCCGCGCATGCCAGGGAACCCGTCGGTCTTTGGAGGCAAGATAGAGCGCGTGCACTTCCAACTTTAACTTGCGGGCCTTTGCTTTCCATCCTTCGAATGCCATGGGGCACCGTTAGGGCCTGCTGTTACCTTCGCACCCGCGCCAAGCCAAGCGTGCCGGCGGCCATCAGCAATGCGGCCAGGCCGAAGCCGAAGACGGGCGAGACAACCGTCCACAGCACACCCACCAGGCTGCTGGAGACGAGTTTGCCGGTGCCGTTCACCGTGCCGAGCGCGCCGAAGCTCATGGCGAGCATCTCCCCACTCACCATCCCGGCGGTCACAGTCGACTCCAGCGCCTCCTGCACGGCCGTGTACAAGCCGGCGATAGAAAAAATCGCACTTAAGGCAAACACACTGTCGATGCCGAACCAGAAGGCGAGCGCGGTCATGACGGCCGTCAGGACACCCAGCACGTAGCCGGCCATCAGGACCGGCAGCGATCCGAGGCGATCCGCCAGCACGCCGACCGGATAGGACAAGGCGACCTGCACGATGTTGCGTAACACATAGAGCATGCCCGCCACCTGGGCGGCCCGGACCACGCCCATCTGAGCCGTAAGCAGCTGGGTGGCTGCCAGGATGAGCAAGGAGTGCGAAAAATCGCCGACGCCGAAAAGGCCCACGGCGCTCAAATAGCGTTTGAACCGCGACGGCAGCCCTTTCAGGGCCCGGAAGAATTTCAGGGCCGGGTTCGGGGAGTGCTCGGGGTCCTGCACCAGCGTCAGGAAGGCCAAGACGGCCAGCGCCCCGGGGACAACGGCGAGCCACAGGACAAGGCGAAACGGCCCGTCGGGATCTTCCAAGGACCGCCCCTGCGCCCAACCGAGGAGCGCAACGCCCAGCAGGGGGCCGACGACCGCCCCCACCGTGTCCATCGCCCGATGAAAACCGAACGCCCTCCCGCGCGTTTCGGGGCGGATGGCTTGGGTGACGATCGCGTCCCGCAGCGGGCCGCGAAGCCCCTTGCCGAACCAGGAGACCACCCGGCCTGCCAGCAGCAGCGGCCAGCCGGCCGCCATCGCGATCAGAACCTGTCCGAGCGGGGTCAGCCCGTAGCCGACCACCACCAGCAGCTTCCTATGACCGAGTTTGCCGGCGATGTACCCCGAGATCATCTTCGTGAAACTGGCGATGGCATCGGCAACGCCCTCGATAATCCCCAGAACCACCGCCGGGATCCCCAGCACGGCCAGGAAACCGGGCAGGATGACGGTGGTGGTTTCGTAGCAGAAGTCCCCTAGCGCACTGGTCAGGCCGGCACCGGCAACCGTTCGATTCAGCCATTTTTGGGGTTCCATCCTCTGATTTTGGCTTGCGACGGCCGTCACTTTTTCAGTGGTTGCCATCATGCACCTCGAAAACCCGTTGGGCGTAGGTTTCAAGCAAAGCCTCGCAGCCCCGCAGGCGTTTTTGAGCCTCACCCGCCAGGGTCGCCCCGTAAAAATCCAGTTTTCGGATCTTGGCCAGCCAGGCTTCGAGCTTTTTCAGGTCCACCTCGTTTTCCTCGATTTCGGCATAGCTGAAGTGGCGCGCTTTCGTCTCTTTTGCGATCTCGGCTTCAAAGTCCTCACATTTGGAGATGAACTCGCGGTATTGCTCTTTGCGGTCCGCCATGAAGCGGGAGATGACCTTTTCCTTTTGGGGACGGTCGAGCGCCGCCGTTTCCAGGATCACCGATTCGCCCCCCATTTCGGCGACGTCGTTCTGCAGAATCTTCAGGCGGCGCGCATGGTCGCCAATTCTGGGGAGAAGGCAAACCCCGTTCTGCAGGTACACCGCGCCCATGCTTTTAAGCCGCCGCCACAGAGCGACTCTCTTGCGGGCCGGTTCCGGGGGAACCTTATAGGTGAAAAGTAGCCATGTTGTGATTTCCATGACTTTAAGTTTAAATGTAACAGTAGTTACAAGTCAACACGGATTTTAATAACATTTTATTTGAGCCGAAAGCCTTAGGTCGGTCGAGCGCCGAAATCTGAATGTCTTGACACTCGGTGAGGGCTCGGAAAGGGTATGATTGATTCTGCGGGCTATGAGGTCAGCCGCAACCGCCCATACACCTTAAAGAGTGGGATGATGACCTCTGCTTTGAGCGTTGTGCTCTCGGTAGAGGTCATTTTTTTAGGGAGGTTTAGGAATGGCTTCAGACTACACATCGATCAAGGACGGGCTGCTCGCAGTGATCGGGGAGCTTTCGGGCCGAGACCTCGATGGGAGCCGGCGGTTGCAGGAGCTGCAGGAGAAGCTCGTTCAGCAGCAATTCAACCTGGTGGTCATGGGGCAGTTCAAGCGGGGCAAGTCCACCTTCATCAATGCCCTGCTGGGAACAGAAATCGTCCCCACCGCCATCGTGCCGCTCACCTCGATCGTCACCCTGCTCTGCTTCGGGCCCCAGCCCAAAAGCGTGGTCCACTTCCTGGATGGGCACAGTGAAGAGACCGGCATCTCCGAAATCCACCGCTATGTGACCGAAAAGGCAAACCCCAAAAACCGGCTGAATGTCAAAGAGGTGGAGGTGTTCTACCCGTGCCCGCACCTTAAGGACGGGGTCCGGATCATCGACACCCCCGGGGTGGGCTCGGTCTTCGACCACAACACGGAGGTGGCGTATGCCTATCTGCCCAATGTCGACGCCGGCATCTTCGTGGTCACCGCGGACCCGCCGCTGAGCGCCTCGGAGCACCGCTTTCTCAAGGAGGTCCGAGGCTACGTGGACAACCTGTTTTTCGTGCTGAACAAGATCGACACGGTCGGGGAGAAGGACCTCGCCGAGGCACTGGCGTTCACCGCCGATATCCTGCAGGAGGACCTGAAACGCTCCGTCACGGTCTGGCCGATATCGGCCCGGTTGGCGTTGGAGGGGCGGCTGGAGAAAGACAAGAACAAACTGGATCGCTCCGGTCTGCCCGCTTTCGAGGAGCACCTGCGCCAGTTTTTGCACAAAGAGAAGAGCAAAACCTTTCTCCAGACCATGGCGGCGTCTCTCATGCGCTATGTCTCCGATGAGAGCATGGCCTGGCAGCTGGAGCAGGAAGCCGCCAAGCTGAGCCTTGATGAGCTGCGCGCCAAGGCCGCCCAGTTCGAGAAGTTCGTGCGCCGGACCGAAAAAGACGCGGAGGAGCACCACTTCATCCTGACCGGACAGATCCGTAAAATGCACGATGTCCTGGACCGCGACCTCAATGCGCTGAAGCGCGAGCGCGTGCTCCCGCTGCTGACCGCCATCGAAAGCCATTTCAGGGAAAAAACCCGCTCCGGCGCCGATAGCCGAAACCTCGAATCCGAGCTCGAGGAGCTGCTCTACCAGGAGATTCTGGACACCTTCTCGGTTTTCCGCGAGCAGGCCGCCCGCAAACTGGCCGATTCCCTGGAAGCCATCTATTTAGACCTGGCCGAGCGCACCAACCAGACGATCACCGCCATCGTGAACCTGGCCGCCACGCTCTTCGCGGTGGAACTCAAGCCGTTTACCTCCGTCGAGAAGCTGACCAACAAAAGCGACTTCTATTTTCTGCTCAAGGACGACCCCGACGCCATAGCCTTGATCCGCCTCGGGTTCCGCAAACGGCGCCTTACGGCCCATGCCGGCGTTCTCGCTCTTCGCAATCCTCGGCGTGGATTCAACTACGCCTCCGGTTGCGAAATCGCTGCGGCCTTGGCCTGGACCAAAATCCACCATTTCTGGACGGACACTATTTAGGAATGAGGCTCCCGGTGATCTGCTTTGAGCGGTGAGTTTGTTCGACGACCGGCATTTCGTGGAGATCGGGACCGCCTCCGTTGAGTCCTACACCAACAGCTTTCTGAACTGCGCGGAGTACCTTCGGCGCGTGCGCGCCCAGGACCCCGATGCCGTTTACATGGCGATCACCCAGAACCACCTGCCCTCCGCCGGCGGATCCCTCCTGCACCCGCACCTTCAAATCCAGGCGGATCGTATCGCCGCAAACCACCAGCGCTTCCTAAAGGCTCGGGCAGCCGGCCACTTCGAGAAAACCGGCCGGCTTCTCTTCTCCGACTACCTGGACCGTGAGCGGCGGGAGGGCAGGCGAACCATCGGCGCTAACGGCGGCTGGGAGTGGCTGGCGGCGTTCGCGCCGGAGGGGTTCTTCGAAATCTGGGGGATTTTGCCGGGAGCGACCTCTCTTTCCCAGGTGACGGCCGACGGCTGGAGAGGGTTGGCACAGGGCGTACTCAACACCCAGAGGTATTACCGCAGCCTGAACCGCAACGGCTACAACCTGGGAATCCTGGCGATCGCGGAGGAGGCGAGCCGGCTTGAGTTGCGGGTCGTCATCCTCGCCCGGTCGAACTACGCCCCCTGGGTGCGCAGCGACCACACCGGCTTCGAGGTCATGCTGGGCGACATGACCACCTTCACCGCACCCGAGGAGACCGCGCGCACAGCGAAACCGTACTGGGAACACGCGCAATCAACAGCGTAAAATGATATGCAACCGAAACGTCACAGCGGTCACTTCAAACGCTCCGGCCGAAGGCAGACTATCTGCCCGTCTATCTCCAGGGTCGTCTTCGAATAGGTCAGCTTTCGGATGATCTTACCGTCCGCGAAATGCATCACATCGACCCCTCGGCGTTTTTCGGGTTTGCCCTCAAAGCCTTTCTCGACTGATGGCCATTCCAGCTGCCAGCGGTAGAGGACCCTCTGCCGGGATTCGTCGACGAAGGTCTCCTCCGCGATGAAGCGGAACCCGCCGGGGCAGGCAAACCACTCCGACCACGCCCGGCGAAGGTTCTCCCTGCCTTCCGCCTTTGCGCCGGTCCAGTTTTCGAAGAGGACATCCTCGTGGAACAGCTCCATCACCCCATCGAGGTCATACTCGGCCCAGGCATTGAACCATTTGCACAAGGCATCCTCTATTTCGCTGCATGAAAGCATAAGGCATCCGTCACTTTTTATGTTTTGAGTCGATTCGTAAGGATGACCTGAAGAAAACACCCTCACCATCACCGTTCATGCCATGCCGCGAAAGCCCGCTGCGCCTGCGACGACTTGACACCCCAAGTATTGTAGAATATATTAAATTAACAATAGTGTTTATCAGGTATCCCTGATGAAAATCACCGACCTCAATTCGATACGACGACTATATTTCAGCTACCGGGACATTGCCAGAGCTTTAAGGATCAGCCCTGACTCGGCCAAAGTGAGCGCAAGCCGCTACGTTCATCGCGGGCTCCTGTTGCGGTTGAAGCCCAATATCTATGTGCTGAAGGAACGTTGGCGGGCGGCAAGCCGGGAAGAACGGTTCACACTGGCCAACCTGGGACAAAGCCCCTCTTACATATCGCTGATGACGGCCCTTGACTATCACGAGATCACCACTCAGGTTCAGCGGGAGCTCATCGAGTCGGTGGCCATCAAACGCACAAAGGAATTGTCGTTGAATGGCTGCATATTCCGATACACCAAAATTCGAGGCACTCTCTTTGCCGGATTCATCCGGCAGCAAGGGGTTTTTATCGCAACCCCGGAAAAGGCATTTGTCGATGCCGCCTACCTGATGTCTTTCGGCCGCTATGCGTTAGACCTTACCTCCATCGACGAGACGAAGCTTAACCGCAAAGAGGTGGCTCGCCTTAGCCGCAGCTACCCGCTCAAGACAAGGAAACTGCTCGAAAAACATGGATATCTTGGGTCGCCATGAAGTTTTCGAAATCGAAGTGCTCGACCAGCTGAGCAGCGCCAAACTGCTTGGCCCCTTGGTTTTTGGTGGCGGCACGATGCTGCGCCTCTGCCACGAACTCAACCGCTATTCCGTCGACCTCGATTTCTGGTTTATCCGAAAGGTCCCGCAACAGGCTTTTTTCAACAGGCTTCTGAAAACCCTCGATCAGAACTATGAGATCACCGATGCGCAAATCAAACATTTCACGCTGCTCGTCGAGGTTCGGACCGGCCACTATCCGAAACGGCTTAAAATCGAAATCAGAAGAGAAGAAAAAGATTGTGATTTTCAGGCCAAGATCGCCTTTTCACGTTTCAGCACAACGCAGGTTCTTCTTCAGGCCCACACCCTCGAGCAAACAATGAAAAACAAAATCGAAGCGCTTCTCGACCGGGGCGAAGTCAGAGACTGTTTCGACATCGAATTCATGCTTCGGCGGGGGACCGCCCTGCCGGAGCTCTCAATCCAAATAGTTACTGATCTTCGAGAAAAAGCGGCTGGGTTCAAAGAAAAAGATTTCAAAGTCAAACTGGGGTCCATCGTGGACAGCCGCACACGGACCTATTATACTCAGAATCGGTTCAGCTATTTGATGGAAAGGCTCAATTCCATGTGAAGGAGAACCCCGATGACCGATACAAGGCGTGTGAAAAAAGTCCTTGAGAGTCAACCCGCCATCGAGGGCGCCGGGGTCCACCTGCGGCGGGCCTTCGGTTTCAGCGAACTGCCGCTGTTCGACCCCTTCCTGATGCTTGACGACTTCCGCGGGGACAAACCCGACCAATACATCAAGGGCTTTCCCTGGCACCCGCACCGCGGCATCGAGACCATCACCTACATGCTGCACGGCGAGGTGGAGCACGGCGACAGCCTGGGGAACAAGGGGGTGATCCGCCCCGGAGAGGTCCAGTGGATGACTGCGGGCAGCGGCATCATCCATCAGGAGATGCCGCGGGGCGATTCCGACGGCCGGATGGGGGGTTTCCAGCTCTGGGCCAACCTTCCCGCGGCGCATAAGATGATGGACCCGCGCTACCGAGAGGTCAAGAAAGAGGACATCCCGCTGGTCCGTCTGGAGAACGGGGTGGAGATCCGGGTCATTTGCGGCAAGGTCAGAGGGAAGAGAGGCCCCGTGCAGGACGTTGTCATCGATCCGCAGTTCCTCGACATCTTCATCCCGCGTGAATCGGAGTTCGTTCACCCCTTGAGTCGTGGGGACAAGGCGTTTGCCTATGTTTTCGAAGGCAACGGCAGATTCGAGGGGCCTGGCGCAACACCCGTGACGAGCGAGAACCTGATCTTCTTCTCGGATGGCGAAAAGGTGGCTGTAGCGACAGGGGCCGAGTCCGTCCGGTTCTTGTTGATCTCGGGCAAACCCATTGAGGAGCCTATCGCCTGGCGCGGCCCCATCGTGATGAACACCCAGGAGGAGCTGAAGACCGCCTTCGACGAATACCGCAACGGAACCTTCATCAAACACAAATGACGGTTCCTACCACAACCGAATGTATTTTTTCCCCTCCCGGAGTTCGCCACGGACCTTTTCCATGTGCCGCAGGGCGGCGATCTCGCGCTCGAGGTCCATGGGGGGAATTTTCAGACGCTCCACCAAGTGCTCGGGCGGGACGCCGCCGGTCTCATTCAATATCTCCAGTATCTTTCGCTGCGGCTCGGTCAGGTCGAACTTGCCGCCCGTCTCTTTCCCCAATGTTTTGGCGCTGTGCACCGCCCAAGGGTCGCAGGTCTTGGCCGGCGACAGCACGTCCATGTAACAGTCCTCGCAAAGAGTCTGCCCCAGGTGCTCTCGCTCCTGGCCGGGAGGAACAAGATTGTCGCAGCGCGCGCATTTCATGACGTCTTGACCTCCAATCTACGGTGGGGGATGCCGGTCGCTGTGATAGGTGGCGATGATTCCTGCCGAACAGGTAAGGACGGCGCCCACCAGGGTCAAGGCGTCCAGGGTCTCTCCCCAGAAGAGCCAACCCAGCAGGGCCGCGAACACCACCGTGCCGTAGCTGAACGGGCCCACCTGGCCGGCCGGCGCCAGACTGTACCCCTTGGTCAGGCACATCTGGGCCATGATCGCCAGCACCCCCAGCAGCCCGAGCACCCCCAGCAGGCGGCCGTCCGGATTTTCCCAGGCCCATGCGAGGGGAAAGGAGGAAACGAGAGTGCCGAACAGCGTGAAGTAGAAAACGATGCGCACCACCGGCTCCGTGACGGTCATGCGGCGGATGCCGACGATGGCAAGGGCCGAGAGCAGGCCGCTCGCCAAGCCCACCAGTCCGGCAACCTGGAACACTCCGAATCCCGGCTTGAGAACCAGGGCGATTCCGACGAAACCCACTGCGACGGCGATCTGGGTCTGACGGCTGACCGGCTCCTTCAACCAGAACCGCTCGATGATAGGGACGAAGATCGGCAAGGTGTAGCAGAGCAGCATGGCGTCGGCCAGCCGCAAAAGCTTCAAGGCGATGAAAAAGCAATACATGGCGGACAGGCCGGCCGCTGATCGCAGCAGGTGCAGGTGCAGGCAGCTGGTCTTTAAGCTGAGGTTGCGTTGTCGGATTAGAATCCAGGGCAGCAGGAACGCCATCGACACGGCATTGCGGAAAAAAACGACCACCTCCGATGGGAGTTCGGCCGATGCTGCCTTGACCAGCGCCCCGACCCCCGAGAACAGCAGCGCCGAGATGAGCACCAGGAGTCCTCCCGCCACGGGTCGATTGCGGCGGGGGGCCTGCGATGGCAACAGGTCCATGGCTAAAGCCCGCCCCCAGCGAGTTCCCCCAGGGTGACCGGCTTGATCGGCATGCGCACGGATGGAAGCGGAAGGCGGGCGAGCGGTTGTCCGGTCAAGGCCGCCAGCACATCCAGGAGAATGGTCTTGCAGGTGCTGCCCTGGCAGATGCCCATGCCGCAGCGCGTGGCCTTTTTGAGCCCGGCCGGGGAATCGAAGCCCGCAGCAACCGCTCGCCTCACATCGCCCAGGCGTACATCCTCGCAGCGACAGATGATAAGCTCATCGCTTAAACCGGATATCCACCGGCGCATCCAATCCGGCTCGCAGGTGTGCTGGGCGTTGAAGTAGCGCGCAAAAACCAGCTGCCGCCGTCGTGTCCTCAACAGCGCGGCCGCCTCCGGCACCGGACTGCCGGGGCGCCGCCCGTCCATCCGCCGCAGAATCGAGAGCCCGGCCAGCCTCCCCTCGATCAGAGACTTGGCGGCGCCGCCTATGGCCGTGATTTCGCCGGCGGCATAAATTCCGGCGACGCTGGTTTCGAACCCCTCGTCCACCTGCACCACCCACCCGCCCAGGGCGGCGTCGAAGGACATGCGGCATCCTGCCAGCTGGGCCAGCTCGGTGTTGGCGGTGAAGCCGAAGCCCACCGCTAGACACGAGACGGGGAAAACGGCCTCGCTGCCGGAAACCACGGCACCCCGGTGGTCGACGCGAGCCGCCGTCACCTCGCGCACCCGCCCCTCTCCCCTGGCCTCGATGATACGGGTGTTATGACGCACACGGGTTCCGGCGGAAAGAAGCCTGGCCAGCAGCATTCCGCCCTGCGCGAACTTGAGGAGCTGACCGGCGAGAGGGAACAGCGGCGGAATCCGTCGGCGAAGCGGGGCCTCGTCCAGAACGGCCGTCACCCGCCCCCCGCTCTTTAGTATGTCGCCGGCCACGGTGGTCAGAAACAGACCGGCGCCGGCCACAAGCGTGTTTCGCGCCGGCAGGATCCCGGACTGCTTGATGAGCACCTGGACCGCACCGGTGGCCAGCACACCCGGCAGCGTCCATCCGTTGAATGGGAGAAACCGCTCCCGGGCCCCAGTGGCAAGCAGAACGTGCTTCGCCTCGACCGTGAAGATGTCGCCGTCTCCATCCGCCACCAGCAACTCGAAGCCCGGTTCGATGCCGAGGACTTCAACGCGGTTTTTTACCTCAACTGCTTCCCGGGGCAAGCGGTCGAGCATCTTTAAGCCGCGCCGCCTTACCACGTCCGTCCAGCCGACCCCGGCCCCGCGGCCCCCGCGCAGGTACTGCCCTCCCGGGTGCAGATTGTCGTCCAATATCAATACCCCGATCCCGTGGCGGCCCAGCAGCTCGGCCGCGGCGGCACCGGCGAGTCCTCCGCCGACGATGGCGACATCCACCTTCCTATCGTCCATCGGTGAGGACCTCCATGCCTTCGCGGACCTCGGTCATGCAGGCGCGGCGGTCGGGCATCCCGTCGATGGTTACGCGGCACTCCTGGCAGACCCCCATCCCGCAGAAGCCGCCTCTGGCGGTTTCTGTTGAGCCCTCAGACGGGTGCCGAAGGGCCCGGATGCCCTCCGCAAGCAGCACGGCGAAAAGTGTTTCCCCGGCGTAAGCCGTGACCGGCTTTCCGTCTACCCGCAGCGTCAGCCGCTTTCCTCGGCGGTGGGTATTGATTCGTATTCCACTCATGCCGCACCCTCCCGGAACCGCTCCAGGCGGAAGGCGTCCAGCGGGAATTGCGTTCGGCCCGTGGCAATCAGGTCGGCAATGAGCTCGCCGGTGATGGCGGAAAGCGCGATGCCGTCGCCTTCGTGGCCGGCCGCCATGATGAACCCCTCCAACCCGGCGACCTTCCCCAGAATCGGCAAGCCGTCCGGCGTGTAGGGTCGCAGCCCCCCGAAGGTGCGGATCACCGGCACGCGCGCGAGGGCTGGAATCACCGGAGCGATGCGGCTTGCGATCGTACGGACGCCGTCGAAAGTGGTGCGCCGGTCGAAACCCACGAACTCGCGGGTGGAACCGATCAGGATATTGCCGCTGTCGCTCTGCTCGACGGAAAAACCCATGCCTCCCTGAGCCGCCAGGTCTGGGTTGAACTTGGCCGCCACGTACTGGGCGGAAATCAGGCAGTGCCGCAGCAACGGCGGAACCGCCGCGGTAACCAGGATCTGCCCGCGGCGCGGCGTGATCGGAATGTTAAGGCCGGCCAGGCGCCCCACCTCAGCCGCTAGCGCCCCCGCTGCATTGACGACGAAAGGTGCGCTGACTCGGCCGGCACACGTGAGGACCCCTGTGGCTTTACCCGCAACCACCTCGATCCCCTTGACCTCCACCCCTGTCAGAATCCGCGCCCCCGCAGATTCCGCCGCGCGCAAAAAAGCGAAGGTGAGCGCATACGGGTTGACCTGGGAGTCCAGTGCCGAAAACGTCGCCGCGATCACTTTTCTCGAAAGGCACGGCTCGCGGCGCCGGGCCTCATCGCCGTCGAGCAGCTCGACATCGAGGCCGGAGGCGCGCTGCTCCGCCAAAAAAAGCTGCATGGCGGCGAGTTCCGCATCGCTTTCGATGAGGCACATGCCGCCCGGGTTTTTGAATTCGATGCTTTTCCCAAGGGGATCGACTAGGCCGTCGAAGCGCTGGCGGCTTTCCAGGGCGAGCTTTAGATGGAGGCCGGGTTTCTTCGACTGCAGAAACACCAGCCCGTCGCAGGCCCCCGAACTGCCGGCGGCCGGGTCGTTCTTCTCGGTGACCAGCGGTTTGATCCCCAAGCGCGCGAGATGAAACGCGATGGATGCGCCGATGACGCCGGCGCCAATGATGACGGCATCTGCCGTTTCGGACCCCATGAAAAGGAACACCTCTGTCAGGTTTGCGGATCGGCAGTGACCCGGCGCAGCCCCGCCGCCCGGCGATCGAAAAATGACCAGGCAGAAACCCCGATCACGATAATCAACCCTACAATCTCAACGGTTTGAGCGGAAAATACCAGAAGGCCGGAAGCGCAGAGAAGAAGCGCACGTTGCAGCGCGCTCAAGGGGGCAAGCAGATAGCCGATCACGCCCGCCGCCAGGCTGACCACGCCGATAGTCGTCAAGGCGACGCTGACGGCAATTTCCCCAAAACTGCCTTGAAGCAGCAGCGCCGGCTGGAACACAAAGGCGAAGGGCACCAGAAAGCCGGCTAATCCCACCTTGAAGCCCTCGATGCCGGTGGCCATGGGTTCGGCGCCGGCAATGTTGGCGGCGGCAAAGGAGGTCACGGCGTCCGGCGGCGTCAGATCGGCCAGAACGGCGTAGTAAAACACGAACAGGTGGGCGGCCAAGGGTGAAACCCCAAACTTGCTCAGGGCATAGGAGCCGACGGTCACGGCGATGATGTAGGCTGGTGTAGTGGGGATGCCGGTCCCCAGGACGCTGATGACAAGGAAAACGAAAATCAGCATCAGCAAAAGCGAGTTCAACGAGACCGAGACGAGGATGGAACCAAAGGCCAGAGCGACGCCGGTGCGGGTCAGAACCCCCACCACCATGCCCGAGCCGGCCAGAACAGCGGCGATCATGGCGCAGTTGACCATGGCGCTGAACAGGGTATCGAGCATCTTTTTGGGGGTCAGCCAGGTCGCCCGGTCGAGAAAACTCAAAAGCAGGGTCACCCAGATCGTGTGAAACGCGGCCTTGGAAGGAGAGTACCCGTATGCCAGCAGGCTGACGACGATCAGAAAGGGCAGAAAAAAATAGCTGCGGCGAAACAGCTTCCGAAACGGCGGCCGATCACTGGGGTCGATCGCCCTGATCCCGCGTTTCAGGGCGATGAAGTGCACCATACAGAAGATGCCCAGGTAGTAGAGCACGGCCGGGATCACGGCGACCTTGATGATGGTGAAATAGGGGATGCCGGTCACCTCCGACATGATGAAGGAGCCAGCCCCCATGATGGGCGGCATGATCTGCCCGCCGACGCCGGAAACCGACTCGATGGCCGCCGCCTGCTTCGGGGTGTAGCCGCTGCGCTTCATCATGGGGATGGTGAAGGAGCCCGTGGCGTAAACATTCGCTACGCTCGATCCGGAGACGGTGCCGTAAAAGGCCGACGAGACCACGGAGATCTTGGCGGCGCCGCCCCGCGACCAGCCGGCCGCCCAGCTGGCGAAATCGATCAGGTAGTCCCCGGCCCCGGTCTTGATCAGCACGGCGGCGAACAGGATGTAGATGTAGAGAATGTCGGCCGAAATCCCCATGAGGAAGCCGAACATGCCCTCGTCGTTCGGAAGATAGAGAATCTCGACCGCCCGGTCGAGGGTGAAGGCCCGGTAGTGAAACAACCCGGGCCAGTACTGGCAGGTGGCGAGGTAGACCAGGACGATAACGACGGTCGCAGCAAACCACTTGGAGATCGACCGCCGGCAGGCCTCGATGACGGCGATCGCCAACAGCCCTCCCAAAACCACCTCTTCCGGTCGCACCGCATGGAAGCCGATAAAGCGCAGGTTCAGGCGGTCGGCGAAAACGACCGTGTAGAGCGAGGCGACCAGGCACAGCAATGCGGCCAAGAGATCCGGGACGCTTGGCCGCTGTTTCGGCGATGTTCGGCGGGCCGGGTAGAGCAGGAAGACGAACGGCAGAAGCATGGACAGGTGCAGGCCCCTGAACGTGCGCGGTTCGGGCGAGCCGAACCCCGCGCAGTAGTAATGGAACACCCCGGCAATCACCGCCACCACAAGGATGGGAAGCTTCCAGGGAAGTGTCAGCTGGCGCATGCGATAAAAAGCTCCCGTCGCTTCATGAACGCCGCAGGCGTTTTTTTGTCTCCCTCGGAGATGGGAGAAATACCCTCGCCTTTCGACGAAGAGGTTAAAATGGTGGGCGCAACAGGGTTCAAGGAGTCAAGGGTTCCAGGGGTCAAGGGAAAAAAGGAAAGGACGCGGAGGCCATTTTAACCCGACCCCTTGACCCCTAAGGTCATCGCCTTTGACCGGTAGCAGGTTATTTTAAAACACCCTTTTCCTTGTAGTATTTGATGGCCCCCGGGTGGAGCGGAACTCCTAAGCCGGTCGGGCCGTCTTTGATCTCATAGGTCTCCATGCTGGAGTGGACCTTCCGGACCTTCAGATAACTGTCGTTGAAGGCCTTGGTCAGCCGATAGGCCAGATCCTCGCTCATCTCCTTGTGGACGGTGATGACGCTGCCGGCTACCGCGGTCATAACATCCTTGGTGTTAGCCGCTTTTTCATAAGTTCCGGCCGGGATTTTACCTTTGGTGATGCCGAACTGATCGAGATGCTTGAGGGCGCTCTCCGAGAAATCGATCAGCTTGAGCTTGCGGCCGACCGAGGCCTCGGTCACCGCGGCACCGGGGATGGCGAGAAAGGTGAAAACCCCGTCTGCATTCTTGTCCTTGAACTGGTTCGCTTGAAAGGCATAGTTGCCACGCAGGAACGTGAAGCCGGCCTTTTCGAGATCGGGGATGCTGGTTTTGTAGGAATCGAGCACCCGCTCCAACACCCAGGTGTCGGAGCTGCCGGCCTGGGAGATGGCCAGCCGCACTTTTTTCTTCTGGCCGAAGATCTCGTCCATCGTGTTCAGGGGCGATCCCGCATCCACGTAAAAGTGGAAGTAATTCATGCTCATACCCCCAGCCAGGGCCCGCAGCTCAACGAGAGGCTTTTCAAACGGCGCCATGCCCTTGTAAGCGGCCGCGTTCAGAAACGGCAGACCCCAGCCGATCTCGGCCCCCTTGCTGGCCACCACGGCCGGGTTCTGCAAGCCGCCGCCTGGAACGACCTTGATCACGATGTCCGCGTCGGCTTCCTTGACGATGGCAGCGATCCCGCCGGCGATGCTGTACCAGCCGCCGCCGGCCCCGCCGGCCGTCCACGTCAGCGTGACCTGCTGAGCCTGCAGCGGCAGGGCCGCCATGACGACAAGCGCGCAGACTGCAGCCAATGCCTTAACGTAGCCCTTCATTTGTCACCTCCCAGGTAGATGGTTGTGAGTGATGGTTTTCCGCGGATCCACGCAGATGAAACGATCAGGCCATAGCAGCGCGAAAAGAGAGGTGTCAAGACAATGTTTCGTCTGCGTTGTGATTTGCCGCAGCCGGTGGTATGCAGGAGCCCCATGAGCGATCCGAGCTCCGCCAGCCCCAGGCCCCTTGTTGGAATTCTCGTAATGGATGCCCCCATCGAACGCATCCCCGGCGATGCCGGCAACCCGGCCACGTTCCCATTCCCGGTGCGCTGCCGCCAAGTTCCCGGCGCCACCCTCGACCGCCTGATCCGAAAGTGCGACCCGTCCCTGCTTACGCCGTTCGTCGAGGCGGGGTTGGACCTCGTCCGCGAGGGGACCCGGGCGCTCACCACCACCTGCGGTTTCATGGTCCTCTTCCAGGAGGAGCTTTCCGCCCGACTGCCGGTGCCGGTGTTCACCTCGAGCCTGCTGCAGCTGCCCTTCCTTCAGCGCATGCTTACCCCGCGCGACCGGATCGGGGTGATCACGGCGGATGCCGCAAACCTGACCGCAGAACACCTGCGGAGGGCCGGAGCGGACGCAGCCCGGCTGGCCGTTTGCGGCTTGGAAGACCAACCTCATTTTCGCGAGGCGATCTTCGGGGGCCGAAGGCGGTTGAACCGACAGGGGATTGAAACCGAAGTGGTGGCGGCAGCACGCCGGATGGCGGCCTCAGACCCCGCCATCCGCGCCCTGCTTTTCGAGTGCGCCAACCTGCCGCCCTACGCCGCGGCCGTGCAAGCGGCGGTCGGCCTGCCGGTCTACGACATCGTCACGTTGATCCGCCATGTGCACTCAGCACTAGCGAGAACCCCGTTCGGTCTCTAGCATTTAAAGAGTCCACTCTCTGCGATCTCTGCGCCTCGAGCGAAGCGGGCGGTGAATTTAATCATTTGCCGTTTCTATCGGTCGAAGAAGATGTTCTTGCCCGTGGCCGACAGGGGGATCCCCATGACGAAATCCCAGTCCACCATCCCCGTCAAGCGGGCGACGACACCGATCCGGTACATGATGCGGTTGTCCAGGTTGAGCAGGCTGGCGGTCTTGACGGCAGACCCCAGGGCGATGCCCATGTCGAGCAGCCGGAACGCGCACACCGGCCCCACGAATTCGACCTCTTTCTTGGCCTGGTTCTGAAAACTCTTGCAGTCGGAAAACCCGCAGGCCCCGCAATCGAGGCCCACCGGCTGGGCGTCCTTGATTCCGATCAAGACCACGGCCTCGGAGCGGGCAACCCCCTTCGCGTCGCGATCGAAGTCCTTTTTCCCGGTGCGCTCGCCGAACCGCACCATTTCGGCCGCCAAGTCGTTCAGGACGGCGCCTGTCAGCACCCGGGTCTGGACGAAACTCACCCCCTTGCTCTTCGGGGCGGTCACCGCCGCCAACTCCATCAATTTGGCGGCAATTTCGATCCCTTCCATCTGATCCTCCTTGAGGTGTCTACTTAAGCGTGTTCACTGAGTAAAATCAAAATCATGCATCGTTATACGCTCCACCGTTGGCAACCCAACCATTGTTTCGACACGGGATTCGTCTCCGAAATCGCGCGGCGGATCGAGGCGGAGTCCGACAACCGGGTGTCCGACATCCAAAATAAAGCCCTGGCGGGGTAAGGCCTCGAAAAACGACGCCTCAGGCTGTCAGCCGAGGCGCGCGAAGAGCGGGGAGCGAGGCGTACTCAAGTACGCCGCGGCGACTCCGCGATGAAGCGCAACAATGGATCACGGCCTGAGGCGCCGTTTTTCACCCCAGCCGCTCCGCCAGGCCCCTGAGCTGGGCGTTTAGGCGCGCGGGTAGCCGGTCGCCGAACTGCTTGAAATGCTTCTCGATGTCGGGGACCTCGGCTTTGAACGCCGCCGTGTCGACCGTCATGACCTCCTTGAGATCCTGGGGTGGAATGGAGAGCCCGGTCAGATCGAGGTCGCCCTCCAGGGGAACCCGGCCGATCGGCGTCTCACGGGCGCCGACCTTCCCGCTCACCCGGTCGCACATCCACTTGAGCACGCGGCTGTTTTCGCCGTAGCCCGGCCACAGCCACTTGCCCTGCGGGCTTTTGCGAAACCAGTTGACATAGAAGATGCGCGGGGCCTTGTCCCCGAGCCGGTCGCCCATGTCGAACCAGTGCTGGAAGTAGTCGCCCATGTTGTATCCGCAGAAGGGCTTCATGGCAAAGGGGTCGCGCCGCAGGTTGCCCACCGCGCCGATGTTGGCCGCCGTGGTCTCTGAGGCGGCGGTGGACCCCAGAAAAACCCCGTGGTCCCACCCGTAGGCTTCGTGCACCAGGGGCACCACGCTCTCCCGCCGGCCGCCGAAAACAAAGATGTCGATCGGCACCCCTTCGGGCTTCTCCCAGTCCGGGCTGATGATCGGGCATTGCGCCGCCGGCGCCGTGAACCGGGCGTTGGGGTGGGCCGCGTCCGTCTTGCTGGCCGGCGTCCAGTCCTTTCCTTTCCAGTCGATGGCGTGGGCCGGGGGCGGGCCGTCGATCCCTTCCCACCAGATGTCGCCGTCGTCCGTCAAAGCGCAGTTGGTGAAGATGATGTTTTCCTTGAGGCTGTCCATAGCCGCCGGGTTGGAGTCATAGGAAGTCCCCGGGGCCACCCCGAAAAAGCCGCTTTCGGGGTTGATGGCATAGGGCCGGCCGTCCGGGCCGATCTTCATCCAGCAGATGTCGTCGCCGATGCACTCGGCCTTCCACCCCGGAATGGTGGGATGGATCATGGCCAGGTTGGTCTTGCCGCAGGCTGAGGGAAATGCGGCGGCGATGTGAAAGCGCCGGCCCTCCGGGTTCGTCAGTCGCAGGATCAGCATATGCTCCGCCATCCAGCCCTCGCGCCGGGCGATGGCCGAAGCGATTCTCAGCGCCAGGCATTTTTTCCCGAGCAGGGCGTTGCCGCCATAGCCCGATCCGTAGGACCAGATCAGGTTCTCATCCGGAAAGTGGCTGATGTATTTCTGCTCGATGGGCGCGCAGGGCCAGGGCACGTCCTTTTGCCCTTTGGCCAACGGGGCGCCGACCGAATGCAGGCAAGGGATGAAATCCCCGTCCTTGCCCAGAACGCTGAGAACCTTTGTGCCCACGCGGGTCATGACGTGCATGTTGCACACCACGTAAGGGCTGTCGGTGATCTCGATACCGATCTTGGCCAGCGGCGAACCGATGGGGCCCATGGAAAAAGGGATCACGTAGAGGGTGCGGCCGCGCATGCAGCCCTTGTAAAACCCACGCATGGTGTTCTTGAGTTCGCCGGGGTCGGCCCAGTTGTTGGTGGGGCCGGCCTCGACCCGGCTGGGTGTGCTGATGAAGGTGCGATCCTCGACCCGGGCAACGTCACTCGGGTCGGAGCGGAAAAGGACGCTGTTCGGGCGCTTTTTGAGCGCGATGGTCGCGCCATCGGCCACCATCTGCTTCATCAGGGTGTTGTACTCATCCACCGAACCGTCGCACCAGTGGATGTGGTCGGGTTCGCACCTCTGGGCGCATTCCTGGACCCACTGGGTGAGTTTGGGGTTGTCCGTAGGTGCTTTCATGGGCATCGATCTCCATTCGTCAGAAGTTGGCTCCCGGAATCGGCGGCTTCCAAGAAAGTCGTCATGTCCCGTGACGATGTTATTTTACAGCCATGGGGATGTCAAGAAAAAGGCGGCGGAAAACAGAGCTATTGCCTAAGAAGTAGTAAACATGGGGCGCGACCAGCCGCTGAAAGGCCTGTTGGGGGACGCCGCCGCAATCGGACCCACCCCGGTTGTTATCGTTTTTGGGGAGTTTGGTTCCCGAAGCAATGACACAGCTTTGCTGAATGGGCGTTGACTCGCGAAACCCTTTCCGCTATTTTGCCTCGACACGTGATCACGTGCGCCTCGGGTGCCTGCTTCCGATGAGGGTTTGTCACGCGTTATGGGACAAAATCATTGAACATGGTCCATTCCTCCAAAAACGCCTTGCGGTCGTTTTTTTTTGCCCCGCCGGTCCGCCAGAACCTGGCCCTGGTCGCGGTCTGGCTTGTCATCGTCAACATCTTTGCCCTGATGGCGCTGAACCGCCTGAACCTCACACTTGACACCGCCCTGGGGTGGATCTCACCCGAAATTTACACGATCAAACCCAGCTGGGACATCATCGCCCTGCACAACCGCTGGGATGCGGCCTGGTATCTCGACATCGCCGAGAAGGGCTACTACCTGCGCGGCGAAAGCAGCCAGGCCAACGTGGTTTTTTTCCCGCTCTACCCGATGCTGGTGCGCCTGGCGGGGTACCTGACCGGCGGGAACCTAATCCTTGCCGGTTGGATCGTCAGCAGTGTGTTTCTGGCCTTGGCCGTCGCCATGCTGACCCGGCTCGCCCAGGAGTTCCATCCCGACCTCGACCCGGCGCGGCCGGCGCTTTTCCTGCTGGTTTTTCCCACGGCCTTTTTCCTGAATGCCGTCTACTCCGAATCGTTGTTCCTGTTTCTCTCCCTGGCCGTGGTGTTTTTTGCGCTCAAGCGCAATTTTATAATGGCCGGGGTTTGTACGGCCCTGGCCTCCGCCACCCGCGTGGCCGGCGTGTTTCTGTTCGTCGTGCTGTTCGTCGAGTTCATTCAGGCCTATGGCTGGCGGACACTCTTCACCACCCGGGTCTGGCCCCTGCTCCTGGCGCCGATCGGCATCACCGCCTTTTTCCTGCACCATTGGATCGTGTTCGACGATTTTTTCCTTTATCTAAAAGTTCAAAAAATGTTCGGGCGCGATTTCCATGCGGATCTGCAGGACTACCTGGTCATCCGCAACAACCCCGACCTGGCCCACACCCTGCTCGACCTGACCTTCACCCTGCTCGCAATCGTCTTCGCCTGTATTGCGCTCAAGCGTTTCCGGCTCTCCTATGGTCTCTACATGCTGGTTTCACTGGCAGTAGCGCTGAGCACAGGAACGGCGCTGGGGATTGCCCGCTACGCCATGGTAATGTTTCCCATTTACCTGATCGCGGCCGGAATCCGCTCCCCCGTCGGCCGCAGCGCCTGGGTATTTGCGTCCAGCCTTCTGCTGGCCCTGAACATCACCCGGTTCGTGCACCACTACTGGGCCGGTTGACCCATCGGCCGCGAGCATAAATGAACCCCATGACCGCCTCACCCGAAAAGAGCGCCGAGCGCCGAGCGCTTGTCAGTGTGGTCGTGCCCGCCTTCAACGAGGCGGAGAACATTCCGCTGCTTCACGAACGCGTCGCCGCGGTGCTGGACGAAACGGTTCCCGGAGACTGGGAGCTGATTTTTATCGACGACGGCAGCCGCGACGACACCTGGTCGGTGATCACCGGATTGGCTGCGGAAGTTCCGTATGTAAAGGGAGCGCGCCTGTCGCGCAATTTCGGCCACCAATACGCGCTCATGGCCGGGATGGAGATGTCGGTGGGAGATGCCGTGATCAATATGGACTGCGACCTGCAGCATCCGGTCGAGATGTTGCCGGTGCTGATCGAGAAGTGGCGTGCCGGCTACAAGGTGGTGAAAACCCTACGCCAGAATGATCGCAAGGTCGGGTGGTTCAAGCGCTGGACTTCACGTGGGTTCTACCGGCTCTTCTCCTATCTCAGCGGGGTCAACCTGCAACCGGGTATGGCGGACTTCCGGCTGCTCGACCGCCAGGCGCTGAACGAGCTCATGCGTTTCAGGGAGGAGGGGTTGTTTCTGCGCGGCCTGGTGGAATGGATCGGGTTCCCCTCCTGTGCGGTACCCTACCGCCCCGGAGAGCGCGCCCGGGGGCGATCCGCCTACAGCCTCCGCAAAATGGTCAGCCTGGCATGGAAAGGGGTGAGCTCCTTTTCGATCCTGCCGCTGCGCATCGGCATCGTACTCGGGCTGATCGGCAGCCTGGTCTCGGCTGCGGGGGTGTTCTACGCATTCTTCGGCAAAATCTTCGGCTACGGCACAGTTCCCGGCTGGGCCTCGACTCTGATGGTGGTCTCGCTGCTGTTCTCCCTGCTCTTCGTCTACCTTGGCATCCTGGGCGAATACATCAGCCGCATCGTCGTCGAGGTCCGGCGGCGGCCCCGATTCATCGTGAGCGACACCGCCGGCATGCCCAAACGCAACGACCCTCGCCCCGGTCCATGAACGGGCCAGATCCAGAGATCCGGCTGGTGGTCAACGCCGACGACTTCGGTCTCTCCGAGTCAATGAACGAAGCAATCCTCTTCGCCCATCGGTGGGGGATCGTCACGGCAACCTCCCTGATGGCGGTGGGCAGGGCTTTCGAGCATGCCATCGACTGCTGCCGGTCCGCCCCCGGCCTGGATGTCGGCGTGCACCTGACGCTGGTGGCCGAGAGGCCGCTGCGGCCGGGCTCTTCTCTCGCAGGGCCAAACGGCCGGTTTCCAGCCGGCGCCGGTGCCCTGCTGCAACGATACCTCACCGGCGGCATCAAACTTTCAGAGGTCCGCGCCGAGTGGTCGACCCAGATCGAGCGCGTCCTCAATCAGGGGATCGCGGTCAGCCATCTGGACAGCCACCAGCACGTGCACGTCCTGCCGGGGCTGGCGAGGATCTGCCGGGAGCTCGCCGCCCGCTTCGGCATCCCCTTCGTGCGGATCCCCTGTGAGCGGTTGGCGCTGGATCGGCCGCCGAGCCTGCACGGGCTGAACCGCCTCTTTGGGGCCGCGTCGTTGCGGGTTGCCTGGGCCCTGGCGCGGCTTACCGGCTCGGGACCGACGAACCACCCGCCCTTACAATTCCTGGGTTTTCGAGATGGGGGCCGGTTGAACCTCGAACGGCTGCAGCACCTGATAAGAGAGCTGAAACCGGGGGGTATTTATGAGCTCATGTGCCACCCTGGGCTCTCTCCCGATGATCCGGAGATCCGCAGCTGGGGCTACGAACACGAGAAGGAATTGCGCGCTCTAACCCACCCTTCGCTTCGCGCCGAGATCGCCGCAAGGGGAATTCGGCCCTGCCGTTTCGCCGATTTGTCTATGATTCAGCCCCGCCGCTAACGGCGGGGCTGAATCATTAAGGATGGACACTGATGGGTTTTTGGGCGACTACAAGGTAGTGGCTGATCCAGGTTGCGGAAGAGAGAGGCTGGGCATCGAGAAGGGTGAAGCCGGCCTGCTCCGCCGCCCGGCAGTAGTCCGCAGGCGATTCGAAGTGCGGCCGCTCCCCCTTGGTGATGCCGAACACGGTCACGGAAAGGGCCTCTTGGGCCATGATCGCCCAGTATTTCCAGCGCGGCCGGTCGACCACCTCCTTCAAAATGAGCCGGCCCCCCGGCCGAAGCACGCGGAAACACCCCTCCAGGATTTCGTCCCAGGCCTCCCGCCGGACCGTGTACAGCACGTCCACCACGGAGACCACATCGAAGGAGCACCCAGGGAGTTCCCCCAACCGACGGGTCGAAAACTCAACCCCGGCCGGCGCACAACGCCGGGCCTGTTCGATCTTGGCCGCATCGTGGTCGATGCCGCACAATTTCAGCCCGGCACGTGCTGGGTCCCGGGCAAGGAGGTTGATCAGCAGGCCGTGCCCGCAGCCCACGTCCAGCGCCGTCCCCTGCGACGGGAAGCGCTCAAGGAGCGGGGCGAAAGGGCAGGTCAACGCGCGCACGAGGACGTGCAGGCGCGTTATAGTCGGCTCCCTGCCGTAGAGGGTCCAGGCCGCCCTATCGCACTTCATGGCTGGCCACCATCACCCAGTATTGCGCCCCGACGGGCAGGCCCGCCAGCCTGGACTCGACGCGTGAGACGAATTTCAACTGCTGCCAGCTGGGGGGAAAGAGATTCACGTAGGCATGCTTCACATAGCGGAATCCGTTCTCTGCGAGAAGGCGCCTGGCGCCGGCCAGCGTCAGCAGACAGGCGTCTTCGTCAAACGGACAAAACTTCACGAGCAGGCGCGAAAATGGGTTGAACGGATTGTGCTCCCAGATGACGAGGTTTGCATTCGGTTTCATCCGCACCCGCAACGCGCCAGCCGTCGCCGCACGCTCAGAGGGCGGAATGTGATGGAAAACATTGCAGCTGATGACCAAGTCGAACCGGACGGTTGCAGGGAGCTCTTCCAAGCGGCGTGCGAAGCAAACCCTGCCATCGCCCGCTATTCTCTTGGCCTCAACGAGCGATTCCGCCGAGGGCTCGACGCCGAAGAGCCGCAGACGGCCTCCTGCCAACAGCGGTGACAGCGTGCTCGAATCGAGCAGAAGCCGGAAGAGCCGGCCGTTGCCGCAGCCGAAGTCTAGATAGCAGAACTCTCCGGCGCCGGCGCTTTCCCGTATCCACCGGACGACGTGTTCGGCCTTCTGGCGAACGAACTCATCGCTGCTGACACCCGGCGGCAGGCTGCGGTTGTGGATCTTTTCGTAGTCGCGCACCACCCGGTCGAATACCGTGTTGCTCATGCGGGATGTCCTACCACTCCCGATTTGTGCTGTCAACGCACGACTTCGGCTTAAATTCTTAAATTTCCAAGCAATTGCAGGGCGATAGGTTGCCCCGGCGACCGTTGTTCATTAGGGTTTATCCCAGTTCTGACATGCTCTCGTCGCGCTATGACCGTTGGCCCGGTCCATTCTGCCGGTTTGACAACCATCTGCCCACCCCTTACTATCCGCCCTTAAAACGACTGCAACCGACACTCAGCCAAAGGATAATCTGTATGTTTGAGACCCGCGAAGAGGTTTTGGAAAAGGTGATGGCCCTGCCGCGGCCCAAGTGCCCGCACTGCGGGGTGGAGATGAACCTGTGGGAAGAGCCGCCGATGCGTTTCGGCGACGGGTTGGGCTGGGGGACCCCTTACCTGTTCGTATGCTTCAATGACGAGTGCTCCCTGTACCAATCCGGCTGGAAGCACATCGAGGAATCCTATGCCCACCGGGCATCCTATCGCTGCATTAACTATCCGGGCAGCGATGTGTTCGAGTGCGTGCCGGTTTTCAGCGACATGGGCATGCGGGGACAGATCGTTGACGAGCAGGCCGTGGCCGAGCTGGAAGCCTCCAAGGAGGCGATCAAACTCGGCTTCAACTTGCTTGCCGATTACTACACCACCCGGGAGGGGCCGGCCATCCTGCAGCTTTTGCTGGATCCGCTGCAGCCGGCGCGGGTCAGGCTCAAAGCCGCCGAGATGCTCGGCGATATCGGTGAAATCGAGGCTGTCGAACCGCTCCGAAATCTGCACTTCCCCAACGAGATCATCCAGAAAAAAGTCGATGAGGCCATCGCCAAGATCCACGAGCGGCACTTTACGCGCGAATGCCCGTTCTGTGCAGAGATCATCAAGCAACGGGCCAACGTTTGCAAGCACTGCGGCAAGGACGTAACGGGCAAATAAGCCGCGCGCCGGCCGAAGCCGGTGGCAAGGGGTCAAGGACCCGAAGGTTTAAGCGCCAGAGTTAACATCGCCTGAAAGCCTTTTCACCCTGCGACCTTGTCACTAAAGAGTAGCTAGATGCATTGCGGCCATAATCGGATTGACATTTTCACCTGAAGGTAAAGTTTTCCCCCAGTCCCCGCTAAAGATGACATCTCAAACGGTTGGATATTTAACTGATGCACTTGTCATTTAAGTTCAGGGCGCCGCGTGGCCGGCCGAGCCAGAGCGTTTCCCCGGCAATTGCGTTGGCGCTCCCTCCGCGCTTGTTCTGCCTCGCCGTCTTCATCCTGATATGTATCTTGGGTCTGGGGCCGGCGGACTCTGCCAGCTCTGCGGGTCACGGGCCCTTCGCAGAGGCGATGCGGGCCAAAGTGGCTGCCGCCCAGGCAGCCGATTACATGGTCTGTCAGGGAGAGCTGGTCTGCGGAATTGCCGAACTGCCGCGATTCTATGCGCTGCGGGAGTATCGGCCGGCCTGGCAGGCTGCCGATAGGTCGTTTTCGCCGGCCACTGATCTCCTCCGGCACATCGAACGCGCGGTTGAGCATGGGCTGAACCCGCAGGCCTACCACCTCGAGGCGATCCGCCGGTTGTTGGATCAGGATCAGATTGAGCAGGCCTCCGGCCGCACGCTTGATACGTCCCTGGCCGTAGACCTGGACTTTCTGCTCACAGATGCCTTCCTGTTGATCGCCTCGCACCTGCGGGCCGGGCGGGTCAACCCGGAGACCCTGCACGCCGAATGGGTGGTCCAGATGGACCCGGAGGTCGATATCGCACAGCTTCTCGAGCGTGCGATCGAAACCGGCCGCATCGGGGAGGCTTTAGATGGTTTTTCCCCACCCCACCCGGACTACGGCTCCCTGAGAAACGCCTTGGCGTATTATCGCACCTTGACCGCAGACGGTGAATGGCCGCAGCTGCCGGAAAAATCCACCTGGGACCGTTGGCAAACCGGGGAGATCGCCGACCTGCTGCGCGAGCGTCTGGACCGTTCAGGCGACCTGCCGCACCCTCCGCACAAATCCGAAACCGATACCGATCTGGAGCTATACGAGGGGTTGCGCCGGTTTCAAGCCCGGCACGGTCTGGAAGTCGACGGCCGGATGGGCCCCCAGACCCTTCAAGCCTTGAACGTACCGCTAAGGGAGCGCATCCGCCAGATCGAATTGAACCTGGAGCGTTGGCGCTGGCTCCCGCAGGATTTAGGAGCACGCCACATATGGGTCAACGTGCCCCATTTCACGCTGAGCGCCGTCGAGAACGGGTTGTCGGTCCTTGACATGCGCGTGGTCGTGGGGCGCCACTATCGCCGCACCCCGGTATTCAGCAGTCTAATGGATCACCTGGTTTTCAATCCGGATTGGAACATTCCCAACCGCATCGCGGTTCAGGACATCCTGCCCAAGGCCCGCAAAGACCCGGGTCACATGCGCCGCCAAAAAATCCGCGTTTTCGAGAGCTGGAACCGCAACGCCGCTGAGCTTGATCCGGATGAAATCGACTGGAGCCAGGTCAGCCCCGGGAATTTTCGCTACCGGTTGATGAAGGACCCCGGCCCTCACAACGACCTGGGCCGGATTAAATTCATGTTCCCGAACACGTTTTCCGTTTACCTGCACGACACCCCCTCCAAGAGTCTCTTCGAGCGCAGCATGCGCGGGTTCAGCTCCGGGTGCATCCGCATCGAAAAGCCCCTGGAACTGGCTGTTTACGTATTAAAGGATTCGCCCGAATGGTCGCGCGAGGCCGTGACCGCCGCCATCGACGCCGGCCGGCTTCGCACGGTCCGCCTGAAGCAAAAAATCCCCGTGCATTTGGTCTACATGACGGCCGGGGTGGATGCGGAAGGCAGGGTCGAGTTCCGGCAGGACATCTATCAACGGGACGCAGCCCTCGACCGTGCGTTGAGGCAGAAGCCGCCGCGGCGCCCATGAACCTAAGCAGTTTCCATTCAAAAAGGGTATCTTTCGGCCCATGCCGGTGTTCTCGCTCATCGAAATCCTCGGCGTAGGTTGACTGCGCCTCCGGGTTCGAAATCGCTGTGGCCTTGACCTGAAACGAAATCCACTGTTTCTGTATGGAAACTGAGAAGAGAAGGTTACCAGGCACGCACGCGGCCGATGTCCACGTGCACGAAGTCGGACCTGGGGTAGTAGCCGACCCCGCCGGCAGCCAGCGACAGGGCCTGATCCCTCAACTCGCTGGTGCGGATGCCCGGTATGCGGAGGTCGATCGCCTTGCCATGGAGATGCAGGCTTTGGGATGCCACGCCGCGGTTTCGGTTATGAAGGATGGCGTTGGTCTTGGGGGAACGGTACCCGGAGATGACGTGAAACGGGCACGGGGTTTCAAACCTGCTGGCAAGCGCGTGCAGAAGATCCAGCAAGCGCCCCTCGATGGGGTGGACCTCGCCGCTGCGGTGATCCCTCAGAATGTGGTTGATCGCACGCAGCGCGCTTGAATCGTAGCAGCCTGACCTGAAATAGCAGGCCTTCAGCGTTTCACCCGTGTGCGTGTTGAAAAATGCCAGTCGGCGATCGGTTGCGGCCGACCCCTGAACACCGGCGCACAGGGATCTCGGCAGGAGAAAAGCGGACGCTGCCAGCAGCCCCAACCGAAGAAACCGGCGGCGGCGAATGCGGGCAGCGGCTTGGCAGACGTCCGTGGATCGCTGGGCTATCGACAAAACGCGCGTCAACCTCCAGTAATAATAAAGTTTATCCTAAGTTAGAGAAACTGTCAACGTCCCCCGCCCCACCGGGCCGAGTTGACCCGCTCACGGTCATAGGTTCGGAATATCAGCTCCTCCCGCCGGCGTCGCTCCCCGGACAGCTCCCTGAACTCCAGGTTTTTAAAGCGTGCAAGCAATTCCGACCTGACTGGAATCGCATCCAGGCCTTCGCCGATCGGCCGGCCGGAGAGCGTGTCGAACACCAGCGCGGTCTTGCCGTCCGAAACGGCGGCGATCGGGACCTGATGCCGGCCCACCAGGCGCGCGGCAGCCACTATTTCGCGCTCATAGGAGGCCAGCGACCCTGCGGCGCACCGAAAGGCCATCACCCGACGCCCGTTTACAGCCACCACCAAGTCGACCGCCGATCGATAGGCCTCAGCGTCGATGACCATCTCGATCGGCACCTCGACTTCGATTTCCGGCCGGCCGTACCCTTTTTGTTCGACGAGCAGGCGCTCGACGGCCTGGCGGTTTTCCTCAGCGCCGATATTCGGGATCTCTTTTCCCGTGACAAAATCAACCAGGGTCGAAAAGGGTTTCAGGGTGGGGGGCATGCGCCGCTCTCCGGGTCACTCTTCCGTGCTGCGGGAGCGCAGCGCCGGCGCATGGCCGCTTTTGGCTCGCTTCGGGCCTGTGAGCTTCAAGCGGCGGGCGTCCGTCCAAAGGCCTTCAAGGTCGTAGAACTCGCGCACCGATTCGAAAAAGACATGAAGGATCACACTGCCGTAGTCCAGGAGCACCCATTGGCCGTCCTTGGCGCCCTCCACACTGAGCGGCTTGATCTTCTGTTTGCGCAGCTCGCGCTCGACATGCTCGGCAATGGCGGACACCTGGCGGTTGGAGCGCCCGCTGCAGATGATGAAGGCATCGGCAATCGACGTGAGACCCCGCACGTCCAGAACCGCCACGTTGACAGCCTTTCTACCCTGGACGGCATCGATGTAGGGCTTCAGGGTCGCTTCCATCTCCTCGGTCATGCGTAAAGTCCTTTGGTTCGAATGTGTTCGACCACGGCGGCGGGCGCCAGGTATCGGATCGAGCGGCCTGCACCGACCATCTCCCGGATCCGCGTGCTGGAAATATCGAGCGCCGTGACCGGCTGAACGGCTACCGGTTTAAGCCCGGCGGCCTGAAACCCCTCCGGAGTCTCGGTGATGGTTTCAGGCGAAACGATGGTGGCAAGAACGCCCTTGACCCGCCCCCGGTCGCTCCCGGTCCGGTCTCCACGGGGAGGGGGGCGGGAGATCACGATCACTGCAACGATGGACAGGATTTCCCGAAAGGATTTCCAGGTATCGATTTCGAGAAAAGCGTCCACACCCATGATGAGGGCAATCTCGCCGCCGGGGATCTCACCCTGAAAATACCGAACCGTATCAATGGTGTAGGAAGGACCCGCGCGTCGGATTTCCACGTCCGACACGGTCAACCCGGGTGCGCCGGCGACGGCCAGCTCGATCATCCGCAGGCGGTCGGCGGCCGCGGCCATAGCCCCCCGCCCCTTGTGCGGCGGCACGGCGGCCGGGATGAGGACCACCCGCTCCAGCCCGCACGCCTCCCGCACTTCCAATGCCGGGCGCAGGTGGCCGAAGTGGATCGGGTCGAAGGTGCCGCCGAATAAACCTATCTTCATCGCCTTAATAAAACCACCCTACTCGACGCCTTGGAAAAGGTCACTGCTACAGACGGCTTTGTGCAAAGTCCAAGGTCAAAGCGCGCCAATTACGCCTCGCGAGGCGTATCCCGCCATGGCGGGACCACAGCAAGTGCGAAATGAAGCGCAACGCAGAGGTTGGGCTTTACACGAAGTCGTCACAGCCGGATCTGGCCGCTGCCGTACACCACGAACTTGGTCGTAGTCAACTCTTCCAATCCCATCGGGCCGAACGCGTGCAGCTTGGAGGTACTGATGCCGATCTCAGCGCCCAGCCCGAGCTGGCTGCCGTCGTTGAACCGGGTGGAGGCGTTCACCAGCACCACCGAGGAGTCCACCTCGCGCACGAAGCGCCGGGCCCGCTCGTAATCCCGCGTCACAATCGCCTCGGTGTGGCACGAGCCATGGGCGGCGATGTGCTCGATCGCCTCGTCCATTCCGGAGACCACTTTGACCGCCAGGATTAGGTCCAGAAACTCAGCCGGCCAGTCCGCATCCGTTGCCGGGACAACCCCCGGCAGAATGCACCGTGTCTCGGGGCAACCGCGCAGCTCCACCCCGGCCGCGGCGAAACGACCGGCCATCCCCGGCAGAAAGCGCACCGCCTCTGACCGGTGCACGAGCAGGGTTTCCATGGCGTTGCACACGCCCGGCCGCTGCACCTTGGCATTGAAGCACACCGCCTCGGCCATGGGGAGGTCGGCACCCTCGTCCACGTAGACGTGGCAAACCCCCTTGTAGTGCTTGAGAACGGGGATCTTGGAGTTTGCCACCACGAAACGGATGAGCTCTTCGCCGCCCCTGGGGATGATCAAATCGATCGACTCCTCCTGCTGCAGCAGGGCGCTGACCGCGGCGCGCTCGGCGACCGGCAAGACCTGAACGGCGGTTTTCGGCAGGCCGGCCTCCTCGAGCGCACGGCCGATGACGGCCGCCAGGGCCCGGTTGGAGTTAAGCGCCTCGGAGCCGCCGCGCAGCAGGACGGCATTGCCGGCCTTGAGGCAAAGCGCGGCGGCGTCAACCGTCACGTTCGGCCGGGATTCATAAATGATCCCGATCACGCCCAGCGGGATTTGCATCCGCGCAATCTGCAGTCCATTTGGCCGCACCCAGCTCGGTCCGCAGCTGCCGACCGGGTCGGGCAGATCGGCGACCTCCTGCAGCCCGGCCGCCATGGCCGCGATGGTTCCCGGGCCGATGGTCAAGCGGTCGATCATGGCCGCGGACAAGCCTCCGTCGCGTGCGGTCTGAACATCTATTTGGTTTTCGGCACGGATCCCGTCCGCTTCCCGCGCGATCCCCGCGGCCATGCTTCTCAGCGCTGCGTTTTTGGCATCTGTCGAACAGCGGGCCGTGGCCCGTGAGGCACGCCGGGCATCCCGGGCCATCGCTGCAATCATTTCATCAATCGAGCTCATCCGTCCACCGCCGCCTCATCCACCGTGACCACCAGGTTGTCCCGGTGAATCACCTCGTCGTAGGGCTTTTGCCCCAGAACCTGCCCGATGTGCTGAGATTTGAGGCCCATGATCTTGCGGATGTCAGCGGCACTGTAGTTGACCAACCCGACCCCGACGGTCTCGCCGCTCGCATCCTTGAATTCGACCGGCGTGCCGACGGCGAAGTCGCCCGTCACCCCGATGACGCCGCTGGCAAGAAGGCTCTTGCGGCGGACGACGAGGGCCTGGCGAGCCCCGGCGTCGATCGTGAGGGCGCCTTTGGGTTTGAGGGAAAAGGCGATCCAGCACTTGCGGCGGGTAAGTTTCTCCGTGCGCGGCACGAAATAGGTGCCCTGCGCCTCGCCCTTGAACAGACGCTCCAGGATGCGGGGCTTGTCACCCTTGGCCACCACCATGGGAACGCCGGCGGCGTTGACCTTGCGCGCGGCGTTGAGCTTGCTCAGCATGCCGCCGGTGCCGAGCGGCCCGGGAATGCTGCTTGCGGCCTGCTCGGTGCTCCGGGTGATGCCCTTGACCACCGGGATGAGTTCGGCGTCGGGTTGGGTGCGGGGGTCCTTGGTGAAGAGCCCGTCTATGTCGCTCAGGATCACCAGCAAATCGGCATCCATCAGCAGCGTGATCATGGCGGCCAGGTTGTCGTTGTCACCCAGCCTGATCTCTTCCACCGAGACCGTGTCGTTTTCGTTGATGATCGGAACGATCTCCCAGCCCAGAAGGGTGTTCAGGGTGTTGCGGGCATTGAGGTAGCGCTTGCGGCTGCTGAGGTCCTCGCTCGTCAGCAAAATTTGGGCGACCTTGCGCCCGTAGCGCTCGAAGGCCTTCTCGTACTCCATGATCATGCCGGCCTGCCCGACGGCCGCCGCTGCCTGGCGCTGGGGCAGCTCGTCGGGCCGTCGGTCCAAGCCGATCTTTTTCATGCCCGAGGCCATGGCACCCGAGGAGACCAGGATGACGTCCCGACCCCCGTCGATCAGGCCGCAGACCTGCCCGGCGATATGGCGGACCGCCTTAAGGTCGAGCCCATCCGCGGCGGTCAGTACGTTGCTGCCGACCTTGACGACGACCCGCCGGGCCGCTTCAATCTGCCGTTTCTGATTCATCGGCTTGAACCTGGTCCAGGCGCCGGCCGACATCAGAGACAAGCGGCCCGACACCCTTGCCGGTAACAGCGGAAATGAGGTGGATTTTAACCCGCTTCTTCAGGGCGGCCTTGAAGGCCCGGGCGCGCTCGGCGGCCCCGGTGATGTCCAGTTTGGTGAGGGCGATGACCTGGGGCTTTCCGGCCAGATCCCGGCTGTAGGAGGCCAGCTCGGCATTGACGGTGGTGTAGGCCTCCAGCGGCCGGTCCGGGTCGATCGCGGAGGCGTCCACGAGGTGCACGAGCAAGCGCGTGCGCTCGGTGTGGCGCAGGAAGCGGGTGCCGAGGCCCGCGCCGGCGGAAGCCCCGGCAATCAATCCGGGAATGTCCGCCACCACGAAGGGTTCGCGGTCGCCGGATGTGACGACACCCAGGTTGGGCACTAAGGTGGTAAACGGATAGTCGGCGATTTTGGGCCGGGCCGATGAGATGACGCTGATCAGGGTGGATTTGCCGGCGTTGGGAAGGCCGATGATCCCCACGTCGGCCAGCAATTTGAGCTCTAGCTTGAGCTTCTTGAATTCGCCGGACTCACCCGGCTGGGCAAAGCGGGGGGTGCGGTGGGTGGAAGACTTGAAGTGGGCGTTGCCCTTGCCGCCGCGGCCGCCGCGGGCCACGACAAAACGTTCCCCGGCGTGGGCAAAATCTTTGATAAGCTCGCCCCTGTCAGCGTCTCTCACAATAGTGCCGGGCGGCACCTCGATGACCAGATCTTCCCCGCTTCTGCCGGTGCGCTGACGCCCTTCGCCTCCGGCGCCCCGCGCGGCGCGAAATTCGCGCTTGAACCGGAACGGGTACAAGGTTCTGCGATCCTCCGAACTCACCAGGATCACATCCCCGCCCTTGCCGCCGGCGCCGCCGTCCGGTCCCCCGAGGGGGACATATTTTTCACGGCGAAAACTGACACAACCGTTTCCGCCGTCGCCGGACTGAACGGTTATCAGGGTTTCGTCAATAAACTTCACTCGGCCGCATAGACGCTGATCTTTTGGCGTGACCGCCCATAGCGCTCATAGGCGACGATGCCGTCGATTTTGGCGAAAAGCGTGTAGTCTTTGCCCAGCCCGACGTTATGGCCCGGGTGGAACAAGGTTCCCACCTGACGCACGATGATGTTGCCGGCCTTGACCTTCTGGCCGCCGTATATCTTGACCCCGCGCCGCTGGCCGGCCGAGTCGCGGCCGTTGCGGGAACTGCCGGCTGCTTTTTTGTGTGCCATGATATCACCTCACGCTTAGGCGTCGATGCCGTCGATGCGGATCGCGGTATAAGGTTGCCGATGGCCCTGCCTGCGGCGGTAACGTTTGCGGCGCTTGTACTTGAAGACCAGAACCTTCTTGGCCCTGTCCTGTTCGACGATGCTGGCCTGGACCTTGACATTCTCCAGGACCGGCTGGCCGACCCGGATCTCCTCGCCGTCCGCCACCATCAACACCTTGTCAAAGGTCACCGCACTGCCGACCTCGCCCGGAATCTTTTCAATTCGCAGGGTTTCGCCTTTCTGGACCTTGTATTGTTTGCCGCCCGTGTGAACCACCGCGTACATGGTGTGCCTCCTCAACGAAATAAGCTTACCAAAACCGGATAATATTAAATGATGTGGGAATATTGTCAATAAAAAAATGAAAATTGTCAGAATCCCACCCGGGGTCGCCCCCGGCGCTTTAACGCCCTCAAAACCTTGACGGGGTCCTCGAAGCGGCTGGTCAGCATGACGGCGGCGATGATGTAGGGCTTGAACCCAGCCTGGATGTAGGTAGGGATCCGGTAGCGCTCGAAGACGCTCGCCCCAACTTCGCCGGCGGCGCAGGAGACCCCGGAAATGTCCGCCGGCAGGCAGTGCATGTAAAGCGCCCGGCCGTCGCCGGTCAGTTTCATTTTGGCCTCGTTGCACTCCCAGGCCTTGAAGTGAGCGTTCTGGGCCAGGCAGGACTTTTCTAGTTCCTTCAGCCCGGCGGTGTCGTTGTCGCGCAGCAGCTCGGTGCGCTTTTCCATCACGTGGTAGGGCGCCCAACTTTTGGGGTAGACCACGTCGGCTCCGGCGAAGGCCTCGTCCATCGAGTTGACCACCCGGAAACTGCCGCCGTTTTCCTTGGCAAACACCCCGGCCTTGGAAACCACATCGGGAATCAGGCGGTAGCCCTCGGGGTGCGCCAGCACCACCTCCATCCCGAAGCGGGTCATCAGGCCGATCACCCCCTGTGGCACGGAGAGCGGTTTGCCGTAGCTGGGCGAATAGGCCCAGGTCATGGCGATCTTCTTGCCCCGCAGGTTTTCCACGGAGCCGAAATGATGGGCCAACTGCATCAGGTCGGCCATGCTCTGGGTGGGGTGGTCGATGTCGCTCTGGAGGTTGACCAGATAGGGCCGCTGCTCCAGTACCCCGGAATTGAAGCCGTCCTCCACGGCGGCGGCCACCTGCTTCATATAGGCGTGGCCTGCGCCGAGAAAAATATCGTCGCGGATGCCGATGACCTCGGTGAAAAACGAAATCATGTTGGCGGTCTCGCGCACGGTCTCCCCGTGGGCGATCTGCGCGCGGGTCTCGTCCAGGTCCTGGACCCCCAGCCCCAGCAGGTTGGCGGCGGAGAAGAAGGAAAATCGCGTGCGGGTCGACTGGTCGCGGAAGATGCTCACCGCCAGGCCAGAGTCGAAGCAGCGCGTGGAGCGGTTGTCCTGCCGCAGCCGGCGCAGCGCCTCGGCCACGGCGAGGATCTTCCGGAGTTCATCGACGGACTTATCCCAGGTCAGCAGAAAGTCGGTGTGGTGGAGTTTGCCCGGCAGGGCATCGATATCTTTCATCAATTTGGTGAAGGAGGTCATGCCTTTTCCCTTCAGATAATGATGGCAACCATGGCGTAGAACGCCGCCGCGTTGACCAGGTCCTCGACGGGCGTTTTCTCGTTGGGGGCATGCGCCATGGCTTCGGCGCCGGGGCCGAAGCCTATGGCCGGAATGCCGTAGACCCCCGATATGGTGACGGCGTTGGTCGAGAAGGTCCACTTGCCGATCCGCGGCGGCTTCCCGAAAAGGGCCGCATACGCCAGGGCGCCGGCTTGGACCGCGGGATGGTCCTCGGACCACTTCCAGGTCGGGTAGTACTTTTCCATACCGTAGCGCTTGCCGGTGTAAGCAGCTTCTTCGTAGTCGAGCACGAAGACCTTGGCCTCCTCGCCGTGCACGATGGCTTCGATCTCCGCCACGGCCGACTCCTTGGTCTCGCCCCAGGTCAGCCGCCGGTCCAGGTGGATCCGGGCATAGTCGGCCACGGCGCACAGGGAGGGGCTGCCGGAGACAAACTGGCTCAAAGCGATGGAGCCCTTGCCGAGAAACTCATCGGCGGGAAACCGCTCGTTCAGCTGCTGGGCGGCCAGGCAGGCCCGGGAGGCCGCGTAAATAGCGTTCTTGCCGCGCTCCGGCGCCGACCCATGGGCTGAGACCCCCTTGAATTCGACCTCGATCTCCATGCGGCCGCGCTGTCCGCGGTAAAGGCCCCCGTCCGTCGGCTCGGTGATGACCACCGCTTCCGGCCGAATGCCGTCCTCTTCGATGATGTATTTCCAGCACAGCCCGTCGCAGTCCTCCTCCATAACGCTGCCCACGAAATAAAGCGTCAGGTCCCGGTCGAAACCCATCTCCTTGAGGATCCGGCCGGCGGTCACCATCGCCGCCGGGCCGCCCTTCTGGTCGGCCGCACCGCGCCCGTGGACGAACCCGTCGCGGATCGCGCCGCCGAAGGGGTCATCCGTCCAGTTGGCGGGATTGCCGACGTCCACGGTGTCGATGTGGCCGTCGAAGGCAAGGACGCGCCGGCCGCGGCCGATGCGACCGATCACGTTGCCGAGCCCGTCGATGGTGACCTCGTCGAATCGGGCAAGTCTCATTTGATCGGCCAGCTTGTGCGCGACATCCTTTTCCCGGCAGCTCAGAGACCGAATTTTGACCAGGTCGGACAGGTTTGCGGCAGTGTCGTCGCGATAGCGCCGGGAGAGCTCCAAAATTCGGGCAGCCGCTTGCATCCTATCAACCCCTTGTCGTGGTTATTGCTCCGGCAACATGTCTGCGGCCGGTTGCAATCGCGCCCTCCACCGGGCTATTCCAGCAGTGCGGAGTTTGACGTGTTTGCCGGAGTGATAACAACCAGCGGATCAACCGGCTTTCTGGGCCCGGTACGCCTCGATCAACCGATCCACTTCCTGCACTTTTGCCTGCTTTTCGTCCCAGTAGGTCGGGCTGCGCTGGGCGTTCAGCTCCTCGATGCGCTTGCCCTGCTGTTCCACCCAGGTGAAATACTTGAGATTGTGCCACTGGTTGCGGTTCTGGCGCGTGCCCTCGGCAATCCAATCCAGCTTTTGGCGGTGAAAGATGCTGACCAGCCGCACCTCGGCGGCGGTGACGTCCATCGGCCCGAAGCACTCGGTGAGCGAGTGCATGACCGACGGGTAGCGGTCGATGGCATCGGTGCAGACGGTGACGATGAGATCCTCCTTGCCCATGCCGTAGTACCGTGCCGTCTTGATGGCCCCCAGGACGTTGCAGACCCCTGAAATGCCGAATATTTCGGAGAGCCGTTTCACCTGGCTCACGGGAACCCCGTACTTGCCGCTCAGCAGCTCCCAGCCGGGTGCCTCGGTCAGAAGCTGCAGCCCCATTTTGGACTCGATGTCGTCGATGCACATCACGGCGTCCATGTTCATGACGTTGTGGATCCAGGTGACGTGCTTGTCGCCGATGCCCTGGATGTCGTGGCCGCCGTAGCCGTTCCAGAAAAGGGTCGGGCATTGGATGGGCTCCAGTCCCACGATCAGGTGCCGGCCGGGCCACTGCTGCTTAAGACGGTCCCCGGCGGCAATGGTGCCGGAGGAGCCCATGGCCGACACGAAGGCCGAGACCACGCCCCGGCCGACCCCCTGGGATTCCAGCTGGCGGGCCAGTTCGATAACGGTGTTGCCGGTTACGTAATAGTGGAACCGGTAGTTGGCGAACTCCTCGAACTGATTCATGATTCGAACCCGTTCGGGGTCGGCGCACTTCAGTTCGTGGCACTTGTCGTAGATCTCCTTGACGTTGCTCTCACAGCCCGGGGTGAGCTCGAGGCGCGCCCCGTAGCCCCGCACGATCTCGAAGCGCTCCCGGCTCATCTCCTCGGGCAGGATCACCACCGAGTCAAACTGCATGCGACATCCCACCCAGGCGCCCCCGATGCCGTAATTGCCGGTCGACGGCCAGACGATGGTGTGCCGCGCCGGGTCCACCTCGCCGCTGATGGCCTTCTCGATCAAAACCGAGTAGGTCGCGCCCACCTTGTGGCTTCCGGTCGGGAACTCCTTGCCGTAGAGGACCACGATGGGGGTCTCCACCCCGGTCAACTGCCGTGGCAGGACTTCGTGGTAAATGCGGTTTTCAGCGTCCTTCCAGGAGATGTTGTAGAGATTGATCGGGTCGAGCGGGTCGACCGCCCGCGTGCGCAAGGCTTGCTCCCGTATGTCCGATCGGATTTTGGCGGGGTTGAGCATCTCGGCAAAGGTCGGGCCGGTGATGAGTCGCTTTTCAGTCATACCGTCTATCATCCTTTAGGACATGAAAGTTTAACGAAGCCATTAGCATTCGGGCCGGCTGCGGTCAAACCCCGTGAAGAACAACCCGGCCGATTCGGACCGCCTGATGACGCCGACCTCCGTGAGCTGAATCAAGCCGGCCAGTCCCGCGGCCCCGGTCGGGCAGACCCGGATCACCGTGTGTTGATGGGCCAGACTGTGGGCGCGCTGGATGCTCTCTTCGTGCAGCACCTCGGCCCGCCCGCCGGTTCGCAACACGGCCCGCAGCAGGGGATACCAGTCGTAGGTGAGGTCGTCGAGAATCCCGTGGGCCAGGCTGTGGGGCGCGGGACCGTCCCAGGGCCACATGAAGCGGCCGCTGTGGATGGGGACCTCGTCCAGGACCGACCGGACCGCAGGTGTGTCGAAATGCCGCTGGACGAACTCCGCCAGGGCCTGGATCTGGTCACTTCGGGTCCACGCGAACTGCTTGAGCGCCTCGAGTCGGACCGCAGCCGGGCTTTTTGCATCGTAGTGAAGGTCGAAGGGCAGCCCGTTGCGGCGGGCGATCGCCTGCATCACCAGGTAGTAGGCTCGCACTAAGGGAAAGCCCCCCTCCGGCTGGCAGACGTGGATGCGCGGGACCCGCTCGATGACTCCGAGCGCCCGGGCCTCGTCAAAGGCCTGGGAGATTGCCCGGGCCAATGCGCCGCCCCCGACCTGAAGGACCACGCAGTCCAGGCTCTCCGCCCGGTCCGCCAGCTGCATCACCGCCTCCCAGCCCAGGGTGGAGCCCCCTTCGATGTTCGACCAGTTGTCGTTTCCGGCGCAGGCAAACGGCAGCCAGCCGGAATGCGCGAGGGCCTCCCGGAAAGCCAGGTAGCAGGGGTCGCCGCCGCCGGTGGCCGACCGGGCGATCTTCTCGACAAACGCACCCCGGTCCGCCAGCCTTCCAGCCACAACGGGATCAACCTCCTCGGGCACAAAGGCGTGCAGCTCATAGCCGCCGGCCCGGGCCACAGCCGACGCCGCCAGAGCCGCATTGCCGCAGCTGTAAATGGCGAGGACGTTTTTCGGGCCGCCCCCGTCCAATTCCCGCAAGGCTTCCAAATATAGCAGCGTGGCCATGAGGTGACGGCCCTTGTGGGACCCGGCGATGTTGCCCGTATCGTTCTTAATCCACAAGGGCCCGCTGCGACCGATCGCATCGGAGAGGACCGAAGCCGCAACCAACGGGGTGGCCACGAAGCTGCGGCCCTCCAGCCGATCGAGGCCCTCCGTCAGCCGGCCCAGCAGCTTCGAATACCGGGCCGGACCGAGCAGCCGGCCGGCGCTGAGAAGATCGGCGAACACCTTGAAGGTGCTCCGCGAGCCGCTCGACCAGACCGAGCGCACCTTAATCCCGAGGTTTCCGGCAGCGTTGAGTTCACGCTCCAGAATATGCTCCTCGCCGGCGCGGGCATGGGGGCAGCCGAAGAGGCCTGGCCGGACGGGGTAGGCCCGGCGGCAGGCACGGCACTTGAGCAACGGCATCGTCATGAGGTCACCCGCGTTTAAGATCGGAAATCGCACGCTTGACATTTTTCGGTTATTCACGCACAAGAATCAAATTTCTTCAAGCGCAAACAGAAAGTCGAAACGGGCTTGCCCATTATGATGATCGTCATCTCCGATGTTGCGGAGGCCTTCGGGCGCCGGCTGAACTGGGTGGTAGAGCGCATCTGCGCCCTGCTGATGGCCACCTTGGTCCTGGTCATCTGGTTCGAGGTCCTGCAGCGCTACGTCCTGCACCTCGGGTTCACCTGGGGGGAGGAATTTTCCCGCTATGTCATGATCTGGGCGGCGCTCATGGCTGTGCCTGTCGGGGCTTACCGCCGGGAGCACATCGGCCTGGAGTTCACTCTCAACGCGCTGCCCCCGGCCCGGCGCCGCCTTCTGCGCCGGGTGCTGGACCTGATCGGCCTGGCCTTTTTCCTGTTTCTCACCAGCTACGGCGTGGGCATGGCCGCCAGCGGCCGGACCCAGTATGCCGCCATTTTCGGCATGACCATGGTAGTGCCCTTCGCCTCGGTGCCGGTCTGCGGACTCCTGACCTCCATTCAGATCGTCGTGACCATGCTGCGGGACTGGGCGCCGAAAACCGGTGAGGTGGCCCCATGATCCTGGTCGCCCTGATATTTTTCGGCCTGATGCTGGTCGGCCTGCCGATCGGCTACGTATTGGGGGTTGCCGGTACCGCCGGCCTGGTCCAGGTGGGCGGGGAGAACTTCCTCGCCATGGCCCCCAAGCGCTTCTTCGAGGGTTTGGACCTCTTCACCTTCATGGCCATGCCGTTTTTCATCATGGCCGGCGAGATCATGAACCGCACCGGCATCACCACTAAAATAGTGGAGTTTGCAGACTCCCTGGTGGGCTTCATGCGCGGAGGGCTGGCCCACACCAACATGGTGGCCTCGGTGATTTTCGCCGGCATGACCGGCGCCGCTGTCTCCGACTCTGCGGCCTTCGGCAACACCCTGGTGCCTGCCATGGTGAAACAGGGCTACTCCCGCTCCTTCTCCTGCGCGGTCACCGTGGCCGGATCCATCATCGGGCCCACCATCCCCCCGTCCAACCTGATGATCATCTACGGCTCCCTCATGGGGGTCTCGATCGCCGGCATGTTCGCCGCCGGCATCCTGCCGGGCCTCTTGATCTGCATCGTCTGCATGATCTACATCGCGGCCGTGGGCAAGCGCAAGAACCTGCCCGTCAGCGACCAGGGCTTCAGTCTGAAGCGGGTCCTGAAAAGTTTCAAGTCGGGCTTCCTGGCGCTGCTCATGCCGGCTATCATCCTGGGAGGGATCATCTTCGGCATCGTGACCCCCACCGAGGCCGCCGCCACCGCGGTCGCCTATGCCTTTTTCCTGGGGGTGGTGGTCTACCGCAGCCTTACCTTCGACGCCATTGTCCAGACCCTGATCCGAACCTCCATCATCACGGGGGTGGTCTTCCTGATCATCGCCTCAGCTTCGATACTCAGCTGGTGGATGACCTATATGCAGATCCCCCAGAAAATCGCCACGCTCTTCCTGTCGATCTCCCGCAACCCCCAGGTGGTGATCAGCCTAATCCTCGCCCTGCTCCTGATCGTCGGCATGTTTATGGACATCAACGCCGCGCTGATCATTCTGGCGCCGGTGCTAGGCCCCCTCACGGCCACCATCGGCATGGACCCGGTGCATGCCGGCGTCATGATCATCCTATCGCTCAATATCTCCCTGATGACGCCCCCTGTCGGGGCCTGCCTGTTCGTGATCAGCTCGATCACCGGTGAGCGGATCGAGCGCATCTCCGTCGATCTGTGGCCCTTCATCCTGCTCGAAGTGGGTGTTCTGTTCCTGGTGGCCTTCTGGCCGGCCATGACCCTGTTCGTGCCGGGCCTGCTCCTGGGCAAATGACCGATTGGGGTACGAAAAAGGGTTCGGGGTTCAGAATAATGGATGCGGTATGTAAGATAATGCAGAGAGCTGACTGAACCCTTCTTTATCCTCCCCTGAAGCCTTTTGCTTGCTGGACAATACGGTTTTCAGGCTTTAAGATGTCAGCGCCGTTGTGGACACCCGCTTACGACACGGTCGACATCGCAACCAACCCCCTCATGGAAAGGAGACATCCGATGAAATCCTCACGCCTGTTTTTTGCAGCAGCCCTCCTCATGGCAGCCATTGTTGCGGTCGCACTGATCCCGGTGCCGGCCGACGCCGCCAAGACCATCAAGCTCCACCACCTGAACAAGGACGACCCCTTCGACAACGCCACAGGCGCCATGGCGACCGTTTTTAAAAGCCTGGTAGAGGCCGGCACGAACGAAGCGGTGGTGGTCCAGACCTTCCCCAACGGCCAGCTCGGCAAGGACAACGACGTGGTGGCCCAGGTCAAATCGGGCGTGATCCAGTCCGGGATCCACTCGGTCGGCGGGTTTGCATCGGCCTATCCCATGATGGGCGTAATCGACGTGCCCTTCGCTTTCCCGAACATCAGCGTCACCTATGCGGTTTTCGACGGCCCCTTCGGCGCCACGTTCGCGGCCGACATCGAAAAAAAAACCGGGCTCAAGGTACTGGGCTTCGGCGATTCCGGCGGCTTTTTCCACTTCACCAATTCCAAACGACCCATCACCAGCCCGGATGACATGAAGGGCCTCAAGATCCGCACCATGGGCCTGGACACCCACAAAGCGGTCGTAAGCTCTCTCGGCGGTCAACCGGCGGCTATCGCCTGGACCGAGGTCTACACGGCGCTGCAGACCGGGGTGGCCGACGGCCAGATGAACCCGGTGCCGATCATCGCCTTCGCCAAATTCAACGAGGTCCAGAAGTACCTGACCCTTTCGGGCCACCTGTTCGCACCTTACGTGTGGGTGGTCAACATGGATTTCTGGAAGAGCCTGAGCGCAGCCGAGCAGAACGTCGTCAACTATGCCGCCAGATCGGCCATCGTGGCCGGCCGCGGCGTCAGCCGGGCGATCGAGGCCTCCGACCGCGGGTTGGCCAGCCTGAGCAAGGAGATGAAGGTGAACGCCCTGACACCCGAGCAGCTGGTCAAGTTCCGCGACGCCTCCATGCCGGCGGTCAAGCAGATCATCGCCGAAAAACACGGCGCCGAGGGCGAGGCCATGATGAAGGCCTTCATGGACGCCATCGCAGCCGCATCCAAATAATCCGCATCAATCGATGCTACCACGCTCCGGCCCTCGCCAGCGCGGCGGTCGGAGCTTTCATTTTTAGGGACGGGATGTGGCGGGGGAGGTGGGGACGATCAGCGTTTATGGCCGATTGATCTTGTTTGTCTTGCCGCAGGTCAAATTCCCTGCAGTTTCTCGGCGATCCTATTTTGATCAGTGACTGACGCGGAACTCCTAAGCGTTTGGCCTCGTTATCCAGCCGGCTGATCATCCAGGACGGGAAATCCACATTGGCCCTTCTTTGCTCTTGGCCGGATCGAACCGCATGTTTCAGGTCGAGATAGCGCACGATGCTTTTGCCGGAGTCGAAGTTATTATCGAATTCCTTAGCTTTCATAAATCTCAATCTCCCTTTTTTATACTGGTGTCAATTTGTGGCCCCTCCGCTAAATGACCGTTGCTGGGATGGCATCGGCCTATTGCGCATATGCGGGGTCTCCACATTAAAGGAGAAGCCGGGCCCTCACGACGGCACACCCGCGGACCGGCTGAACCAGCCTCGGACCCCGGCGATCACCGGCTTGATCGAGATGAGCAGCACCAGCGCCGCCGCCCCCCACCGCACGGCCTCCGGCAGGATCTCGGCCGCTTGGCCGGCCGCGGCTTTGGCTGAAATCCCCAGCAGAGCATAGACCTGGTCCACAGCCAAACCGGAGAGCACGGCGAACATGGCGATCGCCGCAAGGTAGATCCCTGTCGCGCGCTTGCCAAGGACTTTGACCAGGACCGTCAGGGTGGCCATGTTGGTGGCCGGGCCGGCCAGGAGAAAAACGAGGGCGGCGCCGGGGCTCAGGCCTTTGAGAATCAGCGCTGCGGCGATTGGAGTGGAGGCGGTGGCACAGATGTAAAGCGGAATGCCTACCACCAGCATGATCAGCATGGCCGGGAGCCCGGATCCCACATAGCGCGTGACGGCATCCTCGGGCATGAGAGCCGTTATGGCTCCGGCCAGCAGGAGCCCGACGAAAAACCAGGCCGCGATGTCCGCCCACAGGTCCGACACCGCGTAGCGCACCCCGCTGCCGAGTTTTTCCAGAAAACCATGGTGATGCCGGTGGGTTTCAGGGTCGCACGTGCGGCCGTCGCAGCAGCCGTCCACCGGGCAGGGGTGATGGGCGACAATGGCGACGGCCCCGCCGCGGTAGCTGAAGAGGTTCTCTGCGATGCCGGCCGCGAACGCCGTGACAAACGCGGCCAGCGGCCGAGCCACGGTCATGACGGGGTCCAGCAGGGCATAGGTCACCGCAATGGAGTCCACCCCGGACTCCGGCGTGGAGATCATGAAGGCCGTTGTAGCGCCCTTGGTGGCACCCTGTTTCCGCAGCGACACGGCCGCGGTCAGCACCCCGCAGCTTCAAAGCGGGATCGGCACGCCTATCAGAGCCGCTTTGAACACCGAGGCAAAACGCCCGGTCCCGAGGTGGCGGCCGATCGTATCGGGGTTGAGAAACACGCGGAACAGCCCGCTCACCAGCAGGCCGAACAGGATGTACACCGAGGCATCTAGCAGCAGATGCCAGGATTCGCGCAGCATGTCGAGCAAAAGATTCATCGGCCCATTCACTTTCCAATCAGAGCTATCCGTGTTCATCCAGAAGTGGTGGATTTCGGTCCAAGCCAAGGCCGCAGCAATTTCGCAACCGGAGGCGTAGTGCGTCTACGCCGAGGAGTGGGAAGAGCGAGAAGGCCGGCATGGGCCGAAAGGCGCCGTTTATGGGTGGGCACTAACTGAAAACTAACGCAGGTCTAGCGCAAAAACAACGCAACATAAATAATTTGAAAGTGTTGAACAAACTCGTTATGTTGCAAATTAGGTTCTCGCGAGGTGTCTGCCCATGGCAAAACAACGCATCCTGGTCGTCGACGACGAAGAGGATATTTTAGAGCTCGTGCGCTATCATCTGGCCCGCGAAGGCTATGAGGTGGTTGTCTCAGCCAGCGGTGAAGATGCCCTGAAGAAAGCAAAACGGGAAGCTCTCGACCTGGTGGTCCTGGATCTCATGCTGCCAGGCCTCGACGGTCTCGAGGTGGCCAAGGCACTCAAAGCCGATGCCAAGACCAAAACCCTGCCGCTCATCATGCTGACCGCCAAGGGTGAAGACGCGGATGTGGTTGCCGGGCTCGAAATCGGGGCCGACGACTACATCACCAAGCCGTTCAGCCCACGCGTGCTCATCGCCCGGGTCAAAACCGTCCTGCGGCGCCGCTCCCGGGAGCCGGTCGGCGAATCCGATTTCATTACCATCCACGATCTTGAAATCCACCCCGGCCGGCGCACCGTGCTGGCGGGCGGCAAGCCGGTGGAGCTGACCTACACGGAATTCCAGCTGCTGCACGTGCTGGCGCGGCGCCCGGGCTGGGTGTTCACCCGGGGCCACATCGTGGACGCGGTGCGCGGCGGGGACTACCCCGTCACCGACCGCAGCGTGGACGTCCAGGTGGTCGGGCTGCGGAAGAAGCTCGGCGCCCACGGCAGCTACATCGAAACCGTGCGCGGCGTCGGATACCGCTTCAAGGAAAAGCCATGAACCGACGCCGGGCAATGGTGTGGCGGCTGTTCATCTCCTACGTTCTGATCACGCTCGGAGCGCTCCTCGCGGCCGGCTGGTACTCCATGCGCTCGCTGGAGCAGTTCCTGGTCGACCAGATCGCCACCGACCTGACCCAGCGGGCCCGCCTGCTCGAGTCCCAAATCGAAAAGCACCTGAGCCCGCCCGATACCGACATCATCGACGAGATCTGCAAAAACGCCGGCCGAAACTCGGAGACCCGCTTTACCGTCATCCTCCCCGACGGGCTGGTTGTGGGCGATTCGCGGGACACCCCCCGGAACATGGACAACCATGCGGGCCGGCCGGAAGTGGCCGCGGCCCTCCGCCTTGGGTCGGCGCATACCACCCGATTCAGTGAAACGCTTCGGCAGAAAATCATCTATCAGGCGGTCTCGGTCCCGCTGGGAATGCAACCGCTGGCCGTCATCCGCGCCGCCATCCCGCTCTCCCGGGTGCAAACGGAGCTCTCCCGGATCCGCCTTGAGGTTTTTCTGATCGGCGCCGCCATCGCTCTGCTGGCTCTCGGGATGACACTTCTGATTTCGCGTCAATACGCCCGCAAGCTCGGTGAGCTGCAGCGCGGCGCCGCCCGCTTCGCCCAGGGCGAGCTCGCCCACCGGCTGCCCATCCCCGATTCCGGCGAGTTGGCCGGGCTGGCCGAGTCTCTCAACCGCATGGCAGCGCAGCTCGAGGGGCGCATGCAGACTGTCATCAGCCAGCGCAACCAGCTCGAGGCCGTGCTCTCGAGCATGCTGGAGGGGGTCATCGCGGTGGACCGCGAGGAGCGGCTGATCAGCCTGAACCCGGCGGCGGCCAAATGGTTCGAAACGGAGCCCGAAAAGATCCGGGGACGCAGCATCCCCGAGGCCATCCGTAACATGGCCATGCAGCAGTTCATCATCCAGGCGCTGCGCAGCCGGGCGCCCATGGAGGACGACATCGTCGTCTACCAGAGCGGCGAGCGCGTCCTCAACATCCGCAGCGCCCCGCTTCTGGATGCCGGCCAGGAGCTGATCGGCACCCTGATCGTGTTCAACGACGTCACTCAGCTGCGCCGGCTGGAAAACATGCGCCGCGATTTTGTGGCCAACGTCTCCCATGAGATCAAGACCCCCCTGACCGCCATCAAGGGCTTTGTGGAGACTTTAAACCAAGGGGTCGTCGAAAACCCGGCGGAGGCCAAACGGTTCTTAGGGATCGTGGCCAAGCATGTCGACCGGCTGACGACCGTGGTGGAGGATCTGTTGATGCTCTCGCGGATCGAGGACCAGGGGGAGCGCCGCGAACTGAAGCAGGAAAAAACCCGGCTGCGGGAGATCTTCCAGAACGCGCTTCAGGTCTGCCGCCCGGGGGCCGATGAAAAGCGCATCCGCATCGAGCTGGCCGGTGATGAAAACCTGGCGGCGGTCGTGGACCCGGTTCTGATCGAACAGGCCGTGGTGAACCTACTGGACAACGCCATCAAGTACAGCGACACCGAAACCTCAATCCGGCTCGCTGCGCGGCAGACCACAGACGAAATTCAAATCAGCGTTCAGGACCACGGGATCGGAATCGAGCGCAAACACCTGCCGCGGCTTTTCGAGCGGTTCTACCGCGTGGACAAGGCCCGTAGCCGCGCCATGGGAGGCACCGGGCTGGGTCTTGCCATCGTCAAGCACATCTCCCAGGCCCACGGCGGGCACGTGGACGTCGCCAGCGCCCTGAACGAGGGCAGCACCTTCACCATCCACCTGCCCCGGGGCCCCAACCCCGCCTGATTTCGTGCGCATCCAGAAACGGCGCCTTGCGGCCCGGGCCTGCGTTTTCGCTCGTCGCCATCCTCGACGGTGCCTCACACCGCCTGCGGTGGCGACATCGCTACGGCCTTGGCCGGGGCCGTAATCCACCATTTCTGACCGGCCACGAATGAGCGACCCCCTTCCGGCGGAATTCCTCACAAGCAGACGTACCGACCGTGGAGCGCCGGCTGCACCCCAAGCCCAATATCCCCGCTGAAGCGGGGCAGGCACGGCGCACGAATCCCGCGGAACGAGGCGTATCCCGCCAAGGCGGGACCGCAGTGACCGTCCCGCCTTGGCGGGAAAGCGCAACGCCGACATTGGCCTTGCGATTCAATCCGTGCCGCGTCAGCCGAAGCGGCCGGTGATATAGTCCTGCGTCAGCTCATGCCGCGGGTTGGTGAAGATGCGCTCGGTGGAGCCGACCTCGATCAGGTCGCCCAGGTGGAAGTAGGCCGTGCGCTGGGAGACCCGCGCGGCCTGCTGCATGGAGTGGGTGACGATGCAGATGGAGTACTGGGCGCGCAGCTCGCCGATCAGGTCCTCGATCACGGAGGTGGCGATCGGGTCCAGGGCCGAGCAGGGCTCGTCCATGAGGATGATCTCCGGGTTCACCGCAATGGTGCGGGCGATGCACAGCCTCTGCTGCTGGCCGCCGGAGAGCCCGGTCCCTGGTTCAGAGAGACGCTCCTTGACCTCTTCCCACAGCCCGGCCTTCTTGAGGGAGTTTTCGACGATGTCGTCGAGTTCGGCCTTGTTCCGTGCCAGCCCGTGGATACGCGGCCCGTAGGCGATGTTTTCGTAGATCGACTTAGGGAAGGGGTTCGGCTTCTGGAACACCATACCCACCTGGGCCCGCAGCGGCACCACATCCACGTTCTTGTCGTGGATATTGAGCCCGTCCAGCAGGATCTCGCCGGTCACCCGGCAGCCCTCGATGGTGTCGTTCATCCGGTTCAGGCAGCGGATGAAGGTGGACTTGCCGCAGCCGGAGGGGCCGATCATGGCCAGCACCTCGTTGCGCCCGATGTCGATGGCGACGTTTTGCAGCGCCTGCTTGTCGCCGTAGAAGACGTCGACATGGCGGCAGGACATCCGCGGGTTTTCCACGAACTGCCGGCCCACGGTCTCGCGACTTTCGCGTTTGACCCGGCCGGATGCGCCCGTGCTCCCGGCTTTTGTCGTCTGATCAACAGTTTCAGCCATCGTGCCTACCAGGGCGGCTTCGCCCAATCGTGTGAGAGACAACATCCCTGAACACCCCTGAATTTAATGAAAGCAACCATTCAAGTAAAGACCAAATGATAAACCGGACAGGCCAGTCTCAGTGACCAGCCCGTCCGATCTTTTTAAACCGTTCAACTTTACTTCGCGCTGGTGACGGGCTTCAGCGCCTTGACGCTCTCGGCGACCTGCTTGCGTTCGGCTTCGGGCATGGGAATGAGCCCCTTTTCGCTCAGGTAGCCGTCCTTGCCCCAGGCTTTTTCGCTGGTGAACTCGGCCAGGAACTCCTTGATGCCCGGGATGACACCGACGTGGGCCTTCTTCACATAGAAGAAAAGCGGCCGGGACAGGGGGTACTTGCCGCTGGCGATGCTGTCGAATTCCGCCTGGGCCCCGTCAATCAGCGACCCATGGAGCTTATCCAGGTTCTGGTCGAGGAAGCTGAAGCCGAAAATCCCGAGCGCATTGGGGTTGGCATCGAGCTTCTGCACGATCAGGTTGTCGTTTTCGCCGGCGTCGATGTAGGCGCCATCCTCGCGGATGGTATGGGCCACCGCCTGAAATTTCTTGCCGTCCTCATTGGCGAGCTTGCTCAACATCTCGAACTTCTTGGCCCCCGCTTCCATGGCCAGCTCGAGGAAGGCGTCGCGGGTGCCGGAGGTCGGCGGAGGACCGAGGACTTCTATCTTAACGGCCGGCAGCGCGGCGTTCACCTCTTTCCAGGTTTTGTAGGGGTTGGGGATCAGTTTGCCGCCCTGGGCGTCGGGGACCTCCTTGGCCAGGGCCATGAAGAGGTCCTTGCGGGAGAGCTTCAGGACCGGGGCTTTCTTGGAATTGGCCACGGCGATCCCGTCGTAGCCGATCTTGACCTCGACGATGTCGGTTACTCCGTTCTTTTGGCAGGTCTCGAACTCCGAGGCTTTAATGGCCCGCGAAGCGTTGGAGACGTCGGCGTGCTGGACGCCCACACCGCCGCAGAAGAGCTTGAACCCGCCACCGGTGCCGGTGGATTCGATTTTGGGGGTCTTGAACGATCCCATCTTGCCGAACTTTTCCGCCACGACAGTGGAGAAGGGGTAGACGGTCGACGACCCGACGATGCTGATGTAGTCCCTCTGCTGGGCGAAGCCGGTTCCGAGGGTTGCCGCCACAAAAACTGCGGCCAGGGTGACGATGACTGCTTTCTTCATGCTTCCTCCTTGTGGTGTTGCGCTGTTTTTAATTGACATAACTCGAAACGGATATCTCCGATCGATGATCCGGAAAATAGGGGGGTATTATTAGCCGCGTATGAGCGTCTCGTTTGAATTCGGTTCAGGAATGGATTACCAGCGCCGCTCGAATTTTTTGCGCAGGATGACGGCCGTCGCATTCATCACCAGCAAAAAGCCCAGCAGCACGATGATGGCGGCCGAGGTGCGCTCCACGAAGGCCCGCTCCGGGCTGTCCGCCCAGAGGAAGATCTGGACCGGAAGCACGGTGGCCGGGTCGAAGACCCCTTTGGGGATGTCCACGATGAAGGCCACCATGCCGATCATGAGCAGCGGGGCGCTTTCCCCCAGGGCCCGGGCCATGCCGATGATGGTGCCGGTCAGCATGCCCGGCACCGCTAGGGGCAGCACATGGTGCACCACCATCTGCATCTTCGAAGCCCCCACCCCGAGGGCGGCCTCGCGGATCGAGGGCGGCACCGATGTGAGCGCCGAGCGGCTGGCGATGATGATGGTGGGAAGTGTCATCAGGGTGAGCACCAGCCCGCCCACCAGCGGCGCCGATCGCGGCAGGCCGAAGAAATTGAGGAAGACGGCAAGCCCCAGGAGGCCGAAGACGATCGAGGGCACCGCCGCCAGGTTGTTGATGTTGACCTCGATCAGGTCGGTCCAGCGGTTCTTGCGGGCAAACTCCTCGAGATAGACGGCGGCCGCCACGCCGATGGGAAACGAGAGAACCAGGGTGATGACCAGGGTGAAAAAGGACCCCATGACCGCACCCCAGATCCCCGCCTGCTCCGGCTCGCGCGAATCCCCCGACCGGAAGAAGGTGAGGTTGAACTGCTCCTCGACCCGACCCTCGGCGCTCAACCGGTCGAGCCAGGCGAGCTGCTGGTCGGAGACCCGCCGGTTCTCCTCGGCCACATCCCGGCTGAACTGGCCCTTGACGATCATATCGATGTCGTCGTCGGCAAACAGCCACAACGACACGGTTTTCCCCACGATATCGGGGTCTTTAAGAGCCAAATCACGCAGTTCATAGGCCGCGCCCGAACTGATCAACCCGTTGAGAAGGCGGCGCTCCTGCCGGCTTTTAACCTCGGGAAACATCTTTTGAAGCGCCGTCCGAACCAGTGCGGCGTAGTCGGCGCCTGCCAGGGTGTCCCGCTGCAGCACCTCCGCATCGAAGGTGATGTCAAGGCGGATCCGGGTCTGCCAGAAGGCCGTGTAGCCGTTGCCGATGATGCTGACGAAGAGCAGGGCCAGGGCCGTGATGCTGAGCACGATGGCGGAAAGCCCGTAAAGGCGAAAGCGCCGCTCGGCGCGGTAGCGCTTGGCCAGCCCCTGCTTGACGATGTCGATGGTTCGAAGCCGAGTCTCGTTGTCGTTCATGGTTGTCACATGTGAGCGGTGGAAAATTTTTAACGAATGCTGGGGCTATTCGTATTGCTCGCGATATCTGCGCACCACGTAAAGGGCGATGACGTTGAGGCACAGGGTGATCACGAACAGCACGAGCCCCAGGGCGAAAGCGGCTAATGTTTTGGGACTGTCGAACTCCTGGTCGCCCACGAGCAAGGTGACGATCTGCACGGTCACCGTGGTGACAGCCTGAAGCGGATTCACCGTCAGGTTGGCCGAGAGCCCGGCCGCCATGACCACGATCATGGTCTCGCCGATCGCCCGCGACACGGCCAGCAGAACACCGCCGATGATCCCCGGAATGGCCGCCGGTAGGATCACCTGGCGAATGGTTTCGGACCGGGTGGCCCCCAGGCTGTAGGCCCCGTCCCGCAGGGATTGGGGCACAGCGTTGATGAAATCGTCGGACAGAGACGAAACGAAGGGAATGATCATGACCCCCATGACCAGGCCGGCTGCCAGGGCGCTCTCCGATGCGACATTCAGCCCCACCCACTGCCCGATCCCGCGGATGTGGGGCGCCACGGTCAAGGCGGCAAAAAACCCGTACACCACGGTGGGAATCCCGGCCAACACTTCGATCAGGGGTTTGACGACCGCCCGCAAGCGCTTGCCGGCATATTCCGACAGATAGATGGCGGACATCAGCCCGATGGGCACCGCGACGGCCATGGCAATGGCGGAGATCAGCGCCGTTCCCACAAAAACAGGCACGGCACCGAAGGCCCCGGATGAACCCACCTGGTCGGCCCGGATGGCCATCTGGGGGCTCCAGTCAAGGCCGAAAAGGAACTCGGTCACCGGGACGACACGGAAAAACAGGATCGACTCGTAGAGCACCGAAAGCACGATACCGAGCGTGGTGAAGATGGCAATGGTGGAGCAGGCGACCAACAGAACGGTGATGATGGACTCGACCTGGTTGCGGGCCCGCAGGGTGGGCACGATGCGGCTGCGAACCATCAGCAGGGCGGCGATCCCCACGCACAGTGTTGTGACCGCCAGGCCGGCATGGCTGGTGGCCTTGAGGCTGCGGTAGTGGTCCGCGGCGGCCTGCATGGCCGGGTCAACCGTGGCCGCGACCACGTTGCCCGCCACGATATTGCGGATGTCATTGACGACCAGGTTCATCCGGTCCGCCGGCAGCCCGCGCACGGCATCGGGCAGCCCGGATATGACCAGATGCGTGATGATCTGGGTTTCACACAGCAGCCAAGCCGCAAACACGCACACCGCCGGAATTGCGCACCACAGGGCTGCCAGCGCCCCATGGTAGGTGGGCCGGGAGTGGAGCCTGACGGACGCGCCCGGCCCCCCGTCCAGGGCGAACGCCCTGCGCTTGCCGTAGTAATACCCGGCCACCGAGAGCAGAATCAAAACTGTAAACAGGGTCAAAGGCGACATGGTCCCCTAAGTTCCTTTCGAAACGAGGAAAAAATTGAACGAAGCCTAAGCTGCAAGTGTTAGCGCGGCGTTAGAATAAGACTCAGATTGAGTTAGCCCGGACATTCGCCCATTTTCAGTGTCCATTTCCTATAGCTGCAGACCGGTGGTCTATTTCATTCATAGTATATTTCGGGACTCACCGACAGAAAATAGGCCTGACGGGAAATTATCGGGCAGCGCGGCGCTGTGGCGTGCAGCTCGGATCGGCAAGCGGCGAAGTTCAGCTCCCGATCGATTGTGGCCACGTAGGCGACCCGCTTGACGCATTTGAGGCAGGTGGAGTTGTTCTTGTCCGAGTTTCCCAGGGAGCAGAGACGGCAGGGATTGCTGGTCATGATGTCCTTCCTTCCACAGGTGGGCCCACAAGCAGCCCGGCTGGAGTGAACGGCCCGCCCCGGCGGACCGGCATTGGATGCACACGATAGTTCGTCTCTGTTACCAGCGAATTAGCCGCGGGTTAAAAAACTGCAATCGTACGATCTCCCGTCGAACCTCTCCCGCTCACGCATAAAATTCAACCGAAAAAACACTGAATCCTAATATGCACCTAATTTGGGGTGGTCACACTCACCCTGTCATCGGCGACACCCTTTCAGGAAGGATATAGACCATGCGGATTTCAGACTCTCAGCCGGCCGCCATCGAGATTGAAACCGTCAACAAAACCTTCGGCAAACGCCGGGCGCTAAACCGAGTCGGGATTCGCGTGACCCCGGGCGAGATGGTGGCCCTGATCGGCCCCTCCGGCTCGGGCAAGTCGACCTTGCTGCGGCATGTCTCTGGGCTGCTCGCGGGAGATCGCGGCTCGGGGGTCATCCGCATTTTCGGCCGTGAGGTCCAAAAAAACGGTGTCGTATCCCCCGACATCCGCAGCATCCGCTCCGAGGTCGGATTTATTTTCCAGCAGTTCAACCTGGTGGGCCGACTGCCGCTGATCACCAATGTGCTGGCCGGCATGCTGGCCCGCGTGGGCACCTGGCGCAGCCTGCTGGCCTGGTTTAGCCGCGAGGAGAAACTGCGCGCCATGAACGCCCTGGGCCGTGTCGGCCTCGCGGAATACGCCGCCCAGAGAGCCAGCACGCTCTCGGGCGGTCAACAGCAGCGCGCGGCGATCGCCCGCGCCATGGAGCAGCGTGCCCGGATCATTCTGGCCGACGAGCCCATCGCCTCCCTGGATCCCGAGTCTGCCCGCTGCGTCATGGAATGCCTCACGGCCCTGAACCAGCAGGACGGGGTCACCGTTCTGGTCAGCCTGCACCAGGTCCAGTTCGCGTTGCAGTATTGCCCGCGGTCGATCGCCATGAAGGAGGGCCGGGTGGTATACGACGGCCCCAGCGCCGATCTCACCCCCACGGCGCTGCGCAACATCTATAATATCCCTTCCGCCGAAATCGATCTCGACGGGACCACTCCGCTGGATCTTGGCGTCTGCAGGCAGCCCGCCGCCATTGCTGCGGGGGCATAACCCTCTTTTTTCCCTATCGGTTCTACCGTTGCCGGTTGAATCGGAATTGACCCATCACCCAAACGAGAAGGAGCCCGAAAATGAAAAAACTGAGTTGGCTGTTGGTTGGAATGGTGGCTGCGCTGGTGCTGGCGGCCGGTGCCGCGCGCGCGGCCGAAGAGCTGAAGGAGATTACGATCGGCATCATCCCCACCGAATCGACCTCCTCCGCGATGAAGGGGTTCGAGCCTTTCCGGGCAGACATGGAAAAGCATCTGGGCATCCCGGTCAAGCTCTTCATCGCCCCCGACTATGCCGGCGTGATCGAGGCCATGCGCTTCAACAAGGTTCAGATCGCCTGGTTCGGCAACAAATCCGCGATCGAGGCCGTCAACCGTGCCGGCGGGGAGGTCTTCGTCCAGACCGTGGATGTCAACGGCAACCCGGGGTACTGGTCGCTCATTGTTGTACACAAGGACAGCCCCTACCAGAGCATCGACGAGATCCTCCGTGACGGCAAGAACCTCACCTTCGGCAACGGGGACCCCAACAGCACCTCCGGAAACCTCATCCCCACCTATTATATCTGGGGCCAGCGCGGGATCGACCCGGCCAAGCACTTCAAACTGATGCGCAGCGCCAACCACGAGACCAACCTGATGGCGGTGGCCAACAAGCAGGTGGATTTCGCCACCAACAACACCGAGAACTGGGATAAGTTTGCGAAGGCCCACCCTGAGCAGATCAAGAACGTCCGCGCCATCTGGAAAAGCCCTCTGATCCCGAGCGACCCCATGGTGTGGCGCAAGGACCTCTCCAAGGAGTGGAAGAGCAAGATCAAGGGGTTCTTCTTGGCCTACGGCCGCATTGGGACCGACAAGGAGAAGGAGCGCACGGTGCTGGCCGGTATGAGCTCCGGTTGGGCGCCCTTCCAGGATTCGTCCAACCACCAGCTGCTGCCGATCATGGAGATCGACATGGCCAAGGAGAGGATGAAACTCCAGAGCAACGATACGATGGCCGCCGCCGACAAGGCTAAAAAGCTTGCGGACATCGAAAAGAAGCTTGCGGACATTCAGTCCTACGTGAAATTCGTCGAAAAATACAACTAGTGCCCATCCATAAACGGCGTCTTTCGGCCCATGCCGGCGTTCTCTTGCGTCGCAATCCATGGCGGTGCTCAACTGCGCCTCCGGTTGCGACATCGCTGCGGCCATGGCCTGAACCGAAATCCACCATGTTTGGATAGGCACTCTTCACGATGCGCCTGAACCCCTGATCCGATTTTGTAAAATGGGTAAAATAACCGGGCATTTGAATGAATAGAATTCATTTCGTAAAGTGATTTCTATAAGATGTTTTATGTTTAGTCAATACTTTATTGCATTAGATAAAATAGTAGCTTAATAGCGGTAATTACCCACTATTTTTCGAGCCCGAGCAGGTGAGATCGCAAGTTTTTCTTGCTTTTTCGAAGATCTAGCTTGGTGCGAATGTTGTGCCGGTGGAAGAGGATGGTGTTCTTGGAAAGATAGAGCAGCTCGGCGATCTCCTTGCTGGTCTTGCCCTCCTTGACCAGGCCGGCCACACGGATCTCGGTCGGGGTGAGGTTGGCGTAGCGGCTGGAGAGTTTGCTGATGAACGGGGAGATGATGTTCTCGAGATTGGCGTCCAGAATGTCGACCATGGCGCGCTGCATCGACGTCAGGCGGCTCTTTTTCAGTTGTTCGAGGTAGGGGCTGATCAGCTCACGGGTGTTGGACACCACCATCTCGCCGAACTCCTTGCGGTCGCCCTCGCGTTGCCGCAAGAGAACCTTCAAGGCGGTGTTGACTTCCTGCAAATGCATGGACTGGGCCTTGAGCTCCCTTTCCCGTTTGCGGAGATTGGCTTCCGTGCGCTTGCGCCCTACCACTTCCTGAGCCATGCGGGCATTGGCACTGGCCAACTCCGTCGTGCGGGCCGCCACCAGGTCCTCCAGCTGCGTCTGGTACTTGAGCAGCTCGTGCTCGACGCGCTTCAGGGCGCTGATGTCCCGCAGCGTCACGATGTTACCGGCCGGTCGGCCGTCGTGGTCGAAGAACAGAGTAGAGCTCAGCTGCACGTCCAGGGTGCGGCCGTCACGGGTGCGGCGGCGGGTCTCGAACAGCTGGATCTTCTCGCCCTGCATCATGTTCTCGATCGCCGCGCGGGTCTCCGGCCAGTTTTCTTCGGGCACAAAATCGATCTGCTTGCCCAGCAGCTCCTCGCGCCGGAGCCCGAACGTCTGTTCGAAGGCCGGGTTCACGTAAAGGGCCTCGCCCTGCGTGCTGTACACCACCACCGGGTCCGGCGAGGACTCGAGCAGCAGACGGTAGCGCGCCTCGCTATCCCGCAGGATCTCCTCAGTGCGCTTGCGCTCAGCCAGCTCGCAGCGGGCCTCCGCGTAAAGCCGTGCCTTGTCGAGGGCCACGGTGGCGAGCTCCGCGAACCGTTCGAGCACGACGATGTCCTCGGCCTGGAAACCCTTGTGCACCTCCACGTGCGCCAGGCCGATCACGCCCTCCACCCGGCCCCGGTACTTTAAGGGAATGCCGACGATGCTGCGCAGCCGATCCAAAGACTTGCCCGCCAGCCGCCCGGGCCAACGGTGATAGTCGTCCACCAAGAGAACGGTCTGATCCTGCCACACCCGGCCGCCCAGGCCTTCCCCCGGGCGCACGCTCAGGCCCAGCTGCTCCTTGAAGAACCCCATGCCCACCCGCATCTGCATACGGTTCTCGTCGGCGTCGAGCAGGTAGATAAACCCGTGCTCGGTGCCGGTCATGCGCGCGGCCCGGTGCAGCACGGCTTCGAGCAGCTCCTCCTTGTCCAGCCGGTCGATCAACCCCAGCGAGGTCTCGTGCAGGGCCCAGAGATACTCGTTTTGGCGCTGCAGCGCGCCCATGCCGTCAGGCACCTGCCGCGGGGACGCATCGCGGCCCGCATCCCGCCGCAGCCGACCGCTTCGTTCCGAGGAGCTTGCCGCCATAGCGTTCTTTCCGAGTCGGGTTTCGGCGTCCCGCCGAAACAGTTCAAACCCTTCAGGAACCGCCGTCGAAGCCGGTCGACACCTTGCCCCGGTCGACGATTACCGGCACGCGACGGTTACCCCCTGAATGACGCAGCATCTCCTGCAGGCTCTGCGGATTGCCCAGAACATCGACGTAGTTCACCTGGCGGCCTTCTTTGATATAGGCTTCACGAGCCGAACGGGTAAAGGGTCACTTGTCTTTGCCGAAAATCAACACCGTTTCGCTCATAAAACCTCCACGGTTGTCGGTTCAATCTGAATCATCAAGCAGTAGCAGCCGCCTGAAGTCTTGTCAACGCGCACGGATTGATCTATAGATTTACGCAACTCGTTCGATAAAGGGGTCAACTAATAGTGTCCATCCAATAACGGCGCCTTTCGGCCCAGGCCGGCGTTCTCGCTCGTCGCAATCCTCGGCGGTGACCCACTGCGCCTCCGGTTGCAAAATCGCTGCGGCCTTGACATGAACCATAATCCACCATTGCCGGATGGACACTGTAAACGGTCGAATCGGGCGCGACGGCATCGATGATGCAGGCAGCCGCGTGGCACTCAGCAACCACCTGACCAGAAACGTCACCGTCGTGAACGAACTCGGGCTCCACGCGCGGCCGGCGGCCCGGTTCGCCCGGGCCGCGCAAGAGGCGAGATCACGCATCTGGGTCGTTTTCGGTGAAGAGAAGGCCGACGCCACGAGCATCATGGACGTGCTCGCTTTAGGGTGTGCCCGGGGGGCACGGCTGACCCTGGCGGCCGAGGACCCGGCCGATCGCCTGGTGCTCGAGACCCTGGCTCGGCTGATCGAAACCGGTTTTGAGGAATAACAGCGGATGAAAAGACCCCGAACCCAAGAGCTCGTGTTGAAAGGCATCAATGCCTCGCCGGGCATCTGCATCGGCAAGGCCTATCACGTCGACCGCGAAGGGGTGGACGTGATCGACCGCTACCCCCTGCCTGCGAACAAGGTGAAGAGCGAGATCAAGCGCTTCAAATCCGCCGTTCAGGCCGCCAAGCACGAGCTTCAGTCCGTAATCGAAAACAGCCCGCCGGAGCTTCAAAAGGGCCACATCCTCGAAACCCACGTGGTGCTCCTGAACGACAAGCTGCTCTATGGCCGGACAATCGAAACCATCGAAAAGGAGAGCGTCAACGCCGAGTGGGCCCTCAAGACCGTGGTCAACCAGATCATGTCCGTCTTCCATGAAATGCCGGACACCTATCTCAAGGAACGAATGTCCGACATCACGCATGTTTCCAACCTGGTCATGCGCAACCTGACCGGCGCCAAGGTCGAGAGCATCGGCAGCATCGACAAGCGCGTGGTCCTGGTGGCGCACGACCTCTCGGCGGCGGACACCAGCCAGATCAACCTCGAGCGCATCAAGGGCTTCATCACCGATTTGGGGGGCAAGACCTCCCACACCGGCATCATCGCCCGCAGCCTGGAAATTCCGGCCGTGGTCGGCCTGGAGACGGCCACGCGCGAGATCCGCAACGACGACATCATCATCGTCGACGGCACGGCCGGGGTGGTGATTGCACGGCCTTCCGAGGGCACCCTGATCGACTATCAGGAACTCCAGATCGGCTACGAGCGCTATCGCGCCGTGCTCACCCGCGAAAGCCACCTGGAGGCCAGAACCCGCGACGGTCTGCACATCGACATCATGGGCAACATCGAGCTGCCCGAGGAGGTCGTCTCGGTCCTGAACTACGGCGGCGACGGAATCGGTCTGTACCGCACCGAGTTCCAGTATCTGAACCGCGCCACCTTCCCTTCCGAAAACGAACTGCTCGAGGGGTACAAGGATGTCATCGAGGTCATGGCGCCCCGGCCGGTCACCTTCCGCACCCTGGACATCAACGGCGACAAGGCCATGTCCCTGGACACCGGTCCCGCCGAAGCAAACCCCGCCCTCGGCCTGCGCGCCATCCGCTATTGCCTGCGGCGGCCGGAGGTGTTCAAGGTTCAGCTGCGGGCCATTCTGAGGGCAGCCGTGCTGGGCGAGGTGCGCATTATTTTTCCGATGATCTCGATCTATTTCGAAATCTGCGAGGCGAAGCGCCTGTTGGACGAAGCAGCCGAGTCGCTTGAAAAAGACGGCCTGCCCTACCGACGCGACATCCCGGTGGGAATCATGGTGGAGGTGCCATCGGCGGTGGTCATGGCGGACCTGCTGGCGCGGGAGGTGGATTTCTTCAGCATCGGGACCAACGACCTCATCCAGTTTGCGTTGGCCATCGACCGCGGCAACAAGCAAGTGTCGCATCTCTACCAGCCGCTGGACCCGGCGGTGCTGCGCCTGATCAAGCACACCGCAGACGTGGGCCGGGACCGGGGCATCAAGGTGTGCATGTGCGGGGAGATGGCCAGCTACCCGCTCTATGCCCCCCTGTTGCTCGGCATGGGCTTCGATGAGCTCAGCATGAACCCGGCGGCCATCCCCGTGGTCAAACGCATGGTGCGTGCGATCAGCGCCGCTGACAGCCGTGAGGCGGTGCAGGAAGTGTTGAAGCAGCCGACCGCTTTGAAAGTTCTCGGCGTCGTGCGCAGCGCTTTCGGGGAATTCATGACCAACCACCGGCAGGCTCTGAAGACGTAAATGGACACTTCCCCCATCAAAATCGTTTCGGAAAACCGCAAGGCCCGCCACGACTATACCATCGTCGACCAATACGAAGCGGGGATCATGCTGACCGGCACCGAGGTCCAGTCCATGCGGATGGGCAAGGTGAACCTCAAGGACGCTTACGCCAAAGTCAAAGACGGGGAGGTCTGGCTTTACCAGGTTCACATCAGCCCCTACCCGTTCGCCTACTACAACAATCACGAACCGCTGCGGGTGCGCAAGTTGCTCCTGCACAAACGCGAGATCATGCGCCTCTACGCCAAGGTCAACGAGCAGGGCCACACTCTGGTGCCCCTGCGGATCTATTTCAAAAAGGGCAAGGCCAAGGTCGTCATCGCCCTGGTCAAGGGCAAGCGCGAGTTCGACAAGCGCCACAGCATCCGTGAGCGCGAGCAGAAACGCGAGGTCGACCGCGCCCGCAAACAGCGCTGATCCTTTAGCTGCCTTGAGCAAAGCCCTGACGATACGCCCCCTTATGTTGACAAACCCTCAGGAATACATTATTTTCTATTTAAACGTTCTTTTAAATACTCTCCCATTTCTGAAAGCTGGACGAGGACGTCGTCGTCCAGCTTTCAGCCTCGAGCGTAATGCTTGTGCTATTGGGGGCGATACGGTTTCGACGGGGACAATGAAATTCAAGCTGCGTGTCGAGCGTCCTGTCGGCTCGTAAATCCTGATGGGGCTAAACATAATCGCAGACGATTATGCGTACGCCGTAGCTGCCTAGCGCAGCTACCGTCCTGCCGGGTCCTCTCCTGCAGATCCGGTAAAGGGCGTCGACTAGCGGGATAGCGGTTCCGGTGCGCCTGCGGCCGGGACGGCGAACCTTAGTGGGCTGGCCGATTGTGCATCCCGCCTGGAGGAGTCACATGAGGCGAGACTTAATATCCGGGATACACACGTAGATGCTTGGGTGGAATGTTTTCGGACGCGGGTTCGACTCCCGCCGCCTCCACCATTATTTAGAAAAAAATAATAAATGATTACAGGAAGATGGGAATCAAGCCGATTCCCGTTTTTCATTTTGGGGTAAATTTGGGGTCAGATTTTTCGCTGTTCCCTTTTCCCCCTCTTCCTGCTTCTGGTGGTTCTGGCTCGGCCTGTAGACCTTTTCCATGAACGCCAGGCCGTCATCGCGCTCATAGTTCTTGATGTACGAGTAGTATCGCTCCAGAATCATTTTCAGGCTCTCGTGGCCCATCATCTTCTGGACCCATCCAGGAAGTTCACCGCCATCCAGCATCAGCGTGGCGAAGGTGTGCCGTGTCTGGTAGAGGGACCGCACCTTGAGGCCGGCTTTCCTGAGACCTGGCTTCCAGACGTGGAAGTGGATCGAGTTGGGCAGAAGCGGCCGTCCGAACTTGTTCAGGAAAACGTAGTCCGAGCGTCCCATCGTGATTTTGCGCTGCTCCCTGAACGCCTCAACGACCGGCGGAAGCATCTTGATGTCCCGCACCGACCCCTTGGTCTTGGGCCGGCCTTCCTCTCCTCTCACTCGTGTCTCCTGAACCTTCACCACGCCGAGTTTGAAATCCACGTTCTGCCACTTGAGCCCGGCCATCTCGCCAAAGCGCATCCCGGTAAAAAAGGCGACGATAAAGAACGGATTGTAGAACGGCCTGACCGCAGCCAGGAACTTATGGACCTCGTCCATGGACAGCGGGTTGATGGATGGCCTCACGACCTTCAGGTTCTCCACCAACGCCATTGGGTTCTTTTCGATCAGCCCGTCCTTGAACGCGAACTTCATCAACGCCCGCATGGGCACCAGGATGTTGTTGATCCGCTTGGCGCTACACTTCAACTCGCTGATGAACACCTCGACATCCCCGTAGGAAATCTTGTCAATAGGGACGTTCCCGAATCGCGGTAGGACGTAAATGTTCATCGCAGATCGGTAGTCCTTCAGCGTCGAGGACTTCACCTTCTTCTCCTTCACCTTCGCCCATTTCTGCGCCACCTCCCCGAACAAAGGGCATGGCTTGGCAGGCTCCGGTTTCTGGATGTCCCCGGTGATCCGTATCTGCTCAAGGTGTTCGTTGCGGAGTTGTCTGGCCTCCGTGATGGAGGAGGACAGCGCCTTTTTTATGCGCCGCCCCCCTGCCACCACGGTTAAATACCAAACATCACCCCGCCGAACCAGGTGATGATTCTTTTTCGCCATGTCAAATCCTCCATTGCCGTGGCGAGGCGGGCGATACATCAGGCTTTCTTACAGCGCTTCTCGCCTTGGGTGGCGCACCTCCTTTCCTTTGCTTGGTGTGTTGGTTCTCGAATTCGACGATGTCCTGTTGGAGATAGCGGATGGACCGTCCGAACTGGAAAAAACCGATGAGGCCACGCTCACGAAGATTCTTGATGTTGGCCTCCGAGCATCTCCATCTCTCGGCTACCTCCGCCTGCGTCCAATACCTGTCAGCCTCGCTGCCCATGTGTCGCCGGGGCTCCTCTCGTTGGGCAGCCCCTTGGCGTTGCTGTCAAACGATCGAATCCCGACTCCCATTGGGCCTATAACGAGTCTCCTGGGATTTTGGACAACCATACTACACCTCCTACTCATCGATTTCAAAAAACCTCTCCACCACCTCCTTATCATAGATTTGAGACCGAGAAGCCCTCAAGATTCTGGCTTCCCAACTTTGATAAATCGGCTGGAATCCCTGAAACTTTACCCCTTCCTCTCCGGTGGCCTTGGCCTGAAGCCCATCACGGCCTCGTATTCCCGCATCATGATCTCGCGCAAGACCTCCTCGTGCTCGCGCTGAACGATGACGCTGTCGTGAACGGGCAGGCCAAGAATGTCCCTCTCCATCAAGCGTAGCAGGATATCGTTCATGATGTGGCTGTCGAGGTTCTGGAGCCAGATACCGGCATCGGAAAACAGGTGCTTTGCGATTGGCTTGTGCGCTGACCGGAACATCTCAACCAGCGAAACCAGTGGCCGCTCCATCTGCGGAAGCGGGATGCCTCTCCGCTCCAACTCCTGCCGAATGGCTCCATAAGCCGATTGGGGGCTGACGGCGTTGATGGCCACCAGGCCGACGGCCTTGAAGATGTCGCGCATTTCCGGGCCGCCCGGCTTCGTATAAGGGTCCTCGGTGTAGTCGATGCCCTCGTGGTGGTAGAGCATGAGGATGTGGTAGGCTGAGAAGTCCAGTTCGAGCGTGGGCCTGTCGTTGATGCGGATGAACGGCCGCATGTGCTTCGGGAGGTTCTGATGAAGAGCGCCATAGGCCCGGCCATTATACGAGAAGGAGCCCCGGCTATAGACCCGGTAAAGCGTCTCGCTGTTCAGTCGGAACACCAGCCGGTCTGCTCCGATGTCCTTCAGCAGAAACGACTGGTTGAGCATCCGGCTTGCCGTGAGAGAATCCTCCTGGCTGGCGATGTTGAGCATCAGGCTTTTCAGGTAGTCCAGGAAGGTCAGATACGAAATTCCGACCTCGTGTAGATTCAATCCCATAGTGGCTTTACGCAAATCCGTATCAGTAATGGATAGTAGTAGATAGTGATAGGATAGAAGTAGAGTAGCAGAGTGTTTGGTAGTGAAGTGTGGTGCTGGATAGTGGTGGTGTGGTGGAAGGACTGGAATAGTGTAGGAGTTGGTGTAGAGTGTTGCTGGTCGTAGCAGGCACTGGATGAGGCTTGCCCGGTTGGTGAGCAGGTTGTTCAGCAGCCACCCCGCCAGAAACTCATTGCTTATTTCGCACGTGGCCGGCAGGTCTACGGTTATGGAGTGCCGTTTGACGAAGTCGTTGTAGTCCCGCAGTTGCTCTCGTTGCTCACGGATGGCTGGCGTATCCCGGTAGGCAATCTCCCGGTCTCCATCCCGCAGGATTATGACCTCCTCCCGCTCCGGTGGCAAAACTGCGGTGTGGCCCTCGATGCCAAAGCACCTGAAGCGGTTCCAGAGTTTGACCGTGCCCCACATGCGCGTCTGCCGGCCTATGCCTGACCGGCTATCGCTCCATCCCAATCTTTGCTTGATAAAGCCGAGGCTCTCCAGCGTGTCGACCAGCGGAATGATTCGGTCGTATTTGAAGAACACCTTGCCGTAGCGGGAATCCCGGACGTAGTCGATCTTCCGGCGAGAATAGCGGACCGGGGCGCCCATTAAATGCGCAAGCCATAACGCCAGCAGAATCGCCTTCAGCGCGTCGTAGGAGCGCCTACGGCTTGAGATCGTGATGACCTGCGATACATCCCCCAGCGTTGCGTTGACAAGGTCCCTAACGGCTTCTGATTTGGACAGATAGGGGTTCAGGAGAAGGGCGTTTTCGAGCCATTGGCCTCCTGGCTCCTTTTCCACCTCGATGAGCCAGGCAGAGGTGTCCTCCTCGAAGTCCACCTCTGCCATCATGCCGGAGAAATCATCCAAGCCTACGTAGACCATCTCGCTTCTCCACTACCTACACTACCACTTCTTTACTATCGGCCGTTTTCAGGCATTTCATCAGCGCTTTTTCAGCGCCGGACCGGCTCATTTTGAACGAGGGAATGCTCGGACTCCCTGGACCTGGTCTTGAGCCAGGCTCTTGATGAAGTTCACGGTTAGGTCGTAGTCCTCGCCGAACTGATAGGACAAAAGCAGCAGGCAGTCGTCGAATCGAGTCAACTCACGCGCAATCTCGGCCTTCAGGATGCGCTCGCCCGGCTCCGACTCATCCAGAAGCGCCGACAAGGCATCGAGGTTCTTCACCTGGTCCTTGGAGAAGGCCGGCTTCGAGTTCGGCATCCTGCGCCAGGCATCGTTCGCGGCCCACCATACGTGAATCCGAAGATACGCCTCCTTGTCCTTGGGCAAGGTCTGGTCTGCCAGATAGCCCAGCAGTTCTTGCCCGGTCGGTGCCATCACTTGCGGTTTGCCCTTCGCCGCATCGAAACCGGAGTCCACTTCCTTCGCCTCCTCGACCCAAAACAGCCGTGAGCACGCAGGGCATTTCACCAGCGCCGGATGGTCAGGCAGCATCTTTGCCTCGCGCTTGCCGTCAGTCCAGAATGTCGAGCCTATCGTGTTTCCGGAGATTGTTTGCTCCTCGACCACATGCGCTCGGCAGTGTGGACATTCCCGGATGACGAGTGCCGGCATGTAGGCAACCGCCGCCGAACAGAGGACCAAACCGATGAACACAGCCATAGCCAACGTGATTTTCGTTCTCATTGCGTCGCTCCTTTGCGTTGAAAGTGAGAAGGCCGCTGACCTCGATAGGAGAGCGGCCCTCGATCTGTGGTTGTCATCGCCCTGACCGCCCATCGGACGATGTGGACGATCTGGACGGTCATTCCCCGGCATCGTGCTTACTCGTCTTCTTCTTGCTGCTCCCTCTCCACCTCCTTCTGCGCCTTCAACCGCTCGCGTTCTTCGTCGGCCATCTCTTCAGCCAATGCGGCTGCGATGGCGATGTCCTGCCAGTCAAGTCCGTCGTGGTCGCACATTGGATGCCCCCTTTCAGTGCCCACAGAGCGAGCAGATGATTTGCGGTTCCTTGCCGTTGATGATGGTGATGTCGTTGCCCAGGAAGTGGCCGAACGATACGTAGTGGCCGCAATCCAGCCTAAACTTCCTGCCCGAGAGCACCCGTTTGAGTATGTCCCTGAGCGCTTCAGGCTCGCTGTAGCGCGATTTTTCCTCTTTGGTCATGGTTCCCCCCTTCGTCGAAAATAAAAGCCCCCGCCGGCAAGATCTCCGACAGGGGCTTTGGGATGGTTCAAGGTCCCACGATGGAACCTTGATCGAGTCCGACGGCTACGCCACCAAGGCGAGCACCTGACCGCCAACCTTCTCCAGGCGGTATGCGGCCTCCTCGTTCAGTTCCGGATGCCTGGCCGCGCCTGTGAATGCCTGAATCACGCCCCACATGGTCCCGGTAGGCTCCTGCTGCCAAGAGGCCTTGACCATCTCCCCCTCCGTCTGCGTCAAACCGAAGCGCTTGCTGAAGGTCTCGATGGTCTGGATCGGGTTCGGAACAGCCGTGTTGACGGAGATGACCATCTGCGACTGCCGGCGGATTGAACTTGCGGCCACTTGGCGGATGTTTTCCGGTAGGGCCTCGAACGCTCGCCGGCTGACGTGCTTGAAACGGGAAGCGCCCGCCGAGACCGGAACGACCATGCCGTTGGCACAGACCAGGCGCAGATAGAAGCACTCGACGCACAGGGACGATAAGCCGATTTCGCTGTTGCCGATGGCGATGCCTGGCACCACCGCATCCTTTACCGCCACCTCGAACACGTTGGCGTATTCCGGCACCTTCACCACCATCAGACCGTCGTCGAGCATAAACTGGATTTCCTGTTCGGGCCTGAACCCGATGGCCAGCATCTTCGAGAGGACCTCCCGGTTGTCGATGGCTGTGTAGCGGTCGGTGAAGACGGCCCGGACATCCTTACCGCCGTCGAAGCGGAGGAAGAGGGTCTCACGCTGCTTGCGTTCCTGGGCCAGCCAGTAGTTGAGGTTCTCCGCTTGGAGATCGGCCGGGCACCGCTCCAAGTAGGTGAACGGCACTCGCAGTCGGTTGGCGAGAAGCCGTTGCGCGTGGGGTAGAACCCCGACGCTCACGCCCCCAACCCACATCTCGTTGAGGCTGCCGAACTCGATGTCCGACAGGGGCACGCTTTCATCGAAGTTTCCGGCGGAGATGGCCTCCACCCGCTCGAACAGGTTTTCCAAGGTCGTCGTCGATCTCATTTTTCGTTCTCCTTTCGGGTTTGGATTTGTTCCAGATCGTGCGCCAATCTGGCGCTACAGGACGGACAGATGGAGTGCGTGATGCGGTTCGACGGATCGGGCGGCCCCCGCCATTGGACCCAGCCGAGGTGCTTGTCGCACCACGCGCATACTCGTTCAACGCGCATCGCTTGCCTCCGAAATAAAATGCCCCTCTCGCTGGCCCAGAGGACCAGGAGAAGGGCATCGTAGAAGAGTATAGAGTAGGGGTAGGGTCTCGTCCTACCAGTCCTTACAGGCATCGGCATAGCCGCAATCGGCGCATCGCCATGAGGGCTGCGGCAGGAAGACCCGGTTTTCGATGCCGGCCAGAACAGCCGACGCGACACGGGCAAAGCGTTTGCGGTGGAAGGGGTTGCGGAGCGTGTGGACGTATTCCAGGCGCGGCTCCTTCAACTTGCGCAGGACATCGAAGCGGCAGCGAACCTCCGATCTCGGATGGGCGTGTCCCGAGGCACAAAGCAGATACGCATACGCGGACATTTGGCCGTCGTCATCGGCCGTTGCCTGGGACATCTCCCTTGCCGCCGTCTTGTAGTCCACCACCAGCAACTCGCCATCGACGCCTCGAAGCAGCAGGTCGATGACGCCGTAGAGTTTGAAGTCGGTCGCCGTGCCCTCCTCGGTGTAGAGGGTGGCCGACAGCCCAAGTTCCACGTCCACGATGGCCAGCCCTTTCAGGTTGAGACTGGCGTGGAAGGCGTTCAGCATGGCACGGCCCATTGCTATGGTTCCGTCCCTGTCCGGCAGGTCCTTCTTGAAGACGACCGGGGTGGTGGCATTGTCCAGGTCCAGGGCAAGGCAGTCCTCGAATCGTTGATGGAGGGCCTCGACCGGCTCAAGCCGGCCGTGGTTTTTCAACGCGCGGTAGAACATCTCGACTGCGGCGTGGATGGCACCGCCGAACGGCAAGGCGATACTCACGCGCTCCTGCGGTCGGCTCTCGACGTATTGGAACCGGTAGCGCAGCGAGCAGTTGAGGTAGTTCGCGATCTGGCTGTGGCTAATGTGGAGTTCGTCGTTGATTCTGTTGAACGAGGCTCGTTCGGGCATGGTTCACCTCCTGTGGGTTTAGGCGCAAGTGTCGCGCGGGTCTTTATTGCGTTGCTTGGGGAAGATGGAACAGCGGAAGGGGGGGACTACTTCAGCAGGGACTCGATGAGCGCTGACGCATCGCGTTTGGAGAGATACTGGCACCCGCAGCCGAACATCCGCAGGCACTCCTCGTCCAGAAATTCACGCGAGCGCCCGGCCTCGTCGTTCAGCCGCAGGACGAACTTGAACTGCTTGGCGGACAGCCGGCCGTTCCCATTGCCGTTGCCGTTCTTGCCGCTGGTCTCCGGCTTGCTTCCGTTGCCGTTGCTGTTTGGGCCTGCCGGTTTACCCGCTTGCTGCTGTGGCTGTCCTGCCTTGGGTTCTGGCTTCGGACCGCCGTTGCCGTTTTCGATGTGCGACACCTCCTCGGCCGAACAGTATTCCACTCCGTAGCCGGCGAAACGGAGCGCTCTCGCTATGGCCCTCGTCTCGGCCAGTTCCAAGATTGCGGGCGCAAGGGTCTTGTCCCGCTCAACACTCGCCATGCCGATGCCCTTGAAACGGCCTTTGGTGGCGGAAACGATGGCGCTCACCACGGCGGTGTTCCCGTCGTATTTGACGATGTCGGTCTCGATCGACAGGGCCTCGTTGCTTTCGTGGGCAAGACGCAGCCTGCCGCCGACCTTGGGATGCGGGTTCACCACCCACTCCTGGCGCTGCTTGTCGAAGTGCTTGATGTAGGCGATTTCGTCCTCGCGGAACTGGGTTTCGGGTTTGCGGGTTTCCATACGACACCTCCTGCTTGCTGTTGGTGGTTGCGGAAACAAAAAAGACCACCGAACCGCTTGGCAGCCTCTCAAACTCCTTCTTGAATCGCCCTGGCAATGCTGTTATGCTCCTTGTCGGCTCACCTCCTTGTCCTTGGACCGGCCCCTATAATAATTTCAAACGAACTTGGTGCTGATGGTCATGATCCAGGGTCCCCAACAAACACTTTCAAGTTCAAGATTCAGTTCGACCATGATGTCTCTTCAAGCGAAGAATTTGCGATAATGTATTTATCGCAAATTGTATTTAATATTTTTTTTAAAATGAGGTCTCAATAATGGCTGAAAGACTATCTCTTGCTAAAAAGAAATGTCCATTTTGCGGTAGCGTTAATATTTTTTCGATGGGAGCAGGGCATGTGGTTGGAGCTGGGGAACCTGTCAGAGAAATAAACAAAATTCAATTTCAATGTTCTGATTGTAAAAAGTATTTTTGGATTTCAAAAGATGGACAGCCGTCAAGATGAGGATAGTATGTTGATTTATAAAAATAAGGCGTCGGGAAAATATTTTATATTTTTAGACGACCTTGGGAAAGACAAGGGACTCTTTATTACGCCACCAGTTTATGATGATAAAGTTATAATTAGCGCGCTTAAATATGATATATTTTTTGAGGAACCAGTAGAGTTAGAAGAAGATGGTGAAGCATTAAGAGGGTTTTTAAACAATAAACAGATAGAGTGCTATAGGGTTTTTACAAAAAAAGATAGATCACGCAGAATCAATAATGTTATAAAATGGGCGATCGAGACAAAGCACATTGATATAGAACATATAAAAAATGAAAATGGAAAACAATTTGCCAATCTAATAAAATTTATTAGAGAAAGCACTAAAGATTTAACTGTTGATGATTTTGAATAACTTGGCTTTATAAAGGAGTTCACATTATGCCGAACGGAGAAAGTCGAAACTTTGTAAGGTTTCTGCGTAGCATCGCAGTTTTCAGGGGAAAATTTAGAAAATGGCCAAGTAAGATACGTTTGAGTAGTTCTTTTATTCAAGAACTTCATGAAATAATGGATAAAATAGATTATGAAATTTTACAGAAGAGAATAAAAATAATCCCAGATTCAAGCAGTTGCTGTGAATATGTTTATATTCCAGAGGACGATGATGGAAATAAAATATTAAGTTTCAAATTAGACAAAAACGATGAATTTTTTGACCAAAAAGACGTTTTGAAGTGGATAGGAATTAACTTCCCCGATTACGGTCCACAGGCATAATTGTAGTTCTGCTTTTAAAAAAATGAAATGAGGTATGAATGGCTGATGATTTCAAAGCTGCGCTTTCAACACCCTTGCCAGAAGGCGGCAGACGAATTCTATTGTTGATCTCTTGGGTCAGTTTTGTGCTTTTTTCGATCGTTATTGTTGTCTGTTCGATTGGATTTTTTTATGAGAGCGGAATTGAACGCTTTGATAAGTCTGACCCTTTGGCAGGATTTGAGAAAGTCAATCCGGACGGAACTAAATCGACGATAGGCGGAGAACGGGTGTGGTCTTCATCAAACATATCCCCGTTTGTGCTTATTACAATTCCTGGCGCTATCGTTGCTGTGCTCACTTGTCGGTGGATTTGTTTCAAGGCTTTTCCCAAGGCCATAGGGTATGTCTATGCGGTTGCTTGGTGGATTGTAATGGGGTTCAAAAGAGAAAGAGAGTGAAGTAGGCGGCGACGAAACAAAGGCGCAATAATGACCGAAACACTTGATGTGTAAAACTCACCAGTCCCGCTTTTTGATAAAACAGATTAGACATCCACCCCCGGCTCAGGTGCCGGGCGCATAGGCGAGGAGATCAAAATGGCAAAAGCAAAGGTGCTATTTAGAGAGCTAATCCAGGACTCCCAGGAATACGGCAGTAATGATGAGCACATGGTTTCGCGCGTATTCTTCGATCTTGAGATCGATGGTGTCAAACACGAAGGCCTTTATGCGAAAATAAAGCAGGCGGTTGGAAGCTCATTCGAATCAGCTCCCCTGGAAGTATCGAGCCCAGCAAACTATAAAGGGCCGTTCAATTTCGATGCTTTTCGGGATGTGGTAGAACGATACTACCGTGGGCTTGTCGGTGGTCAAGGCTCTGGAATTCGCATTTCAGGAGGATCTCAAATCCGGATGCGAAATAATCGCTTCGAACCTCCCGCAATTGCTGAATTTGAAGTTCAAGCTGGCCGAGGGCCATGGTAGTGAAGTATGCCTTTCTCGCGTCATCTCTCTGGTAAAGGACCTCGACCAGACAGCATAAGGCATGAGAAAGCATCTTCCCAGAACGATCTGCTCCAATGCGTTTTTCTCGCTTTTTCCCGCGTTTTTCGATACGCTTTCCGTATTCAGGAGCGATACAGGCAGCGTTTCGGTGTGTTCACAGGCAAGACGCTTACCCAACTGGATGCTTCCCAATACACACTTCACACAGACATAACACATTGTATTGATTATTATTACACTATGACTAGAACGCGATACACCGCTGTGCTAAACAGCGTTCAGGACGCCGACACACCCACTTCGTCCTCGATGCCAGGGACGCACGCAAGGCGGAATTTTCTTGGGGTCAATTTGGGGTCAGACAGTTTTGTGTTCCGTGAACGTATTGAAGAAATTGAACGGAATGAGGTTCTCCCTCGACCGGTTCCAAGTGCCTGAAATGATGTAAAAGCCTGATGTATTTGCGTTTTCGCAAGAAGCCGACTTTCTGATTCGACTCCCGCCGCCTCCACCATTTAGAAAAGACAAACCCGTCCACTAACCGCGTCCGGTTGGCGGACTTTTTTTTGTGCTTATTTTCAGAGACTTATGTCGCTTTCGGGGTAGCGGCGCTGCCGCCAGAATCACTACCTTTTCGGGAAACTTGTCATACCCCGCTTCTCTTTCGCCTCAAAATTCTCCGCATTTTTACCCCCATTCTCCGGACCTCGTCCGGTGTCTTTCATTTTTTCCTGCAACCGCTGTTCGGCGATCTCGTCGGCAAACTGGTTGATACTCTTTATGATTCCGTCAAACAGGTCGTTGATGTCCATGGTCGGTCACTCCTCGTTGTGATTTCTGATTGTTTCCCCGATTACTTACCGGAGAGACGGAGAAAGTGTCGGGCGTCTGCGGAAATTTTTTTTCGTCACTGCTCCTAAGGCCCTTACTTACCGGGTGGCGTTGAGATGTGTCGGAGAACTCTGAAATAATCGCCAACTTTCCTCTTTCCACATGCGTTGTCACCTGCTATATTGCTGGCCGTTATTGTACGTTGGGCAAATTGCGTTCGCTCGCTGCCGGTGAATTGGTGGCGCACCAGGAATTGAGGCAAACCGATATGGCAAAGGCACCGGAAAATTTTGCAGAGACGGTTAAAGAAGTCCGCCAACAACAGGGGCTCAGCCAGGAAGAGCTGGCCCATGAACTGGGCGTGAGCTTTTCCACAATCAACCGCTGGGAAAACAGCAAGACGGTTCCCTTCAAACTGGCGCGAAGGCAATTCGAAGCTTTTTGTGAGCGGATGAAAAAACAGGGGAAGTTGGATCATGACCAAGACTGAGGCCCAAACCCGCTCTGAGTTGATTGACAGCCAGCTCGCCCAATCGGGCTGGAACATCAAAGACCCCACTCAGGTCATCGAGGAGTTCGACATCCTGACTCCGCTTCCCCTGGGGGTTGCCGAACCGCGCACCCCTTACGAAGGTCATCAATTCAGCGACTATGTGTTGCTCGGTAAGGACCGCAAGTCCCTGAGCCGCGCCATGACCTTTGCCCCCTCATTCACCATCGCCAACCGACAGACCTCCGCGATCACCCGCATTGGACGGACATCTTCTGCGTGGAGTCGTGTTGAGCTGGGGCACTGCGCGACATGGGTTGCGCCATTTTAAACAGCCAGGGAGGCGGCATGAAATACCAGCCACCCTACACCATCACCCCGGCGATAGTGAATCTGGTCGCCGAGATTGGCGAAACCATCGGCCGCTACACCGTGCTGGCCGAACAGAACCTGACTCCGCGCCTGCGCCGGGAGAACCGCATCCGTACCATCCAGGCCTCGCTGGCCATCGAGAACAACACGCTCACCCTTGAACAGGTGACCGCCGTGATTGAGGGCAAACGGGTGTTGGGACACCCCCGCGAGATTCAGGAGGTGCGTAACGCCTTTGCGACCTACGAAGCCATGGAGGACTGGGACGCGAGTGTCGAGGAGGATCTGTTGGCGGCGCACGAGTTGTTGATGCGTGGGCTGGTGGATGAAACGGGTCGATATCGATCCGGCGGGGTCGGCATCTTCCGGGGAGAACAGCTGGTTCACATGGCTCCTCCTGCTGATCGTGTGCCCAAGCTGATGGCGGATCTGCTGGATTGGCTGGAAAACACCAACGAGCATCCCTTGGTGGCCAGCTGCATTTTTCACTACGAGTTCGAATTCATCCACCCCTTTGCCGACGGCAACGGCCGCATGGGTCGGTTGTGGCAAACCTTGATTCTACGAAACTGGAAGCCGCTGCTGGCTTACCTGCCGGTGGAGACAGTGATCCGTGAACGCCAGGAAGATTATTACCGGGTACTCGCGGTGGCCGATCAGCAGGCGGATGCCACCTTTTTTGTCGAGTTCATGCTGGGTGCGTTGCGCGATGCAGTCCGCGAGGCTGTGTCGACCGATCAAGTAAGCGACCAAGTAACCGACCAAGTAGCGGCATTGATCCGTGCGATTGGGAGCGGCGAGCTGGGCAGCAACAATTTGATGCAGGCCTTGGGTTTGTCCCACCGTCCCACGTTCCGGGACAACTACCTCAATCCGGCCCTGAAAGATGAATGGATCGAACGCACACAACCAGATTCCCCCCGCAGCCCGACTCAGCGCTATCGGTTGACCAGTAAAGGTCTGCGTTGGCTGCAACGCCATGCCGACGAGTAGCAGAGGGATGCTTGCGACAAACTTGCGACATGGCTTGTGACAATCGGGCCATGGCATATCAGATCGATGGAGATATTGACAAGAGATGGTATCGGGCGGCGAACAAGATGAACTGCGGCGGCTGCGCGAGGAGAACGCCCGCCTCAAAGAACTGCTGACCCAACACGGTATCGCCTGGGAAGAACCGGCCATCCTTGAACCAGTCCCCGCCCCAACCGAATCTGCACCAGCCCCAACCCATTTCACCACAGACGACAAGATTGCCCTGTTCCGCCGACTGTTTCGGGGTCGAGAAGATGTCTATCCCCAGCGCTGGGAGTCGGCCAAGGGCACATCCGGCTATTCACCGGCCTGTGGAAATGAGTGGAAGCCTGGCGTCTGCCATAAACCCCGGGTGAAATGTGGCGACTGCAACCAGCGGCAATTGTTGCCGGTGACCGATCAGGTGATCTATGACCATTTAGCCGGGAAGCAGACCATCGGCATCTATCCGCTCCTGAGTGATGACAGTTGCTACTTTCTGGCGGCTGACTTCGATGAGGCCGACTGGCGGGAGGATGCCCAGGCTTTCATGCAATCCTGTCGGGAGCTCGGCATTCCGGCGGTGCTGGAGATTTCCCGCTCCGGCAAGGGCTCTCACGCCTGGATCTTTTTTGCCGAGCCGGTTCCGGCCCGCGAGGCCCGGCAGCTCGGGGCTGCACTGATCAGCCACACCTGCGACCGCACCCGGCAATTGTCTCTGGCCAGCTACGACCGCCTGTTTCCTAACCAGGACACTATGCCCAAAGGCGGCTTCGGCAAGCTGCTGATGTGAATTTGAGATGCGTTTTCTTATTTTGGTGGATGTTGGTTCTCATTGTCCCAAGAAAACGATCAGGCGATCACCTTCCGCTTCAACCTTGAAGGTGTCGATTGCGCCGGTAGGCGGTCCGTAGATCTTCTTGCCGTCATAGGTGTAGGTGGACTTGCCTACGCTGCAGCACTGGACCGTGCCTGTGCCGGGAACCGGATCAAGCCGGCGATGGCCGATATGCGTGCAGCGATTGTGAAAGGCATGAAATTTTCCGTCATCGCCACGGATTACCAGAACGCGTAGGGGCAATCCGTCGCCTTCCAGCCTCAAAGCGCCACCTGGCTTCTTCAACTCCATTGCGCGGTTCAGGTCGATTACGATCTTGTCGTCGCTGAAACTCCAGCATTGGGGATCGAGCGGTTTGGAAGTGGCCGGCACACAAGATACCGTTAAGCACGTCGCGGGCATTGTGCTGCGAGCGGCCGTGCTGCTATGCTTTGGGTTGAAAACTTGAAACCAAAGACTCTATCCGAATTAACCTTCCCCGCCGTAATCGGCAGAGTACATCAGCTATATGTCCTTTTACCTCTTGCGTCTTCAAACGCTTGCGCTCTTCGTCGGCGATTTCTCCATGCCGCAGCCAATGAGGCCGGTTGTTGGCAAGGTTGAGATGGAGGATGCGTTGGAGCTGATTTTAAAAGGAAAAAGACGCGAAAGTTTGAGCGCGATTTCCGGTGTCCGGCTGGATTGCAAACCCAGTACCATCCTCCGGTATAAAGAAATCAAGGGAGAAAATTTCTTACTTTCTAATCTGATGTCACCGGATATCGGCAGGCGCTTTTTTCGTTTCACATCAGCGGGTTAATTAGCAACAGGGGGAGGTGGAGACTGTTTTGCGCCAAATCACCGCACCCTCCGGGATCAGGGGCTGAGCTTTGCATCGATGCGCCGCATCAATTCCGGCGACACCTTGCCATCCACCGGCAGGTTGACGTCCTGCTGAAAGGCCTTGATGGCGTTGGCGGTCTTTTTGCCCATGATGCCGTCGGCGGGGCCCGGGTCGTAGCCCAGCTTCGTCAGCCCGTCCTGGACGTTTTTAACGGTCGCCGGCCGACCCGGCGCTGAAGACCGGGAGGCTTCAGCCGGCGCGGTCCGACCGGCCCGGGATTTTCGTCCAAGGTCTTCGACTCCAGCCTTCGTCAGCTGTCCGGGCGGCACCGGAAACCCCTTGGCGGCTGCCATCTGGAACCATCCCAAGGCTGCGTCGACATCTTTCGGGACCCCCTCTCCCCCGGCATACAGAGTGCCCAGGAAATACATAGCGCTTCTTTCGCCCTGGTCGGCGGCCTTGCGGAACCACCGTACCGCTTCGGCGGGCTCTTCGGGCACCAGCCCACCGACCATGTACCACATCCCCAGATGCTCCTGGGCCGGGGCATAGCCCTTTTCGGCCGACATGCGCATCCACTTGAATGCCTCGGATTTGTTTTCAGGGAGTTGGCCTCCTCCGCTAAACAGCAGCCCGAGGGTGTATGCAGCTTCCGCATGCCCGTTTTCGGCGGCTTTGAGGTAGTGAGCGGCAGCGGAGGCATGATCGCCTCGGGCAAGGGCGCTTTGACCGGAATTATAAGCCATGCTTTCCGCAGCCTTAGAGGAGATGTGATCCACCTGGGTGCATCCTGCCATTTGAAGCGTCAAGAGAGCAGCCAGAACCCCGCAGCATGATACCATCCATATTTTCGGAATGCGTGACATGGCATGGTTCCTTTCCTTTAAGATAAATAGCCCTTTTGAAACCCACCGAATTAGATTCGGCCGTCGGGATTATTTCCCGCCACCGCCGTTGTGCACCAGGTAGCCGCGCCTTCCGTCCGGCGAAATATAAAAATTTTTGTTCTCCGAGACGGTCAGATTGTAGACATCCAGGTCCTGCGCGAACCACTGGATGGAGGCGATCCCTTCGAAGACGCCGTCGGCCGTCTCCAGACGGTGGCGGTGGTCCCCAAAATTTGGACAGTGTGCTAAGCTCTGATTCAGACCCCAACGGGAGGATCAGAGATGAGCAAGAAACGTAAAAAGCACAGTGCCCAGTTCAAGGCGAAAGTGGCCCTGGCCGCCCTGGCCAACGAAG
>JBGSTS010000103.1:0-51031 GCA_041736435.1 Desulfobacterales bacterium | reverse complement strand
CGCATCTGAAACGAAGAGATTCAGTGTTCAACAGGTGAGCCTTATCCCGACATAGCCGAAATTGAGAAGAATTTGATCTTTTTGCCCCTTGGAAATCGAACCGGCTGTGTTCGAGTCAACTGCATGCGTTTTTTGTCTCTGCGTGCGCATCAAAAATGCTGGTTTATGGATGGGCACCAGTTATAATCTCATTGCATCAAAAACAATCCCAGATCATGACTGAGTAGGATTTATCGGCATCAAGCAAGGCGACAACGTGGAATGATTGCTGTGGCTGGGCCGTCAAATGAAGCGCACGGTGAGCCACCTGTTGTGTTCGAAGATCGTGGTCAACGGGCGCTCTCTGAAGGAAAGACAGATGGGGCTCCCCGCCTCGGGTTAAAAATGCTCAGGGAGAAGTGGGGTGAGAACCCCGAATAGAAGCTTCCGGCCGAATGGGCCAACGAGGCGCTAATGTCGAATAAATTATCGGTTAAACTTCAAAATTAAAAAAGTTGAACAGCGAGGGGACGACGTAGGCAAGGGCAAAAATGCAAGACAGAAATTCGATAAAATCGGTTGAGAAAAGTTTCAACGTTTTGAGTTGTTTTTATGACAGCAACTGCGCCCTTTCTCTGGAAGAGATTGTAAAACAAACTGGTTACAAAAAGACTTCTTGTTTTCGTATACTTAAAACCTTGCTCAATTTGAAGATATTAGAACAAAACCCCAAAACGAAGACATACCAGTTCGGACCCCGGTTGGTCTTATCCGGCCTTGCTGCACTTAAAAACATGTCACTGAAAAAAATATCTTTACCGATACTGCAGAAACTACGGGATGAAACCAGAGAAACAGTAAATTTATCCATATTGAACGGAAAAGAAATTTTGTATGTAGAGCGGTTGATGTCTAACTACATAGTGAATCTAAATGTTAATGTGGGAGACAGGCTTCCAATCTATTGTACAAGTATGGGGAAGGCTATTCTTGCGTTTTTATCCGAAAATATCGCAGAAAAAATTTTAGCTGAGTTTCATTTTGAGCCTAAAACCAAAAAAACTATTATTGATCTAACCACATTGAAAAAAGAATTGTCTAAAATAAAAATAAAAGGCTACGCGAATAACGACGAGGAACTTGAAAAAGGACTTCGAGCAGTAGCCGCCCCTATTTTCAATCATACGGGTGAGGCTATTGCTGCAACGAATATCGTGTGGACAACCGCGAGGCACCCCGGCCGGAAAGTGTTTGAAATATTTACCCCTAAAATCATTGCGGCCGCAGAACAAATTTCATCACTGTTGGGATATGTTAAGCGATAGTCATAAATATAAAGGATCGAGTATTGAATATTTAATGGGTTGATATCAGAAAGGGAAAAAGGCACGGCCACCTATTGTAAACAGGATAGCAACGCCGCAAAGTGATAGTGCGCGATTGAGGTGAGCACCATGGAAAAACTGGTCATCACGGTGGCCCTGACGGGCAATGTCCCCACCAAGCAGATGAACCCGAACCTTCCGGTCACACCGGAGGAGATCGCCGCGGACGTGAGGCGCTGCCGCGATGCCGGGGCCTGCCTGTTTCACGTTCACGCGCGGGACGCAGATCAGAAGCCGACCCTGGACATCGAAGTCTACAAGGCCAATGCCCGCGCCATCAAGGCGGCGGCGCCGGAGGTCATCCTCCAGCTTTCCACCGGCGCCCGGGCCGGAAAGGACTGGGAGGCCCGGGCCAAGCCCATACGGCTGCTGCCGGAGATGGGCTCCTTCACCACGGGGTCCAACAACCTGCCGGGCATCGTCTACGAGAACTCGCCGCCGTTCATCGACTTCCTGGCAACGGTGTACCGGGAGACCGGGGTGAAGCCCGAGATCGAGGTCTTCGAAACCGGCATGATCGCCAACGCCTTGTTTCTGCAGAAAAAGGGCTATATCCAACCGCCGCTGCATTTCGACTTCGTGCTGGGCGCCCCCGGTTCGATGCCCGGCACGGTCAAGAACCTGCAGTTTCTCTCCGAGTGCATCCCGGCCGGTTCGACCTGGTGCGTGGCCGGCATCGGGAAGGCCGAAATCCCCCTTTCCGCCGCGGCGATCGCCATGGGCGGCCACGTACGAGTGGGGCTGGAGGACAACCTGCTCCTGCCGGACGGTTCGCCTGCGTCCAACCCGCTGCTGGTGGAAAAGATCGTGCGCATCGCCCGGGAGATCGGCCGGGAGATCGCCACTCCCGACGAGGCCCGGCGGATCCTCGCGCTGAACCCGGATCACCGGGATCGGATCATGGCCCTGGTAGGCGACCCGCGAGGGAATTGAAGTCGCCTCGTGAACTGGCCATCATCAACCTTGTTGCCTTCTTGGGCTATTTTTTAGTGCTCGTAGTGCTATTTCACAAAAAAGTATAAGGGGTTGCTCTCATGAAAATGGCCGCTAAGGTGGGTGCTCTAAACAATATTCGAGTACTGGATCTCACCCGCGTCCTTGCCGGTCCCTTCTGCACCATGTTGATGGCAGACCTCGGCGCTGATGTCATCAAAATCGAAACACCAGGTTTGGGTGATGACAGCCGATCGTTTCCACCCTTTATCGGCGCCGAGAGTGCCTACTTTATGAATCTCAACAGGAATAAACGCAGCCTGACTTTAGATCTCAAAACTCCTGAAGGCAAAACCGTATTTCTGGATCTCGTGAAATGCTCCGATGTGGTCATAGAAAATTTCAGGCCTGGAACCATGGAAAAAATGGGATTGGGAGGTGAAACGCTGTCAAAAACAAACCCCTCGATAATCTACTCCTCCATCTCGGGCTTTGGGCAATACGGGCCGTACCGGGACCTGCCCGGATACGATATCATCGGCCAAGCCATGGGAGGCATTATGAGTGTGACGGGGTGGCCCGACAGTCCTCCCACACGAACCGGAACGGCCATCGCCGATGTTCTCGCAGGATTGTTTACATGTATTGGGATCTTATCCGCCCTTACAGCCCGCAACGATATTGGACGAGGACAAAACGTAGACGTATCGCTTGTTGATTCCGTTGTCTCGGCCATGGAGACGATTATCCAAATCTATCTCGTTGAAAAGCGTGAGCCACAGAGAGTTGGTAATCGGTACGAGTTTATATATCCCTATGATTCATTCCAAGCGAAAAACGGTTGGATTGTCATTGGCATCGGTAACGATAAGCTATGGAAAGAATTCTGCAAGGCTATCGGGAGGCCAGACCTTCTTGAGATTGAGGATTATAAAACAAATATCAACCGTGTTCAGCATAACGAAAGTGTGAAGCATATCGTCGAGGAGTGGACTCTTCGCCATGACGTAAAGGAAATTGTTAATTTTTTTCTGGAAAAAAAAATCCCGTGTGCTCCGATCTACGGAGTGAAAGATATCGCGGAAGACGAACATATAGCGAAAGCACGCGAGATGATTATCGATGTCGAACATCCTGTGGTCGGTCCCATGAAAGTGGTGGGTTTGCCGATTAAGCTTTCGCATACGCCAGCCATGGTCCAAACGCCGGCCCCCCTGTTGGGTCAGCATACCAACGAAATTTTACGGGAGGTTTTGTCGTATTCAAAGCAAACCATCAATGACCTAAAGCAGAAAAATATTTTTTAATAAGCTAGCGTCGGAAAAACAAAAGAGGAAAAAGGATTGTTCAATCGGAAACAAGACATTGTTGCTGAAATCACAGAAGTTGAAAAAATCTGGGCATATGAGCGGAAGTGAACTTATATAACCATTGCATGATATACTATCATGCATAAAAACCAAGAGAGGAGGAATTGATTCATGAAACGTAACTTTGGATTTATCGTAATCGTCGCCGTGGCAGCCGCCCTTATTGGCACCCCGGCAATCGGACAAACGAGCAAAACCAGAATATCCGTTGGGGGAAACGGTGTTGGGGGTGTTTATTATCTTTATGCTGGATCTCTTTCAACAATTATCAATGAAAAAGTACCTAGCGCCCAGGCAACGGTTGAAGTGTGCCCGGGGTCATCGGTTGAGCATGTGACACGGATGCAAATCAACGATATCCAGATCGGCCCGGCAATGAACGACGTGGTATATCAGGCCACCAAGGGAATCAACCGTTTTAACAAGCCGCAGGACAAGATCAGAACCCTTTTTACGATGTATCCTGCAGAACTCCAGGGCGCTTCACTCGAAAAGGACCGCCTAACGACTCCCACATCTCTGGTTGGCAAAAGAGTCTCAATTGGAAATCCTGGGACCGGCACAAGTGTAATGACCGCTGCTGTCTTTGAGGCGCTTGGAATTAACTTGAAGGATATGAAAATCCAGAATCTGAACTGGAATGAAGGCGCGCAAGCAATCAGGAACAACTCGCTCGATGTCCAGTTTGGTGCGATTGCAGCACCCGCTCCCTTTATAATGGATTTATCTGCAACGCACAAAGTAGCTTTGGTCAACTTTAGTGATGAAGAATTGGCGAAAATTCAGGCGAAGTACGAGTACTATGCCCCATTGACAATCAAGGCGGGAACCTATCCCGAAATAAAAGTTGACGTTAAAACTCCCGGTATCTGGAACTCCATGATAGCAACGGCCGAGTTGTCTGAAGACTTAGCCTACCAAATCACCAAGGCCGTTTTTGCAAACATACCCACCTTGCAGAAAGTGTATAAAAGTGCGGATTGGGCTACGCCAGAAAATACCATGAAATTTGCAGTCGCTCCTCTGCACCCCGGCGCCATCAAGTACTATAAAGAAATGGGGATTACTATCCCAAGCAATTTGATGCCCAAATAAACTGCTACAAAGGGTTTTAGCGATTATCATGGATCGGGACCGGACATGCAACTTGGAATAGGCTGGTCCCTTTCCATTTTTGGGACACCCCAAAAGCTGTCAATTAGGGAGTCAATATTATGGGCAACACCCAGAATGAAGCGATGATTCTTAAGCTAATTACCCTCATAGCGATTGCTTTGGTGCTGTTTCATACGGTGACAGCCGGGTTTACCATGTTGACCGCGTTCTTGCAACGAGGCATCCATTTAACCTTTGTTCTTGTTCTCTCTTTTTTAATGATACCACTCAGAAAAAAAACTGTAAAAAAAACATCGCTTTTAGATTGGATATTAGCATTTCTGTCGCTGGCAGTCGGTTTGTACATAACGATTTTCTACGAGGATATCCTTTACAGGATGGGAATCCTGACCACGACGGATATTATTGTTGGGTGGATCATAATTTTATTGGTTTTGGAGCAGGCAAGGAGAGCCACAGGTAACGTTTTGGTAATAATCGCAGGCCTTTCAGTGCTTTACCCACTTTTGGGCAACCACATACCTGGAATATTGGGACACAGAGGCTATGGGCTCGACCGCGTTGCGTCTCAAATGGCGATGTCACTTGAAGGCATATTCAGCGCTCCGTTGGGGGTTTCGGCCGAGTACATCGTATTGTTTATTTTTCTTTCATCACTCCTTGGCCAATGCGGAATGGGAGAATACCTTCTTAAATTGGCGCTTTCAGTGGCTGGCAGATTTACCGGAGGGCCGGCAAAAACCGCAGTACTCGCCAGCAGTCTATTTGGGACGATTTCGGGAAGCGCGGTAGCAAACGTTGCGGGGACTGGGACCTTTACGATTCCCATGATGATCAAACAGGGTTTCCCTCGGCATCTTGCTGGTGCTGTTGAGGCTACAGCCTCTACAGGTGGTCAACTCATGCCGCCAATTATGGGAGCGGCGGCATTTATCATGGCTCAAATTTTAGGTGTGTCCTATGTCACGGTTCTTGGAGCTGCAATTATTCCGGCAATTTTATACTATTGGTCTGTGTTTATGGGGATTCACTTTCAAGCTGCTAAATACAAGATGAAACCACTAGCGCCTGAGGATACACCGCCATTTTTTAAAACTCTCAAGGAAGGCATACACTTTTTAGTTCCTCTGGTCTTATTGGTTATACTGCTGGTTGTTGTCAGGTACACTATTACGAAAGCTATTTTTTACACGATAGTCGCAACATATATCGTTACATTCCTCAACCCTAACACGCGCATTACTTTGGATAAATTCAAGGGCGCTTGTTTGGATGCTGCAAAGAATGTCATTACCGTCGCTGGTGCTTGCGCGGCGGCCGGGTTGGTAGTTGGAAGCATCACCATGACGGGCATTGGGTTCAAAATGTTCTCGCTCATAATGGCGCTTTCAGGCGGGATATTCATTGTTGCTCTGATTATTACGATGGCAGCTTCGACAATTATGGGAATGGGCATCCCAACCACCGCTGCTTATATCATCGTAGCCGTGACTGCAGCACCCGCGCTTATGGATATGGGAATTTCTCCACTAGCTGCACATCTTTTTGTTTTTTATTTTGCCGTGCTTTCAGCCATAACCCCACCCGTGGCCTTGGCAGCTTTTGCTGCCGGCGGAATAGCCGGCGAGAGCCCAATGAAGATTGGATGGACTGCTGTGGGGCTTACAATAAGTGCCTACGTTGTTCCATTTGCGTTTGTTTACAACACGGCCTTGCTTGGTTCGGCTCCAATTTTTGATATAATCAAAGTAAGCATAACAGCCATAATAGGTGTTACAGCCGTTGCGGCTGCTTGGACGGATTTTTTGGTGGCTCGTCTCGGCATTATTCAGCGCCTGTTGTTTGTCGTAGGGGGTTTCTTCGTCATCATTCCAGAAGGGATGACGGATATATATGGATTGGGATGCTTGACATTAGGATTGATATTGCATTTTCTTGCGATAAAAATTTCAAAAAGAAAAACCGCAGTTCAGGCTAACCTATGATAGATCAAAATAATCCCGTAAACTGCAAGTGAAAATTTTGATCGCATTTTAAATAAAATTGAGACAGTATCAGTGTAAAGCGCTATTTCCCATTGCACCAAAACAATAATCTTCAGTTTTGCATATTTTTTGTCAGACGGAATAATAGCACTTCGGCTAATCATCGTTGCCAGCGAGGAAAGAGATTATGAAACCCCAAATAGGTTTTATCGGCTTGGGTGCTATGGGGAAGGGAATGGCCTTGAACATACTAAAATCAGGCTTTCCTTTATGGGTTTTCGATATCGATGCAAAAGCAATGAAAGTTCTCGTTGACAATGGAGCAACCGCTGCGTCGAATTTAAATGAGTTGGCCGAACGTTGCGGGTGGATAATACTTTCTCTTACTGATACTTCGGTTGTCCAGGAAATTATCTGGGGAGAAAAAGGCCTTCATGAAACCCTCTCCGTCGGCCATCATGTGGTCGATTGCGGAACGACGCATCCTATGGCGACCATTGAATTCCATAAACGTTTCGGGGCCTCGGGAGTACAGTTTCTCGATGCACCAGTGTCCGGGATGGAACAAAGGGCTCTGGAAGGAACCTTGACAACCATGGTGGGAGGGTCCCGCGATGTATTTGAGCGGGTAAAACCTGTACTGGAAAGCTTTAGCAAAACGGTAATATTCATGGGAGGACCGGGCTGCGGGCAATTGGCGAAGGTCATCAACAATGTGTTTTTCAATATTTCCTGTGCTGCAGTTGCCGAACTGTTGCCGCTGGCCGTAAAGATGGGGCTCGACGCGGAAAAAATAATCGAGGTTGCTGGAACCGGAACAGGTCAGAGTTTTGCTCTCAATTTTTTCGCGCCCCTGATTCTCAAAAGGGAATTCAGTCAGGGCTATCCCATGAAAAAGGCCTACAAAGACATGTCATCGATAATGGAAATCATGAATGCCTATCAAATACCGATACCGGTTACTCAGGCCGCCCTGACGACGTACCAGATGGCCTTGAATCAGAATCTCGGAAATGAAGGCAAGGGCGCTATGGTGAAGGTCTGGGAAAAAGTGCTCAACGTCGAAGTAAAAAAGGGCGGTTGAACTTGAATTAAAACTGTCTTAATCTCTTTTACGCTTCTGAGGCTGGTCAAAAACAATATATAGACTTGGGTCGAACTATCTCACTTAAAAAATTATCCGCTATGTGTTAGCTTTCTGGGCTACAAAAATCAAATAGCATAAAGCATCATTAGCAATACTGTCTTCAGGTTCAGGCTTACAATTCAACGATAACCGATTTCGGGCAATCAACCAAGTCACATCTTTATAGAACCACGCCTCGGGTAGGGTTCAATTAAAGTCGTTGCTTTCAGTTTCAGCTGGTCGGTATTTGGCAGCCGGGATAGCGTCATGGTATGAGCGCAAGAATATATCACGCAAATGTTGCCACAGGCCGCCTGCCATGACCCGGATTCCGTTGATTCAGCGCAAATCGCATAAATAGCAACGCACTTTCCCACCTGGTGAACGGCGACATCAAGTGCTACACTGGGGATCTCTCACCCATCTGCGGCATGTCTCTGGTGGACAAGACCATGCTGGGGATTATGGAAGACAAGATGACACGAAACCGTTTTCCCCCTGGAGAGAAACATTGAAGTGGTCTTTCGAACGCCGCAGCTTCACAGCAGCTCATAAAGAGACCGAGTCGTCTGGTAAACCAGCGGGACGAATATGGCCGGAAGCATGTTGCCGATCTTTATCTTCTTGATCTCCAGCAGGTTGATCCCGATCGCCAGGATGAGCAGCCCTCCAACCGCGGACATCTGGGCCACCACCTCGGGCACGAGAAATTGCCTGATCGAGGAGGCGGTCAGGGTGATGAGGCCTTGATAGACAAAGACGGAGACGGCCGAAAAAAGAACGCCGATGCCCAGGGTGGAGGCGAAAATGATCGAACCGATCCCGTCGAGGAAAGATTTCGCAAACAGCGTCTGGTGATTCCCCGAAAGGCCGCTTTCCATCGAACCGACAATCGCCATCGCGCCGACGCAATAGAGCAAACTGGCGAAGACAAAGCCCTTTGAAACCCCGGCGCTGTCCCTGGAGATCCGCCTGCCGATCCAATGGCCCAGCTGATCCAGCCGATCTTCGATCCGCAGCAGCTCTCCGATAAAGCTGCCGGCCGCCAGACTGATGATCACCATCAGGATCGCATCGGTTTTCAGGGCGGTCTTGATGCCGATCAACACCACGGCCAGTCCAATTGCGTGCATGATGGTCTTGCTGTACTTTTCAGGAATCCCGCCCCTGAAAAACAACCCGATCAGGCTCCCCACAACGATGCTCAACGTATTGACGATGGTCCCCAGCACGCTTTTGTCCTTTTCTGCCGCCTGAACCCGAAAATCTGGCCTCTGGTTATGATTGCTGCGGATATCGTTTCATTTTTTTTTCAGCAGGCCTCGGATCTGGTCGCTCAGCGCACGCTGCGCGGAGTCAGTGCGGCGCTCGAGCGCCTGGGCCAGTTTTTCCAGCAGGTCTTCGAGCTTGATCGGTTTCAACAGGTAGTCATAGGCGCCGTGCTGCATTCCCTCCATGCTGGTTTCGAGTGAAGCGTGGCCGGTGAGCAGGATAACTTCGGTTTCCGGGCGGATTTTTTTGACCTCCCGCAGCGCCTGGATGCCGTCCATCCCGCCCGGCATCTTGATGTCCAGAACAACCACGGCGAACGCAGCCTCCCGCAACAGCTTCAGCGCCGCTTCGCCGCTGGTGCAGCCGACAGCGAGAATATTGCGCTTCTTGAGCCGGTTCAACAGGGTCTCCAGGAAGTCGCCCTCGTCATCCACGACCAGTATGCTGGGTTGATCCATGTGACCTCCCGGTGATGGTCTGCAGGTTTATTTGGTTTCAGGTGCCACGATCGGCAGCCGGATGGTGAACTCGGCCCCATGGCCCTCTTCGCTGCGCAGGCTGAGAGTGCCGCCCATTTTTTCGATGATGCTGTAGCTGACCCAGAGCCCCAAGCCGTTTCCCTTGCCGCCGCCTTTGGTGGTGAAAAACGGGTCGAACACCTTTTTCTGGATATTCTCCGGGATTCCCGGCCCGGTGTCGGCGACCACGATGCTGATTTCGGCATCGTCGGCCTTGGTTCGGACGGTGACGGTGCCGTCCTTGCCGATGGCGTCGATTGCGTTGGTGACGAGATTCAGGACCACTTGCTGGAGCTTGGCCTGATCGCCGCCGATGATGGGGACGTTGGCCGCCAGGCCGGTCTGGATGTCAATGTTGTTCGCCCGGGCGAAATTATCCAGGATGTCGATCGTCTGGTTCACGGTCTGGTTGACGTCCACATCCTCGAGCCGCGGCTCCATGCGGCGCACGTAGCCGAGCATGTTGTGGACCACCTTGCGGGCACGCTCCACGTGCTCCTCGATCTTGTTTACGGAGCTGCGGAATTCCTGCAGATTGGGGCTCTTCTGGAGATCCTCTTCCTCGAGCAGGTCCGCCAGCCAGCCGGTCTTCTGCAGAATGACGGCCAGGGGGTTGTTGATCTCGTGGGCCACTCCTGCCGCCATCTTGCCTAACGAGGCCAGCTTGTCGGACTGTACGAGCTGTGCGTTCATCTCCCGCATCCGGGTTTCGGCCTGGCTCAACTGCCGGATCATCATACGCGTGGTGAAAACGGTGGTCAGGACGATGGCGATGATGCCGGCCACGATGATCCCGATCTGCACGTTGCGGGAGGCGAAAAGATCGGCCATCTCGGTTTCCGCGTCGCGCGTGATGACCAGCAGCCAGTCTTTTTTGACCTTGAGCCACGTGCCGCCATAGAGCACCTTGCGGCCGTCCCCCAGCGCCTGCTCGAAGGTCGTTGTGTTTTTGCCGAAAACAGGGGTGCTCACGGGGGCCGTGTCGAGGGTGTTGCCACCGAAGCGCGGCCTGGTCTGAAAAACGGACTTCGAATTGACAAGGTAAGCGTCGCCGGTGGTGCCGGTGTGGGCGGCCTGAACGATTCGGCCGAAAACGTCCGGGTCGATGGTGGCCCGCAGGATCCAGCTCTTCTGCCTCTCATTCCGTCGGACGGCGATGATGAAATGGGGCAGCTTGCGAAACCCCAGGTAGACATCGCTGATGTGAACACCTTTGCCGATGACCTCGTCGAACCATTCCTGGTCGCTGTAGTCGCGGCCTTTCAAACCGTATGGGCCGACGTAAGCCAACTGGCGGCCGTTCTGGTCGATGACCCCCAGATCCACGAAGGCGCCGGCCCAGCGGTTCATGACCTCCAGCTTCAGCGCCAGGTTGTCCTCTTCGGTGATGCTCTCAAAGCTGTGCGTGTCGGCAATGGCGCCGAGGATAGCCGTTCGTTCGTTCAGGAACAGGTCGAGCGACTCCGCCTGGGACTCGGCGCGGTAGCGAACCTGCTCCAGGACCTTGGCGGTGTACATACCGGCGAACTGCCGGTACATGATCACCCCCAGGAGCAGAAGTGGAGTGAAGGTGACCAGAAGGGTCAGCAGGATAATCTTGCCCTGAAGGCGAGAGTAAAACGGGCTTTCCATGAGTGTTTACTCCAGCGTCGATGCCCGGAAACCGGCGACCCCTCTGTCCATGGAGCTGCTTTGCACTATTGCCGAAAACGGCTGAAGATGCAACGCCGCCCTCAGGAGTTGCCCCAGTCTACGGGTGCTTCCAGCAGCTTCTCGATGTCGCGGTGGTACTTGGCGCGGTAATGGTTTACGTGGGCGGAATTGGTCATGACCATGTCCATCTGGCGGGTGTGCAGCGCCAGGTAGCCAAGAATCTCGATCCGTTTGAGCATGTACTCCGCGCTCTGGCCTTCGAGCCGCGAGACCAGGTGGTCTTCGCGGATTTCCACGCGGAAGCCGATGGGTTCCAGGATTTCGGCGATAAAGTGCACGCGCGCGAGACGCCGTGCGAAGTCAGCCGCTCCACCCTTGAACTGGAAGCTCACGTAGTTCTCGGGCGTGCGTTCGCTCACCAGCGCCTCCAAGGTCGAAAAATGGAACCCCAGGCGCTGGCTCAGGCTGCAGTAATAGCGAGAGATCATGAAGTAGTTGCGTTCGGCGTACTTGGATTTCACCCCGACGGTGAGGGCCTGGTTGGTTGTTGCCCGAAACATGACCGAGAGCATTCCCTTGCCGTCCATGGCCGGTGGCCCCTCCCAGGGGATGGCGACGAACCCTTTCCAGAAAGCCTGCATGGGAACGCAGGCGATCTGCTCGAGGGTGACATACTTGCCCGGGATTTCCTCCGTAAACCCGTCGTCCAGATTCAGGATCCACCACTGCATGGGAACGTGATAGTGTAGCTGTTTGCTGGAACGCTCCGAAAAATTATGATCCTTGCCGAAGCTGAACATCTCGTGGACGGATTTTTCGTGGATGAACCGGGTGATGTCGTGCAGTGTGCGGCAATGGGTTGGGGTGAACTCGGCGGCGTCAGGATCGAGCAGGTTCAGCGGCACGATCAACCGGCCGGCCTCGGCGAGGACTTCGTACACCGGGCTGCCCTGCATAAACCCACGGCGGGGGGCGGTTTGCCTGAGCAGGGCGTCGACCCGGCCCATATGAACGGACCAGCCATCGGCATCCACCGTGACCCACTCCCCCGTTTTCAGCAGCCGGGCGGCCTCCGGCACCCCGAACAAGGCCGGGACTTCGAACTCCCGCGCCACATTGGCCAGATGGCCGGCAAAGCCGCCCTGTTCGCTAACCACTGCCGCTGCGCTGCTCAGCAAGGAGGCCCAGCGCGGCAAGGCCTGGCGGATGACAAGAACCCCTCCCGGAGGAAACGCGAGCACATCCGCCGCCTTGTCGGCAATGAACGCCGGGCCGGCGGCGGCCCCGGGGCTGGCGGTGATGCCGCCCCGGCAGATGACGGTCTCGTCTGTGACTGCTCCCGGTGCGTTCGGCCGGGGTTCGGGCAGAGGCTTTTGCTGCAGGGGGCGGCATTGAAGCAGGAAGAAGGTTCCATGCGCATCGACGGCCCATTCAATATCCTGAGGGCCATCGTAGTGGCGCTCCAGTTTGACCGCCAGTTCGGCCAGGGCTATGGCCTGTCCCGCCGTCAGAGAGGGCAGGGTTTTCTCCTCTCCGGTCAGGTCCAACCGGCAAACGCCCTCCTCCGGGTAGCAGACGAACTTGCGCTCCTTGACCCGAATCTCCTCGTGGGCGACCTTCATCGACGGTTGCCGCGAGACCACGAACACGTCGCAGGCGTCGCTGCCGTCCACAACGGCTTTGGGAAGCCCCCAGGACGAATTGATGAAGACCGCATCGTCGGTGAGATCTACGGGGTTGCGGGTGTAAATCACCCCTCCGGCGGCGGCGTCGACCATGACGAGGCCGCCCACGCACATGGCAATGTCTTCGTCCCGGAACCCTCTGTTCAAGCGGTAGCGGATGGCCTGCAGGCTGTACTTGCTCGCCAGGACTTCTTTGTAGGCCTGGAAAACGGCCTCGCGGCCGACATTGAGCTCGGAGCGATACTGGCCGGCAAAGGAGCTCCCGGCCGCGTCCTCCCCCAGGGCGCTGCTGCGCAGGGCCACGGTCACCGGCGTCCCGCTCTCGCGTTCGATATCGGCCCAGGCCCTGCGCACGGCTTCGGCCAGATCCGGCGGCACCTCGGCCCGGATGATCAACTGCTGGACTTCGGCACTCAAGGAGAAGAGCGTTTCGATCTCCTCGGATTCACCCATTTGCATCCGGCGGTCGATTTCCGCCTGCAGGTCGTTGTGCTCGATGAACCTCCGGTAACCGCTCGCGGTCACGACAAAACCGGGCGGCACCCGCAGGCCGAGAACGGACTTGATCTCGCCGAGATTGGCCATCTTGCTGCCGGCGATGTTCGCCATCTCCTTGGTCAACTGGCCCAGGCCGATGACGAGGCGCGCGTCGGCGGGAGCCGGCCGGCGCGTGAGAATTTCGTCGATGCGCTGCTGGATCTCCTCGAAGGGTTGGAAGAGGCCCGTGTAGGAGCCTGGCGCCAAATTGTCGATGCTGCGGATCATCGTGAAGACGTTTACGGAGGCGGAGGTACAGGCGGCGCGTACGAAGGTCATGCCGAAGGGCCGGTCCCCGCGCAGGGCCTGCTCGATTTCGGCCATGATCTCGAGAGCTTTATTGTTGGCGGAAAGCAGCAGTTTAAAGTTGTGATAGCGCTCCCGGAACTCGAGCCGCAACGCATCGACCTCGTCCGGCTCCGCGGCCAGGCGGCGGTTGAAGATTTTTTTGAAAAGTCCGCCAATCGGCATAAAAAATTTGACGCTGATCTCTATCGACCCATATTTGAAATAATCCGGTTTACCAAGAACCCGTTACACGGGCGTGCTGTACCTTTTGGGGCTCTCCCGGCGGGAAGAAAGGGGCCGGCACTTCAACCGACCGGTTGCGGCGCCCGGCCCCTGATCCATCGGCGCTTTTCCTTTTTCACCGCCGTCAGTGCTCGAGCTGAAAACCCAACCCCTCGAACATGAAGAGAATGGCGAATCCATACCAGAGCGTGTAGATCACATAGAAGCCCAGCGCGAGGATCACCACCCACAGCCGGTCCATGATTTTTTGGGCCTCGATCTGGTAGAAGTTGTAGGCGGTTTCCAGTGCTTTTTGGTTGAGCTGGGTCACCACCTTGGCCTCTTTGAATTTCTTCTCGCCCTGGAGCGCTTTTTCGGCCGATTTCAACGCACGGAACCAGTTGTAAAGAGCCTGCCGCTCGTTGTAACCGTATTTATCGGATAGTCGTTTCCCATTGTTGTGGTACATGGCATCCGCATCGTCCAGGGATGCCGTCAGTATCTTCCCGAAGCTGCCGCTGACCTTGAGATTGGCGTCGGAAACACTCACCCGGGCGCCGGCCTGCTGGAAGAGCAGGGCCGCCTGCTGGGCTTGAGTGGGGGATTCCATGGTCAGGGAGAGGTCCACGGGGCTTTCTCCCATCTGCTGGATGTCGTTGCGCACCATTGGGATGTAGTAGGCCGAACCCTTGGCGATGGAATTAAACAGGCGGTCCATATATTCAAGCCCGTTTTTCCCATCGAACATGGGAGAGAATATAATGCCCAGGACGATGAAAAAGCCGATGAGCATGGCCAGCCCAAGGTAGAATTCGCCCTTTTTCCTGATCATCGTTTCACCTCCTCTCCCCGCAGCACCGGAATGTTTTTGAGGAACGTGCCGATCACCCACACCGCGAACAGACCGATCACAATGAAAAACGCCCAGATGCCGATGGTGTCCAGCACGGATCCGGCTTCTTTCGACAAGGTGATCACCCCGATGCTGCTCAGTTTGGCCGGCAGTGCAAAGATGCGGTTGACGAAACCGGCCATCACCGAAAGGGCGAAAAAGCCTCGGATGGTGATGCCCGGCACCACCTTCGTGGCCATGGCACCGACCTGGATCCCCACGAGAGAGCCCAGCAGCATACCCATGGCCAGCGTGTAAAAAATAAACCCGTAAATGGCGTACTGGGTGATCGAGGCGTAGCCGGCGGTGAAGATAATCTGGAAGATGTCGGTCCCGACCGTGGTCATGGAGGAGACACCCAAAGTGTAAACAAAGATGGGAAACGTCAGAAACCCTCCGCCGACCCCCATGATGCCGCCGGCAACTCCCACGAGGAAACCGCTGACCACCAAAAACACCCAGGAGATGCTGCGGCCGCCCGGGACAAGATCGAAATCGAACTTGACCATGGGCGGGATTTTCAGCGCCTGGATTTTGCGGGGCAGGTTGCCCATCTCGGTTCCTTCGGATTTTCCGCCGTGGGCTCCCCCGCCTTCATGGGCTGTTGTCCCCTTGGGGGCCGCCTTTTTGCGGTCGGCTTTGCGGGCATTCAGAAAATCGAACAGGGAATAAAACCCGAGAAAGCCCAGAATCAGAGAGTAGATGGTGGTGATGAACGCATCGGACAGAATCGGGTTCAGTTCATAAAGCAGGCGGTTGACGTAACCGCCGGTAGTGGCCCCGCCGATGGCGCCGATCAGGAACACTGCGGCCAGCGGAACGGAAACGTTTCCCAGCTTACGATGGATGACGCTGCCCATGATGGCTTTGGCGAAAATGTGAAAGAGGTCGGTCCCCACCGCAAGGATGCCCTTGACGCCGGCGCTCATCAACGCGGGCGCAATGATAAAACCGCCCCCGGCGCCGATGCAGCCCGATATCAGGCCGGCGACCAAACCGACCAGGATCGACACCACAAATATGGTCGTGGTGTAATAGGCCGGGCTGTAGGCTTCCTTTCCTCCCAGCAGTTGCGGCAGGGCATCCCCGGCCTGATCGGCGAAGCCGATGCTGATGAAGATGGCGGGGAGGGTCAACAGCAGGAGCACCAACAGCCTCCGCCGGTCCCCCAGGATACGGTTGGACACATCCAGCTCCCACTGCGCGTGGTAGCGGGCGCCCATCATCATGAAGCTCCCCAGTTGTTTGAAAAAGTTCATCTTTCCCCGGGCTCCTTTTTTTGAATGATTCGTTGGAAGGACAGTGCCGGCCGGCGGTTGCAATCAGCCGTGTTCAGTCGCTGGGTTTGATCACCTCCTCGCTAGTTCGGTTTTTCTGCTGCTGTATGTTCTTTTTCTGATAGGCGTCTTCCAGTTTGTAGAGGAGCTCGTCGAGGTTGATGGGCTTCATGAGGTAGTCGAAGGCGCCGAGCTTCATGCCCTCGCGGGCGATCTCCAGGCTGGCGTGCCCGGTCAGCATGATCACCTCGGTCAGCGGGTGGCTGCTTTTGAGAAGTCTCAGGGTCTGGATCCCGTCCATGCCCTTCATGCGCACGTCGAGCACAATAACATCCGCCGGGTGATTTTGCAGCCAGGCGATGGCATCTTCGCCGCTGTGGACCCCGTGCGCGGCCAGGCCGCGTTTCTGCATGCGTTTGAGAATGGTTTCGAGGAAATCGACTTCGTCATCGACGAACAATACGCGAAACTCGCTCACGTCAAACACCTCACGCTTCTTAGGCTGCCGACCCGTATGGACACGAAACCACAGGGGTTAAGATTTTGAATATATATGCTTTGCAAATCGGATTCAATAGAAAAAGCGATCGGGAATAAACCGATAGGAGATTATGGCGGGTTGCGCCTGGGCATCACCCCACGAGCCTGATGGAGCGCATGCACCGACTCGGGATCAAAAGGCCGGGATGATCAGTCGTTCTTCGTGATGATATTTTTAATTTTTTTCAGCGCCCGTTTTTCAACCAGAATCATCCGCCGGGTTTTAGCGGCTTGAATTTTTTCGGTCAATTCGCTCATGTCGACCGGCTTGGGGATGAAGTCCATGGCTCCGAGTTTCATCGCCTCGACCCCCTTGGAGACCGAGGGGTGCCCGGTGAGGAAAATAACCTGAATCTCGGGTTGTTTCCGGCGCATGATCTGCAGCGCCTCGAGCCCGCCCATTTCCGGCATCATGAGATCCAGCAGCACGGCATCGTAAGACTCTTTTTCCAGCAGCTGCAGCGCCATGGCCGCGGATTCGGCCGTGGACACCTCCATCCCTCGGTTCTGCATGCGCTCGGAGAGGATCCGCAGAAACGCCTTGTCATCGTCGACAATCAGGACTTTTTCAGCCATGAGGGTTCTCCTGTTTTATGAGGTGGGGCCAACAACACCGCCTGCCGCTACTCTCGCAGGTCGGCGATGTTTACAAGGATCTCGTTCGCCTGAACGTCGACGCGGACCTCTGCGTTTAGAGCACGGCAGAGACGGCTTGCCATTTCAGTCGGAAACGAGGCCGCCGGGGCGTTCCCCAGGCCTTCCAGGCGGCCAAATCGAAGAGACGCGCCGTCGACGCCTTTTTCGGCGGTCAACTCAACCGTGCGGCCCGGCCCCGCAGCGGCGATGGCCTGTTCCAGACACAGCCACAGCAGGTGCAGCAGCAAGAAAGGCGCTGTCGTCACCGTCGCCGAATCCTGAGGCCGAGTCAGGCGGAATGCGAAACCCTGCATCGAAGCGAATCGCAGCGACAAGGTCTTTAAAAGCTCCATGACCTCCACCAGGTCCAACCGCACGAGCGTCGAATCAACGCTGTGCGCGAACCGGTTCATTCCGGAAACGATGCCATCCCCGCGCCGGACCTGCGCCTTGACATCGGCTGCCAGCCGTTTCAGCCGGGAGAGGTCGATCGGTTTCCCCCGATCGGCCATTGCGCACAGGTCCTCCAACAGGCCGGCATTCTCGTTGACGACGGCCAGCACATTTTTGATGTCATGCGATATGGACGTACACATCCGGCCGAAGAATTGGAGCCCGGCCTGGCCGATCATGCCCGCGTCTGTGTTCATGGGAAACACCTTTCAGCGCTGCAACGCTTCTTTTAGTTTGGCGATCAGGGTCTCGATGTTCAGAGGTTTCACCAGGTAGTAATCCCTGCCGACCTCGGAGACCCCGGTTTCGAAGTCCTGGGTCGATCCATGGCCCGTGACGAAAATGAACTTCATTCCGGGGCTTTTCTCCTGCAGGCATTTTTTCAGCTCGAGCCCATCGACCTTGGGCATTTTTACGTCCAGCACCGCGATGTCGAAGGCGGTGGTTTCCAGGCAGCGCAGGGCCTCTTCGCACGAGGTCGCCCAGCACGCATCGATGCCGCGCAGAGTCAAGCGCTCCGCCAGGGTGCTGACCAGCTCCGCTTCGTCATCCACCAGCAATACGTTCATGTTGGCCGTCGTCCTTGTCCGGTTGTAGTTCAAGGGGCAGAAACACGCTGAAGGTCGTGCCCTCGCCCAGTTTGCTCACAACTTCGATGCGGCCTCCGATCTCCTGCACAAGCCCATAGGTGATGGACAGGCCCAGTCCGGTCCCGCCGCGACCGGCCTTGGTGGAGAAAAACGGCTCGAAAATCCGCTTCAGGTCGGCCGGGGAGATCCCGCACCCGGTGTCGCTCACCGTCACGCAGATGAACCTGCCTTCCGTGCAGCGCAGGAAGATGGCCAAGCGGCCGCCGTCACTCAGCGCAGCGAACGCATTGTTGATCAGGTTGAGAAAAATTTCCTGGAGCCGCCCCCGGTCGCTGACGATGGGGGGCAGGTCCGGATCGGCTTCGACGGATAAGGTGATCGAGCGGAATTCGGCCTCCTTGCCGAGAAAGCCCAGAACTTCATGGATGACCTCGCCGACATCCAGCCTCTGGGGGCGGACGTCCATGTGGCGGGCGAAGTTCAACAGGCGTTTGGTGATTCTGGCGCAGCGCTCAACCGAATACAGAATCGAGTCCACCAGCCCGTTCAGCTTGGGGTCCTCGGCGTAGGTGCGCTGAAGTGTGAACAGGTCTTTAATCAGGCCGGCTTTCTCGTTGATGATGGCCAGCGGGTTGTTGATCTCGTGGGCGACCCCGGCGGACAATCGCCCCAGGGAGGCCATCTTGTTGGCGTATTCCACCTGATGCAGGGTCATGACCCGTTTATGGTCGGCTTCAAAGATCTGGTTCACGAGGAAGGTTGCAACGCTCAGGATCACGAGCACGATCGCGGTAATGCTGATCAGCAGGAAAGAAATCAGCCGCTCGCGGGTCTTGTTCCAGGCCCGCATGAGTTCAGTCTTTTTCTTAATTGTGATTAGGACAAACGGAGTTTCCTGGATAAATGCATATCCGACGACGATCGGCTCGGCCTGGACATGGGTATCCATCACCTGGGTTTTTTCGGAAAAGGGCGGCATCTCCAGCGGGATTTGCCCCAGGCCGCTGCCGAACAGTCGCGACGGGGTCTGCAGGGCCCCCTCCCGATTGGTCAGAAAGATATCGCCGTGACCGCTGACTTCGACCTCCGCCAGCAGGGCGTTGAACTGCTGCGTGTCGATGGTGGCCCGCAGGACGTAGAAATTGCCACCGGGCAATTCGTGCCTGACCGCCAGAATCAAATGCGGCTGCTGCCGCTGCCCCAGGAAAACCTCGCTGACATAGGCTCCGCTTCTGACAAGGTGCTTGAACCACTCCTGATCGCTGTAATTCACGCCGGCCAAGTTGTATGGCCCCACGTAGCCATGCTGCAGACCGGTGTGGTCGATCACCCCGAGGTCGGTGAAACCGCCAAACCCCTTTTTGAGGTTGTCCAGCAGCGCCGTCAGGCGCAGGGGGTTGCTCAGCATTTCGTAGGTGTTGTCTTTGTCGATGAAGTTTAGGGCCGATTTGCGCTCAGAGAGAAAAAACGAGACGCTGCGCCGGGTGTTCGACACCAGCCGGGCCGTCTGGTAGACGATGTCCGATTCGATGGCCTTTTGGCTCACCTGGTAGTCGATCACGGTCATGAACACCAGCGGTGCCAGCGCGACCGCGGCGATCAGAGCCACGGACGCCTTCCACATGCGCCGGAAATTAAAGAGGTGCTTGTAGGGTCCGGCCGCCACGTCTTCATGATCCCAGAATGCGGGTTTGAACGCGGACCAGAAACGCATGAGCCCCCCTACCCTCCCCATTCGGCGTCAGGCCGTTTTCCGCCCGGCCAGATTTTGATGCATTTTCTCGTTTGCTTTTTTAAGCGTCTCTGTGAGGACGTCGATGTCCACCGGCTTCTGCAGATAGGCAAACGCACCCAGGCCCATGCAGGTAGTACGGTCTTCGTCCGACCCATGCCCGGTGAGGATGATCACCTCAATCTCAGGCCGGGTTTGCTTGACCCGCTTGAGCACCTCAATGCCGTCGATCCCCGGCATCTTCAAATCGAGAATCATCACTTCGGGCTCGTCTTCGTGTTCGTGAATCATGGCCAGCGCCGACTCCCCGTCGTAAGCGACCGCCGAGCCCATGTCGCGCATGAGCAGCCGCTCGGAGAGCGTCTGGACAAACTCGCGTTCATCGTCGACCAGCAGCACCTTGGAGGGCAGTTCGAAGTCGTAGCGGCGGTAGACATCGGCCTGGTGATACTCCTTGCCGACCTGGGTGGCGATGGAGCGGACCCCCGGAACTTTTTCGGCAATGGATTTGAGCTCTTCTTCCAATCGGCTCAACATGAGAACGTGCTTGTTGATGGTTAGCTCGACCGCCCCGTCATGGGCTTCGACCATGACCTGGTGGCCTTGCTTGGCCAGTTCGACCTCGACGTTTGCCGCGAGCAGGAAATCGGTCACGGCCTGGCGCGATGGGTCGGTCGGGCGCACCGCCTCATGCCCGAAATGCCGCAAAACAAGGTTTTTGGCCTCCTCCGCCGTCATCTTGTCCATGGGGATAAGGATGTCGTGCAGGGCGGAGGCCCACGGGTCATTGCCGCCGCCGACCGTGGCGACCCACACGGCAGCGTTTTCGTCCTGTTTGCGGACGAGCCTGACAGCCTCCTTGGCATCCATGCCGGCGTGCCGGGCCGCAACGGCGGACCTGAACTTCAGATCCGCGATCACGCACACCCTAAGCGCGTGCGTGACCTCCCGCGGCACAAGAAAGGACATAAAACCCGAAAGGATCAAGTTGTCTGCCGCCAGCACTTCAGCCAACGCTAGTTTAAGATAGGCGACCGAGCGTTCTTTTTCATGGGTGAAGGAGTTGAACACCGAAGTTTTTCCTGAAAACGCCCGGGCGATCTTGCCTTCCCCGATACCGGAGATCGCCCCGGCGGAGGCGGCCACGTCGGCGTCCTCCACCAAGCGGTATCCGGTGTGATCGACCAGCTGCTGAACGACCTCATGGGCGTTGCAATAGCTTCCACTGAAAACGCTGATGATGGGCATGCTGCACCTCTTTCCGGTTGAGTTACCGCGGCAGATAGCAAACGGTCGTTAGCGGACATTGCTGTTCCGAGGCGTTCCGGTGTGTAGCCGGGTGAATCGCTTCGATGGCCTGTTGCATCGTCGGGTAAAGGTGATCCTGACCGATCTTGGCGTCCAGGTGCGTCCGTTTCATCACCCTCATGACCGATTCGTTCACGCCGCTGAGCGAAACATCCAGCCCGGCACTGCGAATCCGGTCGACCAGCAACGACAGGGTCTCTTCGCCGGAGGCATCCATATCGTTAATTCCGTTGGCGGCAATGACGATGTGCTTCAGATGTTTCTTGGCCTGCATCCGCTCCGTGACCTGGTCTTCCAAAAAACTGGCATTGGCAAAAAACAGGGGTGCGTCAAATCGGATCAAGGAGATGTAGTCACATTCTCGGAGGCCATGGGTTTCAGCACAGCGAAAGGCTTGGTCTTCGTGGCGCGCCAGCACCGCGAAGGTGGGCCGCATGACCTTGTACAGGAACACCAGCAGCGAAAGCACGACGCCCACCATGATGCCCTTGTCTAAGTGGGGCGCAAAGATCAGCGTGCAGACGAACGCGATGATCGAAATAATCCCGTCCGTGCGTTTCGCCTTCCAGGCATGGACAAACCCATGAACGTTGATCAGGCCGATAACGGCCATCATGATCACCGCTGCCAGCACCGACTGGGGCAGGTGATAGAGCAGCGGGGTCAGGAACAGCAGCATGATCACCACAATCAGGCTGGTAAACACGCTGGAGAGGCCACTGACCGCTCCGGCCTGAAGATTCACGGCCGAGCGCGAAAACGACCCGGAAACGGGATAGCTCTTGCCGAAGGCGCCGATCAGGTTGGCCAATCCCTGCCCGATAAGCTCTTGGTTGGGATCCAGCCGCTGACCGGTTTTCCCGGCCATGGCTTTGGCGATGGAGATGGCTTCCATAAACCCCAGGAACGAGATGATAGCGGCATAGGGCAAAAGATGCAACATCAGCGCCAGGTCGATTTTGGGGAGCGTGAAGGCCGGCAACCCCTTGGGCACAACCCCCACCACGTCTCCTCCTCCGGTGAGCCGGAGGCTTGCGGCGTTAACGGGGTTATTGCCCACGTGGATACGCCACCGGTAGCCGTCATCCGCCATTCCGGGAGGGGCTTCGGCTGATGGGTAGAACAGAGTCCCGCCGGCGGCCTGAGGGATACCTTTGAGGATCATCGCCCGCAGCGCTTCCCGGTGGAGGTGGGCCTTGTCTTTACGCAGTTCGATTGTCAGCGAGAGGACCTCCACATCATGCACCGCATTGAGGATGGCCACGCTCTCTCCGGAGGCCTTGGCTTTCTCGAGGCCCTGCGCCGCCTGCAGACGTTCTTCTCCCAGCCGGGAGATATCCGCAAGGGTGTCGTTGAAGCGCTTGACCAGTGTATGAATTTTGGGGCTATGGACATCGCTCAATTTGACTACGGCATTGTGCTGGTATCCGACCGCCCAGGAGATTGCGGTGGTGAGGACCACGGCAACCAAGACGTTGGGCACCCGTGGCGCGATGCGCTTTAGGGTGACCATAATGGCAAAGGCCAGCGCGCCCAAAAGAAGGGTCGGCCAGTGGGTGAACCGGAAGGCGGCCTGAACCACCCGGATGATGGTTTCATAATGGTGTTCGGCCGTATCCACGTGAACCCCGAACATCTTGGAAAGCTGCGAAGTGGCGATAATGATGGCAGCAGCGTTGGTGAACCCGTTTACCACCGGGTGAGATAAAAAATTTACGACCAGCCCCAGCCGCAACAGCCCCAGCGCCAGCTGCACCACCCCCACCATCAGGGCCAGCGCGATGGCGTAACCGATGAACCGTTCGCTGCCGGCCGTCGCCAGGGGCGCCAGCGAAGCGAAGGTCATCAGCGACACCACAGCGACCGGGCCGGTTGCCAGCTGCCGGCTGGAGCCGAACAATGCCGCGATCATCGGCGGCAGAAACGCGGCGTACAAACCATAGTAAGCCGGGAGCCCTGCCAGCTGAGCATAAGCCATGGATTGGGGTATGAGCACCAGTGCAACGGTCAGTCCGGAAACTAGATCCGATCGCAAACCGGCAGCCGAGTAGCCCCTGAACCACTTCAAAAAGGGAAACGCTTTTTCCAGCACGTTGCTCTCCTCAGGTTTTCATGCGCTCGGTTTCAGCATGCACTGACATGAGTTCATCAACTCATCGTACAGCGCCCCGGCCTCATATAGATGGTGAGTGTCGAACCGCACCACACCGTCAACCATGGCGAACACCACCATGGCTTTCTTGCGAGCGGAGCCTTTCGTGACGGACCCATCCTCCTGCCCTGCACGAATCGCCCTCTCGAACAGGTCGATGAAGCCTTCGTAAATGGCCGCCAGGCTCTCACGGCAGGAGGGATTTACGGCCGCCAACTCATGGGGATAGCTGCGGTGAAGCAGCATGAACCAGTTCGGGTTGCTCTCCGCCATACCGAGATAGGAGGCTACAAGATGTTCGATCATACGCATCCCGCATGTGAACTGCTGGTCGCTCAGCAAACTTTCCATTTGCGTGAGCATGTCGTCTTTGATGGTTTTCAAAACTGCAAGGAAAATATCCTCCTTGGTTTTGAAGTGATAAAAAATATTGCTTCCGGCAGTCGCAGTCATGGCGGCGACCTCCGCCATCGAAGCCTCCTTGAAGCCCTTGGTGGCAAACAGGTAAGCGGCCGCCCTGAGTATCTCATCTTTTTTCGACATTAAAAATAATCCTTGACTGATTGATCAGTCAGTTTTATGGTAACTTAAAGTTGATGTCAACACAAATTTTTGGGAATTAAAACGGATTTTCGTATTTAATTGCGAAAGGGTTTCACCGTGGAGGGCGACCATGCAAAAACTTGAAAACCTGCTCGAGCGAATCATCCGGAGACTTAACATCAATTTGAGAAGCTTCGATTTCGATGCCGGGCCGTATCTGCGAGAGTGCATACCGCTTTCACAGCTGCTGAAGTTTTATGGGTTTTATGCGGTATCCTCCCACCACCCGATCCATTTCCATTTCAGCAACTCGAATCTGGCAGGCAGCTATTTTCTGGGGAAATGCCGGGTGGAAAACGCCATACTTTACAAGAGCGATATCCGCGGCGATGAGCTCAAATGCAAAGGCGACGCCTTCCAACACCGCAATTTCAAGCTGACACTGGACCAGGATGAGCTCATCTGGATCGCGGACAGCTTCCTGATCAAGACCCTTGTCCACAATCGTTCCCACGACCCTGAAAATCCGGAAATTTACCACATCAGAAACTCCGCGGCCTGCCACTACGCCAACATCCATGGTGCTCCGATGGAGGGAAGCTTTCTGGGTGCGTTTGCAACCGCAGATTTGACAGCTCTCCACGGGTGTGTCCTTGGCCCTTATGCCTATGTGCAGGCGGGCGAGCTGTGGCATCAAAGAATCGAGCCTGGGAAAGTGTGGATCAACCATTACAACAATTTCGATTTCAGATACCAGTTTCCGGAGGCGGTACTGGACCAGTATGTCCAGTTCGCCCCGGGCAAGCCCCCCGGGGGGCTGTTCATGGACTTTATCGAGTCTCGTAAACAAGACTTCCGCAGGGTGTTCGATGTCGTCGACCTCGCCCCTTCCACCCCCGTACCGGAGAGCTCTTCCGCCAGCCGCTATGCGGTCATCAAACCGGAAACCCGCATCGGCGAAAACGTTCTGGTCGCCCAGCGCGCTTACATCGAAAATTCGATCCTCGGAGACGGGACGAATGCCCAAGAGAACTGCTTCATCATCAACTCACAGCTGGAGGGCAACAACGTTACGGCCCATGGCGCCAAAATCATCAACGCCCGGCTTGAAGAAAAGGCATTTGTCGGTTTCAATTCTCTGGTGCGCGGACTCGCCGAGAGCTCTCTGAGCATCGGCAAGGGCACGGTCATCATGCCCCATACCATCATCGACGTGAAAGCGCCGATTTCGATTCCGGCCGGCCAGCTTGTCTGGGGATATATTTCCAATCAGGATGAGCTGGAAACCCATAGCCTGGCGCTGCAGGATTTGGAAAAAACCACAAGCGGCCTGAAACTAGGCCGGATGGAATTCCGCGGCAGCGGACCGCGATTCGTTGCATCGTTCCGAAAGCGGATCGAACACATTTTGGAAACAAACGGTGCCTATTTCGACGGGACGGGGCGCAAAGGCCACGGCCAGAAATCCCAGAACGTCTCCTACAACATCATCCAAGCCTACCCGATCGGCCCTCGACAGGGCATTTTCCCGACCATTGATATTCAACCTTGACCCCGTCGGTGGTTTTGTGATTCTCCGGCAAGGATGCGCCATAGCCTGACCTGGCCTAATGTGACTTGCGCGCGCATCGAACTTGACAGACATGCCGCAACCTGAAGGCCGGGCCCCACCCGATCCATTCCAGAGGGCCGCCACCCGCAAAGGACTAAATGACAGGCAACGCGCCGCTGATGACGGGCCGCAGCAGGTCCATGACCACCTTGGGATAGATCCCCATGGCCATGGAGAGGCAGATCAGGAGAAGGAGGGGGACCGACATGCTCAGGGGAGGGTCTTTGATGTGGGCCTTTTCCAGGCCGGCGGCCAGGGGGCCGAAGAATATTTTTTTGGCAGCCAGGAAGGTGTAGACGACGGTCAGCAATATCGCCGCAACCCCGAGGATGCCGACGACCAGGGCCAGTGAGTCCGTCGCCCCACGCTCGAAAATGCCGGTGAAGAGGATCCACTCCGCGGCGAAGCTGCTGAACGGGGGAAACCCGGAGAGCATCATGGCCCCGGAGAGAAACAGCATGGCGGTGATGGGCATTTTGGCGGCCAACCCCCCCATCTGGTCAATGTTGCGGATGTGGGTCACGTAGACCACGATGCCGGCCGTGGAAAAGAAAATGGTCTTGCCCATGATGTGGCTCAGAAAGAAAAACATGCCGCCCTCGATGCTGACCGCGGTCAGGGCCCCGATGCCGAGCATCGAGTAGGCAATCTGGCTGATGGTCGAGCAGGCGGCCACCCGCTTGATGTCGTTCTGGGCCAGGGTCAAAAAGGATCCGTAGATCATGGTGATGAGGGCCAGCACCATGATGGGCGGGCCGAAGACCTGAAAGTCGCGGAACAGCGGCAGGATCAGGGCCCGGACGATGATGTAGGCGGCGATGTTGGCGTAAACAGCCAAGAGCCCGGCAATGCAGGTGGGGTGCTCAGCGTGAACCCAGGGCATCCAGACATGGAATGGGAAGACGGCCAGCTTGGCGAACAACCCGATGAGGAACACCGCGATGATCCAGAAGGTCATGGGGTTTCCGGCCAATGCCCCCATGCGGGCGATCTCGAAGCTGCCGATCTGCGCGTAAACCATGAGCGATGCCGCCAGGAAGAAGACCGCTGAAAATATCCCCCACAGCAGGCACATCATGGCGATCCGGACGCGCTCGATGTAGCCGAAATAGGCCATCAGGAAATAGAGCGTGATGGTCAGCGATTCGAGGAAAAAGTACATCCCGATGAGATTGGTCGAAAAGGAGACGCCCATGAACCCCATGGGGAAGAAGAGGAACAGATAGTAAAACCGCGTGTAGTAGCTCGCTTCCCGTGTCTCATCGACCCCCGCGTAGATGATCTCGATCCGGTGGTCGATGTAGCGGATCGAAAACGTCGACAGCACCAGGCACAGCACGTTCGATATCAGGGCCACCGCAATGCTCAACCCGTCGGCGAGCAGCCCCAGTTTGATGTTGGGCGCGATTAAAAGGTATTCCTCATAAATCGGCTGCAGGCCGCGCCAAAGCCTGACGCCGACCACCAGCAGCAGGAGGGTGGTGTAGGCCAAGCCGAGGACCGCCACCCACCCGGCCTTCTTGCCCAATTGCTGCCTGAAGATGAAGATCACCAGGGACACCACGGCAGGGATGAACACGATCTGCAGGAGCACGAAGTCGATCATTAGATCCACCATAGGACGGCCGCGATGAACAATACCGCCATCGCCAGTACATAAGCGATGTTGTTGGTCAGGTCTGTTGCATCCGCGCGGATGAACTCGATAAGGGCGTTTCCGCCGGTGCCGATCGCCCTGGGCAATTTACGGTGCACAACGATGTCCAGGGTCGCCTCGCATACCCCGGCGACAAAGGCCGCGAGGCGCAGAGCCCCTCGAACAAAAAACCAGTTGTAAAAACAGTCGATGTACCAGCGCTCCCACAGAAAACGATGCACCCGCTGGATCGCGTTGGACCGCTCGAAGAGGCTCTCCACATTCCAGGCTCGGGCCACATAGAAGAGATACGCCGGCACCGCTCCAGCCAGCACGCAGAGCACGGAGAGCAATGGCACCAGGAGGTGGGGGAAGGCACCGGCCTGATTCAGGGTGGGCAGGGCAAGGGTGGTCTCCAGGTTGCCCGCGAACAGATCGTGGAGCATGTGCTCGGCCGTCAGGCCGAAGACGCCGAAGGCCACGATGCCCGCAGCCAGCGCGGCGCAGGCGAACGTCTGCGAGCGGTGGCCTTCGCCCAGATGGGCGTGGTGCTTCTCCTGGTCCTTGATATGGTCGCTGGGCCGGCCGTGGAAGATCATGCCCATGAAGCGCACCGTGTAAAAAGAGGTGCAGATGACCGCGGCGATGGCAACGGCGAAGAGCATGAGGTGCCGGGACTCGAGGCAGGCCAGGAGCACGGCGTCCTTGCTCCAAAACCCTGGCAAGGGCGGAACCCCCATCAGGGAGAGGGCGGCCACGGCCATGAGGACCCACGTGACGGGCATGTACTTGCGCAGGGCACCCATTTCGTGGAGGTAAATGGAGTGGGCCGTGTGGATCACCGTGCCGGCGCACAGAAAAAGGCAGGCCTTGAACATGGCATGGCTCATCAGGTGGAACACGCCCGCGGTGTACCCGTCGACGAGAAGACCCTGGCTGAACCCGGAGACGCCCAGGGCAAGCATCATATAGCCGATCTGGCTGACCGTGGAAAAAGCGAGCGCCTTTTTCAGCTCAAGGGCCACCAGCCCCTGGCTAGCGGCCAGAAAGGCCGTGATGGCCCCGACCCAGGCAACGATGGTAAAAAAGTGCATGGCCTCCGGGGAACCGGCCACCCAATACCCATAGTAAAAGATGGGAATGAGCCGGGCCACGAGAAAGACGCCGCTTTTGACCATCGTTGCGGCATGGATGAGGGCCGAAACCGGACTGGGGCCGGCCATCGCCTCCGGCAGCCACTCGTGCAGAGGAAATTGCGCGGACTTGCCCACCGGTCCGGCGATGAGCAGCACACTGACCAGAACGACCATCCCCGGCACGGCAGCCATGCGAGGCATCCAATCGGGAGTCGTACGGTAGAGCTGCATGATGTCCAAGGTCCCGGAGTAGTAGTACATGATCAGAATGCCGCCCAGCATGAGCATGTCGCCGGCACCGGTGACCACCAGCGCCTTCAACCCGCAGGCGGAGGGGCGGTCCATCTTGTAGGGGGGCGGGCCGCCGATCCAATATTTTTCCTCGTCCCGGTAATGAAAGCCGATGAGCCCGTAACTGCAAACCCCCACCAGTTTCCAACCGACGAAGGTGAACACCAGGTTGTTGGCGAAAACCAGCAGGAGCATGCTGCCGATGAAGGCGTTCATCAGCATCCAGAAGCGCACCGTCGAGGCTTTGGGCTCCATATACCCGAGGGAGTAAACCATGATGAAAAAGCTGATCACGGCCACCACATTGGCAACGATGATGCTCAGAGGGTCCAGAAGCACCCCGAAGCCGACCCGTATGGGGGTCTCCAGCCAGACATAGGTGACTTGCAGGGGAAGCGTTTGCGGCGCGAACAGCAGGGGCAGCAGCATGAGAGTGGACGCAGCGGCCAGAAACGAGAAGAATACCGCGCCGTAGCCCATGACCGTAAAATTGACCCGGGCTAAGAGCGGCGTCAGCAGCACACCGACCAGCGGGAAGATCAGACAGAGCCATGCGAACTGGATATCCAACTTAGTCAGCCTCCCCCGCACCCCTTTAGGACTTAAACCGTCCGGGCTGCGGTCCGATGGGATCAGAAGCCGGGCACGGCCCCGGCAATGAAATTGTCTACGATGCCACCGTTGTAGACCCCCACCACCACAATCGCCGCTGCCAGGATCAAGGTGGAGAGGAGCATGCTCATGCTCATCTCGTCCATCTTCAGCGTTTCGCTTTTATGCTCCTGCGCGGGGTCGGCCTTGGTGGCGGGTTTGAAAAAAGAGAACTCGATCACTCGGAAAAAATAAAAAAAGTTGAGAACGGTGCTGATCAGGATGACGGCCACGAAAACCCATGCAGACGCCTCGATCGCCCCGAAGATCAGGTAGATCTTGCTGAAGAAGCCGCCGGTGGGCGGGATGCCCACCATGGATAAGACGGCGATCAGGAACGCCGTGGTCGTAAAGGGCATCTTTTTCGGCAGGCCGCGCAGCTGAGAGATGTTCAGGGTTCCCAGCTTGCTGAAAATCCCGCCGGCGGACATGAACAGCACGGCCTTCATCAGGGCGTGGTTAAGGATGTGCAGCACGGCCCCGATAAAGGCCAGGGGGTTCGCCAGCGTGACCCCGAGCACGATGTAGCCGATGTTGGCCACCGACGAGTAGGCCAGCATGCGTTTGAGATTGGACTGGGAGATGGCCAGGATGGACCCGGCGATGATGCCCACGGCCGCCACCCAGCTGATGACCGCGATGATGGAGGGGAACCCCGAGATGATCAACACCCGGATCATGAGGTAGACCGCCACTTTGGTCCCGATCGGCGCGATGAGCGCCGTGGCCGGGGAGGAGGCGTTGGTGTAAGCGTCGGGCAGCCAGGCATGCATCGGGAAAAGGGCCATTTTGAGGCCGGCTCCGAGCAGAATCAGTACCACGCCGATGACGACCTGCGGCTCGTGGTTGACCGAAGGGAGGAGCGCGGCCATTTCGGCCATATTCAAGGTACCGGTGGACATGAAAAGAAACGCCAGCCCCATCAGGTAAAACGAGGCGCCGACGGTGCCCAGGGTCAGGTAGCGAAAGGCGGAAAGGGGGGCGCGGGGGTCTCCGATGGCCACCAGGGCATAGCTCGCCAGGGCGCTGATCTCAAGGAAAACATAAAGATTGAAAAGGTCGCCGGTTACGACCATACCGGTCAAGCCGGCCAGCAGGAGCATGGATAACGCGTAAAAGCCGATTCTCTTGCCCATGATCTCCTCGGCGGCGATCGGGCCCGAGTAGATCAGCACCAGGGTGCCCACACCCGTGATCAGGACCAAGAAGAAGGCTGCGAGCGGATCGAACACAAATTCGATGCCGATCGGCGGCTGCCAGCCGGCCAGGTAGTGGCGAAAGGTTCCGGAATCGAAAACCCGTGCCATGCCGGCGATGGAGCACCCCAGGCTGAAAAGGCAGGCCGCCACGGCCAGTGGCTGCGACGCCCATCTGCGAACCGACCCCGCCAACGGGATCAGAAGGGCTGTCAACAGAAAGGTGAAGGGGATGAGCAGGGGGAGGTTGCTGTCGCTCATTTCATGAGCTCCAGAAGAGTGGGCTCGTGCAGCGTTTTGTAACGCTTATAGATCATGATGACCAGGGCGAAGGAGACCCCCAGGGTGACCACGGCCACGACGATGGCGGTGAGCATCAGCGTGTGCGGGAGGGGGTTGAGGTAAAGGTCAGGGTTCGTCACCCCCCGGGTGTAATCAATAACCGACACGGTGGCGTCATCCTTGTAGGCGCTGACGATAAAGAACAGAATCACGGAGCTCTGCACGATGGACATCCCCATGATCTTTTTGATCAGGTTCTGCTTCATCATCATGCCGTAAAGCCCGATGGCAAACAGCACGACCAGGAGGAAATAGGCTGAGTACCCCTCTGCGAATTCGAAGGCAGTCATGGTCAGCTTCCCAGCAGGTTGTCATAGATGGAGATGAGCGTGGACATCACGCAGATCGTCACACCCAGTTCGATCATCAGGATGCCCACGTTGCGCAGCATGGCCGGGTCGAGTAGGGGCAGCGGCAGGTAGCTGTAGTCCAGGTAGCTGCCCCCCCACACCATGGCCGCAAGTCCGGTACCGGCGTAAATGAGAGCCCCCAGTGCCGCCAGCGGTATGGGCAGCCGGTTGGGCATGACCCGCTGGCTGTCCGCCAGCCCGAGGCTCATCCGCAGCAGGATGATGCTCGCGGCCATCAGCACGCCGCCCTGAAATCCCCCGCCGGGGCTGTAGTGGCCATGGAAGAAGACGTAAAGCCCGGTAATCTGGATGAAGGGAGCCAGCCCCCGGCAGCAGATGTGCACGATGGGGCTGACAATCGGGCCCTCCATGTGGCGTCTGAGGACAACATCCCGGCTGACCTCGTTCATGCTGTCCGCCTTCTCAGCAGATACAGGCAGGCCACGCCTCCGGCAAATACCACCACGGTCTCCCCCAGGGTGTCGAATCCGCGGTAGTCGGCTAGGATCACCGTCACCATGTTGGGGGTCTTTGCATCCAAGTAGGCGTTTTGAATGTAGTAGGCCCCCGCCACCGGCCGGTTGAGGACATTTTCAGCCCGATTGGCGGGCGAATTCGGGTCCCCCTTCGGCGGTAGGTGCACCACCGCCACCATCAGCAACGCCGCGAACGCCACAAGAACCGTAATTTGGATCGCTTTCAATCCGCACTCTTCCTTGATGTAAGAAGGATCGCCAGAATGTTGATGACACCAACGGCGCCGGCCCCCACCACGGCTTCGGTAAAGGCCACGTCAATGGCCCCGAGTTTCACCATGATGGAAGCGCTCATGAAGCTGAAGATGTTGAGTGTGACCACGGCCGCCAGCAGGTTGCGCAGATTTAGCGCCACTAGTGCGGCCACGATCAGGACCGTGAAGAGAAGTATTTCAATCAGCCAGGGCAGCATCGGCTTTTTCCTCTTTGGCCACGGGTTTCGACCAGAACTTGAAACCGGCGATGAACGCCCTGCGCATTAGAAAGTGGGTGGCCACGGGGCTGGTCGTCAGGACGAAGCAGATGACCAGGAGCAGTTTGAGGCTGTTCAGGCCCAGCCCCTCGTGGACCATCATGCCCGTGAGCACGAGCAGAATACCCAGGGTATCCACTTTCCCGGCGGCATGGCAGCGCGCGTAGAAATCCGGCAGGGTGTTGATGCCGATGCTGCCGATGAGCATGAAGCCCACCCCACCGAGCATAAGCGCCACGGCTGCCGTTTCCCGGACGATTTGCCAGAGATCCATGCTCAGAACCCCTTGGTTGCCTTAAGGTATTTGGCCATGGCAATAACGCCCACAAAATTGAGCGTGGCGTAGCCCAGCGAGATGTCGACAAACATGTCCATGCGGTCGTAAATCAGGCCAAACAACAGCACGAGGGTAATCGTCTTGGTGCCAATGGCGGATGCCCCCAGCAGGCGGTCGAAGATGGTCGGCCCCTTGTAGACACGGTAAAAAGGAAGCAGCAGCACGACTCCCAACATCAAAATCATAAAAAGAAAAACCTGATGCACTTACCGTTTCCTCCCGAACGTTATAGCGTGGACATCGCAGCAGGCGTCCTCGGCCGCTATCCCCTCGCAGTACAGACGGGCCACACGGCTTTCCATATCGCCGGACACAAGCCCCACCGCCGTATCGGCGGTCAGGGCGTGCACCGTGAAAACGTCCCCGTCAATGGAAATCGTGACGGTGCCGGGGGTAAGGGTGATGGAGTTCCCCAGGATCACCCGGGCCACCATGCCCGGCTGGCGGGAGGTGAACCGCACGATGGTGGGCGCCAAACGCGGGTGGGGTCTGAGAACCACACCGGCCACGTATACACCCGACAGGGCAATCTGCCAGAGCAGCCAGGGGATGTAAAACAACAGCCGGGAGAGGATGATTCGTTTCTCGCCACAGCGCTCCTCACCCAGGGGAAATACGCGCAGACGGTTGTTGAGCCAGAGCACAAAGGTCACGGAGATGACGCCGTAGAAGATGTGCAGGAAGTCGTAGTAGCCGCTCAGGATGAGCCAGACGGCCATGAGGAGCACAGCCTGAAACACCTGGCCGCGATGACGCCGCCATATGCTTTCAGCCGCCGCCTTGCCTGTTTGGGTCTCTTGCACCGGAATGGTCCCGCCCATAAGAATCAGTTTTAAGCACGCATCATAAAACGAACCCGTGACCTGGAGCGGGCCGGACAACGATGCGGCGTCAAAGAGCTTGCGCTAAATCGCATAATAAAGAAGCCCTGTCAATCAATGGAAAACAAGACCTCCCTTGCCTTACGCCATCCCGCTGGAGGTATTTTCAGGATGTCCGCCTTGGCGTCAGCGGATGTCTTCAATTCCGAATTTTCGAATTTTGCGCCACAGGGTGGTCCTGGGAATTCCCAGGATTTCCGCAGCGCGGTTCTTGCTGTAGTTGGTGGCTTCCAGCACTCTTACAATATGGGCCTTTTCGGTCTCCTCCAAGGTGCTCAGCTCATTGCAGGACAGGGCGTCGACCTCGAGCACCTGCAAATCCTCGGGCAGATCGGCGACATCGATGCGGTCCGTTTCGCTGAGGGCCACGGCGCTGCAAACGATGTGTTCCAGCTCCCGCACATTGCCGGGAAAGGAGTAGGAGAGCAGGACCTCTTGGGCCTGGCGGCTGAATTCCCGGATGTTCTTGTTGTAGAGCCGATTGTAGTGGTCCCGGAAATGGTCCAGGAACACCGCTATGTCTTCCCTGCGCTCGCGCAGGGGCGGAGTCCGGATCACCACCACCTTGAGCCGGAAAAAAAGATCCTCACGAAACCGCCCGGAGCTGACCTCATGTTCCAAATCTTTATTGGTTGCCGAAATCAGGCGGAAGTCCAGGGGCACCGGCCTGGAACCGCCCACCCGCAGCACCTTTCGTTCCTGGATCAGCCGCAGGAGCTTGACCTGCGTGGACAGCGCCATCTCGCCCACTTCGTCCAAGAAAACCGTGCCGCCGTGGGCGTGTTCAAATAAGCCCGGTTTGAGGCCGTGGGCTCCCGTAAACGCGCCCTTTTCATGGCCGAAGAGCTCGTTGACCACCAATTCTTCGGCAAAGCCCCCGCAGTTGAACCCCACAAACGGTTTGTCTTTCCGCTCGCTGCCGTTGTGGATGGCGCGCGCCACCAGTTCCTTGCCCGTGCCGCTTTCCCCCTGAATCAGCACGTTGCAGTCGATGCGGGCGACTTTGTTGATGACCTTCAGCAGCTCGCGGATGTTCGTGCTGATGCCCAGAATGTCGCGGGCGGACTCCTTTTTCGAGAGCTCTTCCTTGAGTTGGGTGTTGGCCGCCTGAAGCGAAATTTTGTCGGCCGCGCGTTGGATCACGCTCAGGAGTCGATCGGGCGATATCGGTTTTTCGATATAGTGAAATGCGCCCTGCTTCACGGCCGCTACGGCATCCTCGATCGAGGCGTAGCCGGTTATGACAATCACCTCGGTCTGGGGCTGCCGCGCCTTGACATGCCTCAGCACGTCCAGTCCGCTCAGTTGCGGCATGCGCAGGTCGGTGAGCACGATGTCGACCGGGGACTGGTCGATGCGCTTCAGGGCTTGGACCGGGTCTTCGAAAACCTCCACCTGGTAGCTCCGGCGGCTCAAAATCCGGTTGAGCTGCTTCAGCGCTATCGGCTCATCGTCGATGACCGCCAGCCGCAACGGGTTGCATGAAGAAAACGGCTTCACGGCCGAGAGCTCCCCGAGGGCTCGCGCTGCCCGGCCGGTTCCGCGGACCCGGTGACGCACGGCAGCGTCAGAGTAAACACCGTTTGGCATGGATGGCTCTCCACGGCGATTCGACCGCCGTGCTTGGCCACAATCCCGTGGACCACCGAAAGCCCCAGCCCGGTACCTTTGCCCACGGGTTTGGTGGTGAAAAACGGATCAAAGACATGGGAGAGCGCCTCGGGCGAGATCCCGCAACCATTGTCTTCCACTTGAACCAAAAGCAGATCCGGGTCGTGCCGCTTAACGGTTACCTTGATGCGCCCTTCTTCTCCGATGGCATCCAGTGCATTTAGAATCAGGTTCAGGAATGCCTGTTTGAGCTGCTGGCGGTCTCCCATGATTCTCGGCAGGTTCGGTTCGATGGTGGACTCGATCTGGGCTCTTTTTACCTTGACCTGATTGCGGGCTAATCGGACGGTTTCCTCCACCAGTTTCTCCAGTTGCAACGGCTCCATGATCGATTCGGTCTCACGCGTGAAGTCGAGCAGGTTGTGAACGATGGCCCTCGATCGGTCCGTCTCCGCGACGATGTCCTTGACCATCGCCACGGCCTCATCCGGGGAGAGCTCCTTATACTCTTCGAGAATGGCATGGGCCGTCAGCATGATGTTGTTGAGGGGGTTGTTCAGCTCATGGGCGACCCCGGCCGTCAAGATTCCCACCGCCCGCAGTTTGTGGGCGTCGATCAGAGAATTCTGCCGGCTTTCCAATTCGCGCAGCATTCGATTGATGGCCACCTCCACGGTGGTGAACTCATCCCGGTATTTACGGATCGGTTTTACGGAGGAAAAGTCGCCGGTTGCGATGCGCTTGGTTTGCCTGACGAGATAGTTGAGGGGTTTCATGAACCGGTTGGAGAGAAACCGGGTCATCCACAGCATCAGGATGAAATGGAACACCAGATAATAGGTCGGCACTTTTTGCAACAGGTCGAGCCATTCGACCACCATCCGGTTCTCCCGGTCCGCCACGTTGGCGGCGTCCTCGACCACCAGGGCCCCGTAGTGCCTGAGGGTGGTTTCAATCTCGGACTTGAGACGATCCGAGAGGCTGCCGGCTTCAAACAGCCGGTAGAGGTCCTGCAGCAACGCATGATATGTCTCCAAGTGGAGGACGATTTCTTCTTTTTGCCTGGGGTTGGAAAAAACATCAAGGCTGGGAAGGTTTTCCTTGAGAGTCTCCTGGGCCTGGTGGGAGCTATCCAGCGCCTCCTGAAGGTTGGTGCCGTATAAAAAAAAATTTTTCTCCCAGCGTCGGGCCTGTTCGATGTCAAACAGGAAACTCTGCCATGTCTGAAAAGTGGTGATGAGCTTCTGAATGTGGTTGATCGCCACCATGGCGCCGACAATGATCGCCACCGACAGCAGGAAAACGATTAAAAAGCCCAATATGATTTGGAACCGAAAGCTGAAAGCCGGGCGCTCCAGGAGCTCCCGTTCCTGCTCTGTCAAGGGCTGGCCGGCAGCCGCCGAGGCCCGGCTGCTTTCTGGTAATTGAAGAAAATGGCTGATGTTCATTTCGCTGTGGTGGTGGATCGGAATCGGGCAGCGCGTCTATACCGAACAGCGGCTACTCCCCGGGCGGCGCGGATACCTGAACGCCCAGTTCCTGCATGGCCCTGACTACCAGCGCCCGCAGGTCCGCCGGCGTGAAGGGCTTTGCGATCATGTCATATGCCCCCTTGTCCATCGCTTCCCGCGCCAGCTCGGCCGTGGCATAGCCGGTGATGATGATCACCTTCACCGCCGGGTTGAGTTTCTTGGCGGTTTCCAGAACCTGGATACCGGAGGCCTCCGCCATCATCACATCGGTGATGACGATGTCGAATTTCTTCTGGGCAATCCGTGCCATCGCCTCCACGGGGTTTTCAAACGTCTCCACCTCGCAGCCCATTTTGACGAGCCCGCTTTTAAGCCGCTGCCCCACGATGGGCTCATCATCTAACAGAAGGATGTTGACCTCTTTCATAGTGTCGGTCTCCCCGTTGTTTATGTCCGCCTTCCGGTCTACCTTACCTGACCGCAGGCAATACTGTCAAAAAGCTTCTTGTCCCCGTGAACTTCCACGTGACTGACCCCTTCCAGACGCAACAGTTTCTGTTTGGTGTTCAGCGCCGCTTTCTGTTTGCCGCGGTTGAAACCGGAGGAATAGACATAAATGGCCCCGTCGTGGGACTTGACCGCCACGTCCGGATAGTCCTCGACCAGCATGGTTTTGATCTGGCTGGACAACTCCAGGTTGCACATGCATTTCATGGAATAGGTCATCGGGGCAAACTTGTGGTGCTTCATGGTATTGATGATGATGTTGCCGGCTTCGGCAACGTCCAACTGAGCCAGGTTCACGGTCAGATCATAGAGGCTCGGGTCCTCGAGGTCCTTCTGGTAAACCGACATGAACCAGTTTTTGATGGTCGGATCCGCCGCCGCCTGGGAGGATGGTTGGGCCAACACCAGAACCTTGAGCACATGCGATATCTCCTGGAAAATGGTGTGCCCCACATACCCGACGAAAACCACCCGGTCATCGGCGATCAACCGGCAGAGCTGCTGTTCGATGCAGGCGAAAAACTTGGTGCGTTTTTTGGAAAAACGACCCTGCCAAAGCGATTTCGTTTTGAAGACACCGGCCAGGTCTGCCGGGGGGATCTGAAACTGCTCGGCGGTGATCTCGAGCAGGGTCTCCATGGAAACGAGCCTGTAGTCTAATTGTGAAGCAATGTGCCGGCCGATTTCAAGACCTTGTTTTTCATGTTGTGAAAGTAACGCAATCGAGGACATCCTTCCACCTCCAGTTTGATGCGACAGGCGTGCCTGCGCTTAGCTATCGGAGAAAATCCCTGCGGCATCAGATGCCGTAAAACAGATAGAGCATCGTCATCAGCACCACGATGAAGACAACCGTCATCAGCCCTCCGCCTTTCATGAAATCAACACTGCGGTAGCGGCCGGGCCCCATATAGAGGGCGTTTACCTGGTGGGTTGGCAGCACGAAGGAGTTGGACGTGGCCAACCCCACCACCAGAACAGCCATACGCGGGTCGGCGCCGGCGGTCATGGCCATATTCACCACCAGGGGGACCAATAGCACGGTGGCCCCCACGTTGGAAATCACGAGAGTGAAAAAGGTGGACAATACGGCGATCGCCGTCAGCAGAACGAAGGGGGAAACCTCTCCAAAAAAACCGAGCACCGTGCTCGCTATCCATGCGGCGGTGCCAGATTTCTCCGTGGCAATCCCCAGCGGGATCAGGCCGGCCAGAAGAAAGACGGTGCGCCAATCCACCGACTGGTAGGCCTCGTCGATGGTCAGAACGCGGCACAAAATCATCCCGAAAGCGCCGGTCATCAGCGATACGGAAAGCTGAATGTCGAACACAATGATCATGACCAGCGAGACCGCCATCCAAAAGCCGGCGAACACCGCCTTTTCCGGTTTCAGGACCTCCCCCACCGGGGTCGTGAAGATGAACTTCCTGTTTTCTTCCAGAATCTTGAAGCGATCCCACGGGCCCTGCAGCACGATGGAGTCGCCGGAGCGCAGCTCCATGTCTGACAAACCGCTGTAGAACACCTGGTCGGAACGATACAGCGCCACGGGATTGACCTGGTACTGCTCCCAGAAATGCGCTCCTTTGAGGGTCTTGCCGATCAGCTCGGAGCGCGGGGCCACCACGGCTTCCAGGGTGCCGGAGATCGCCGGGGAGAGCTCCTCCTTGAAGACATCCATGGAGGACTTGAGGCTGGCGCCGTAGTCAGAGGCGAATTTCAGCACGTTCTCTTTCTTACCGAATACCGCCAGGTGACCCTCGCCGTGGATTTCCATGTCGGGCGAGAGGGTCAGCATTTTAAGCCTGTCCCTTCCGGCATAGGCCACCGCGTTGACCAGGTACTGGTTGCGAAGCGACTTGACCGTCACCGGCTCTCGGAACGCGTTGAAATCGGTCGGGATTGCCAACTCAAACGATTCGGCCAACTCCTCGTAGGCCGAAAGCGCGCCCACCTCCGGCTCCTTGGGCGCATCAGCCTCGCCGCGCGGCAGCACGAAGCGGCCGAAGAGGATGAAGGAGCCGATCCCGCAAACCACCAGGGCCAGTCCCACCGGGGTCACATCGAACAGTTGAAACGGCTTCAGGTTAAAGGGGACCATCAAATCGTTCAGCAGAATGAGGGGGCTGGATCCCACCAGGGTCACGGTGCCCCCCAAAATAGCGCAGAACCCGATCGGCATCAGCATTTGGGATAGGGGGACATTCATGGTCTTGCTGACCCGTTTGACCGCCGGCAGAAAAAGGGCCGCAGCACCGATGTTCTGCATGAAACTGGAGATGAAAGCCACGGTGGCCCCCATGGCTATGATAACCCTGGAGGCGCTGTTGCCCGCCAGCCGGACCACCGGTTTTACCAGGCGGTTGATCAAGCCGGTCTTGTCCAGCCCCGCTCCAATGATGATCACGGCGATGATGGAAATCACGGCGTTGCTGGCAAACCCCGAAAAGGCCTCCTTTGGAGTCACCAGCTTCAACAGGGGCAATGTCACCGTCATCAGGATGGCGACCATGTCGACCCGGATCCACTCGACGATGAAAAGAAAAACGGCCAGTCCGATCATTATTAAAACCAACGCGATTTCGGTGGTCATGCCGCTGAGTTCCATTCCGTCCGGTCCTTCCTTTGTTTGGGCCGGGGCGTCATCTCATTGATGTCAGCCCGGGTTCGTGGCACCCTCGGCCACGTGTTTTGGCTTTACGGTTAAAATACGGCAGTGCGTCATCTGGGCCAGGAGTTGAATATTCTGCTGAAATTGCCGATGGGCGGCCACGTCCTCCTCGGATACGGAGACGACGATTTCATCGGCATGGTTGTCGCGTATGAACTGGCGCACCTCCTGGATGAAGTCTCCGCAACGGTTGTGGACCTCCATGGTCAGTTCGCCCTGCGCCTGTTCTTTCGCAATCACCGCTTCGATGGATTTCCGAAGTGACTCGCGATCAACCATGCTGCCCTCCGCGCCGCCGGTCTTCGCATCCGGGGAAGTTCCTTCGGGGTCATCCACGAATAGAAAAAACAGTCTGGCCCGGCTGCGCTTGCCGTATTCGACGGCAAACCGCACAGCCGACAGATCCAGCGGTGATAGTTCCTTGATGGGGATTACGAGCCCGGACATAAAACCCCCTTTGGTCTGAACCGAGTTATCTTAAGTTAGGCCGGGAGATTACAAAAACCGTACCGTTGCAGAATATGACCGATTTTAAAGAAGTTATTCAACAATGCCGGCTATGTTTCAGAACGAAAGGTTTCAATATGAAACAATTTATATTGAGAAAACTATAAAATGAAACATGGTCCATAGATGGGCGTGGCTTTAGCGTTCGCGAAGCCGAAAAGGTTCCACGAAACCTTGGGGCTATGGGAGGTTCAGGGATTAAGGTCCTTTTCTGACAAATCGACCATGTTCGAGCGCCTCGGTCAGGCACTCGGTTAATTGCTCCAGGTTGATTGGTTTCAGCAGGTAGTTGAAAGCACCTAATTTCATACTCTCCACGCCTATTTTGACGGAGGCATTGCCCGTAAGCATGATCACCTCAACCATCGGTTTGAGTTTCTTGATCTGGGGCAGGGCCTCCATGCCGCTCATGCCCGGCATGAGGACATCCAGCAGCACCGCGTCGAAATCCTGATTGGCAACTCTCTCCAGCGCCGATGCCCCATCGGCTGCTGTTTCAACCTCATACCCCCTGCGTGTCAACAGCCTGGCCAGATAGATCCGAACCTTTTCTTCATCATCCACAATCAGAAGCCTCGCCGCCATGGAACACCTCCCCTCTCTGCCGAAAACGCGTTTCAATATGAAACGGGGCCCACCTCATCCAAAAATAGAAATAAAACAGGTAAGTTATTTAAAAAAACAGTAAAATAAATATCGGCGTGCTTATTGACTAGAAGGTAATCGCTTGTCGGAGGTTGAGGTCAACCGGCCGGAAGCCCCGCTGGTCATCCCATTGGATTACCTGAGCAAGAAGGATGCCGACCCTGTCGGGTCAAAACCGGCATCCCTGGCACCGAGCTAAAGTCGACATGATCATGGGCACCCCTCCTGCCCGAGCTCGCCGGTTACAAGAGAAAATGATGAAGGATATCGAAACGATGGTTTTCAACTCATCATCGCATTTCCTGCTTCCGCCTGCTATAGTCCGCTTCCGATCGATTTCATTGCCAGCACCCTGTGCCGAACAGGCCCTCGCCCCACTCAAAAACGGAGTTTGCAAATGACCCCGAACCGCTGCCTGATCCTGGCCGACGACATGACCGGCGGAGGCGACACCGGGGCGCAGTTCGCCAAGAAACGGCTGCGCACGCTGCTCGTCACGGCGGGTGCATCCCGCCGCCTGCCTTTGGATGACAACCGCTGGCCCGTGCTGGTGGTGAACACCCACTCGCGGGCCATGGACGCGCAGCAGGCTCGCCGGTGCGTGGCGGAGTTCCTGGATCAGTTGGAATTGGAGCGCTTCGGCATCGTCTACAAAAAAATCGATTCGACGCTCCGCGGCAACATCGGCCCGGAAATCGACGCCATCCTGGAGGCCATGGGCCACCCGGTCTGCGTCCTGACCCCCGCTTTTCCGGAAATGGGCCGAACAGTTGAAAACGGGATCCTGAAAGTCAGGGGCGTTCCCGTGTCCGAGACCGAGGCCGCGCTGGACCCCATCTGCCCGGTTACAGATTCCCGCGTAGTCAATCTCCTGCGGCGCCAGACGTCCAACCGCGTGGGCCTCATCGATCACCGGCACGTGACGGCGGCACCAGCGGCGTTGCAGGCGGCCGTCGAGCGGAAAATCGGCGAAGGACGTCGGCTTCTGGTGTTCGACTGCCTTGAGCGGCGAGACCTGGCGGCAATTGCAAACGTCGGATTCGGGCTCCACCCCGCGCCGCTTTTCGTCGGGTCGGCCGGGTTGGCCGAAGCCGTGGCGGCACAGGTTTCCGCCCGCGCGATGGGCCGCTCCGCACCGCGCCCTCCCGTCAAACCCGTAGCGCACATGCTCGTGGTCTGCGGCAGCGCGTCTGAGGTTTCCCGCCGGCAACTCACCCGGCTCGGACAGGGCCTCGATATTCCCCGGGTCGAAATCCGGCCGTCGTTTGCCCACCGGTTTTCAACGGTGGATGGATCCGCCAGGCGCACCATCATCCGGACGCTGGCCGACGCCCTCAAAGCCGGTTCTGTCAGTCTCAGCGTTTCCGGGGAACGCCTGGACGGGCCGGGCCGAACTGAACGCGCAACGGCGCTGGCTGTTTCGGAAACCCTTGGCACCATCACCCGGAAAGCCTTTTTAGGGTCAGGGATCGATGCCGGGGATGCTGCCGTCGTCTTGACCGGCGGCGACACGGCCATGGCTGTTCTCCAGGCGCTGGGGGTTGACGGGGTGGAGATCGGCAGCGAGCCGATCGACGGCATTATGGCCGGGCGTGCGCGGGGAGGGCTTTGCAGCAGCGCCCAGGTCATCACCAAGGCCGGGGCATTCGGAGGCGACGATGCCCTGCTAAGGGTGGCCCGAATGCTAATCGACTGAGGACGTGGTAAGAGACTCAATTTCGGCGTTGCGCCGCATCCAGCAGTCGCTACGGCGTACTGGCAGTACGCCTCGCTCCGCCGGATTTGCGCGCCTTGAACTTGAGCCTCTTACCACGTCCTCGCCTTCCTCTTAAAAAATGCATGAAAAGCGTGCCGCCATTCTCTTTAAAAAGAAGTGGCGAACTGGTGGGAGCGGTTTCCAACCGCGATGAGGCCAGGGCTGGTGGCACATGCTGGGGGGTATGGCCCTCAGCCGCCGGCCGGCTTCACTCTGAACCCCTTTTGGCCAAGGAGCGCCAGCAGCGTGCTGCGGTGATCCCCCTGGATCAGGACCTCGCCATCTTTCACCGAACCGCCGGTTCCGCAGCTGCGTTTCAATTCTGCCGCGAGGTTTTGCAGTTCATCCTCTCCTATCTGAAAGCCCGAAAGCACCGTGACCGTCTTGCCGCCCCGGCCTTTGACCTCGCGCCGGATACGGATGACGCCGTCCACCGCCACCGTCGGTTCTTTGCGCTTGCAGGTGCAGGCATCGACCGGCTGGGAGCACTCGGGGCAGATGCGCCCAGAACCCGTTGAAAACACCAGCCGCGAGTCACTCAAGCAGCACCGCCCAATCATCTTCGTTCACACCCGGGATTTCAAGCACCTGGCGTGCGCTGAGATCCCGCACGATCTCGCGGACGTCACTGGGCAATCGGCCATCCAGCCCCGCTTCGAGCAGTCGAATGGCATCCGGCGGATAGCAGAAAAAATCGCCTGAAATCGACACACCGGAAAACCGGCCCTCCTTCAGTTCGAAATCCGCCCGCAGCAAACCGCCACAGGCCTTGTGCACCCGGTGAAGCAGGTGGAGACCCGCGCGGATGCGGATATCGCGCCCGGCACCGCGACCCCGGCGCTGAACCAGCCAGGAATCGCTCAGCATGAGGGGGCGCAGCGCATCCATCCGGGAACGCAGCGCGGGATCGACCGCCGCGGTTTCGAAAGGGCCCAGCAGCTTCGCAAACGCCTCGATCATCAGCGCATTTAGGCGCTCCTCCGTCCAAGCGGCCGCCCCGGCATCTCCCAGCTCGCGGCGGATGGTCGAGAGGTTCTCCACCAGCGTCTTGTGCACCTTGTCGCGGAATTTCTCATCCGGCACCTTGAGCACGCGCGCCATCATCTCGTAGTTGAAGTCGACGATCAGGTTGCCGACGAAAACGACTCCGTCGCCGATCTCGCCCACCCCGCTGCCGCTGATCTTGCGGGACCCGGCGACCACATCGTTGATGGGTTTGTACGCGGCAGGGATGCCCAGCCGGCGGTAGATGCCGACCACCGGCTCCAGAAACTTCCGGTAAAACGCCTCCTTGGAGGCGGGGATGCACGGGTTGTCAGGCCGCAAAACCAGCTGGAAGAAGAGCTGGCCGCCGTCCAGATAGACCGCCCCGCCGCCCACCTCTCGGCGGAAGACCGGGATCGCCTTCTTCCCGCAGAAGGCGAGGTCCACATCCTGTTCGACGTTCTGGTGAAACCCGATGCAGACATAGGGTGAGGCGGGCGATAGCAGAATCAACCCCTCGCGGCCCAGATCGGCCAGTGCATGGTAGATCAGCTGCGAGTCATCCCAGGGGACTTTGCCGAGATTATATAGTTTCATCGTCGGAACCATCCAGTTAACCGCCCGCTGCGCTCGAGACGCTGAGATCGCAGAGAGCATTTTTGAACCGCCGTGAGAGGCGGCGGTTCAAAAAACCGCTCAGCCCTGCGGGCAAAAGGCCCCTCTTGCCGCGACGCGGCTGGATCGTATAGGCTTTGTCGGCCTCTCACCGGCAACGCCAAAACACCTTACCCGGGCAGTTTGGCAGCGGGTGCAAGGGCTCTGCGCACCAGTTGCACGATGTCCAGCACCTCGAGCGGAATTTTGTTGCGTTTGACGTAGCTCGTCATCGTGCGCACGCACTGCTGGCAGGAGGTGACCACCGCCTGGGCGCCCGTGGAGAGGACTTGGTCGATCTTGTCCTTGGCAATCTTGGCGGCCAGCTCGGCGTCCACCATCTCGAGGTTTCCGCCCCCCCCGCAGCACATGCATTTTTCCCGGCTGTGCGGCAGCTCGACGAGCCCGACGCCGGGGATCGCGCGGATCACCTCCCGCGGTTCATCGAACACGCGGGCCCCGCGCCCCAAATCGCATGGGTCGTGGTAGGTCACAGTGAGCGGGAGATTCTGCAGCGGGGCTTTCCCCTCGCGCAGCAGCCGGAGCAGAAACTCCGGCGCAGACAACAGCTCGAGGTCGGCCCGGTAATGCTCGCGCCACATCAGGTAGCAGGAGGGACAGGCAAAGACCACGGTTCGTGCACCTTTGGCCTTGACCGCCGCAAGGTTCTGGGCCCGGAACTCCTCGAACATCTCCATCAGGCCGGCTCCAAGCAGGGGGAACCCGCAGCACCACTCCTCCTGCCCGAGCAAGGTGAAATCAACCCCGCTCGCGTTCATGATCTCAACCAAGGCGATGGGGATTTTCTGGGCCAGAGGGAAATAGGCCGAAACGCAGCCGGTGATGTACACCACCTCGGCCTGAGGCCTCACGTAGAGGTCCTCCGGGGGGGAGCGCATGTCCTCCACCCACTCCCCGCGCTCGGCATTGTCCTCCCCGAACACGTTGCGGCTCTTGGCAAGGTGGGTGCGAATCATGTCGATCTTGGACGGGTAGGCCTTCTCACGGACCAACTCCTCGCGCAAGGAGAGCCACAGCTCCTTGAGGCGAATCCCGAGGGGGCAAACCTCCTCGCAGTTGCTGCACAGGGTGCACCGGAACACCGTGTCGGCGTAATGCTTCAGTTCCGGTTCGGGCAGCGGTTTGCTCCCGAAAAGTCGCTGCAGCCGGCCTGCCCGGGCCTTGAGATGCTGCTTGAGCCCTTTCAACCGGTAGACGGCCGAAAGCTCGCCGCTCTGCGCCGCGCAGGCCGCCGGGCAGACATCGGCGCAGAGTCGGCAGTTGGTGCAGGCATCCATTTCGAACAACTGACGAATGGTAAAATTAGAGTTTGCCATGAGGGAATTCATTGCGGCTGGAAGCCGCTCCCACAAGATGTGAACCTATTAGTGGAGAAAGCAGCGCTACCGCCCCATGTTTCGATAGTGGTTCTTGCAGGCGCAGCCCGCCGGTTGATCTCAATATGAATTTGTCCGCCGCATGAGCGGCGGACAAATTCATTTGGCGAATTTCTTGATCTCCTCCAGCATCCAGCTGCGGATGGCCTCGACGCCGTGGATCAATTTGGCGAGGTCGGCCATGTTGTCCGGCCGGATCTTGTACATCCACCCCTTGCCGTAACACTCCTCGTTGATCAGCCCGGGGTCGCCTTCCAGTTCCTCGTTGACATCGGCCAGCTCGCCGTTGACCGGTGCATTGATCTTGCCCAGCCATTTGCCGGATTCGACCTTCGCAAAGCGCTTGCCGGCCTCAAGTGTCTTGCCCGGCTCCGGCAGCTGCACGAAGACGATCTTGCCGGCCAGCTTCTGGGCAAAATCGGTCATGCCCATCACCAGCAGTTCCCCCTCTTGCCTGACCCAGTAATGGTCTTTCTCGTAGTAAAGGTCCTCGGGGATGGTGTAGCCTTCGATATCCATCATCATTCCTCCCTTACGGACGACATTTCATAAGGCCCCTTTTCGGCATTGCGCTTCATCCCGCAGTGGCTGCGGCGTAGTGCCAGCACGCCTCGCTCCGCGGGGCTCGCGTGCGTGAAACTGGGGCTTTCTGCAAGGTCGTCGAAAAGTCAAACCAAGAGCTCTCATTAAAACACGTTGCAGGTCAGGGTGTTTATCATTTGTGTCTTTCCGCAGCGTTCAGGGCTATGAGCACCGGGGCCAGGACAATGTGGAACATGCGGCTGAACGGCAGGTAGGCCACAAAGGCGCCGGTCAGCAGCGCGTGAGCGTACCATAAGTAACCGTAGATGTCTTCGAGGCCTGCGACTCCGAAAAAGAACCGGCTGAGCGCATCGCCGGCGAAGGAATAAGCCGACCCGGGCGGATAACCGGTCATCGCGATCCGCATGCCTTCTGTCACAAACCCGACCACCACGATGGCGCCCAGCAGGCCGGAGGCCAGATGATCATGGCGCGGCAGCGAAGCCAGCCTGGCCGATGCCCCGGCCGCCCGGCGCAGAACAGCCAGCAATGCGCCGGCGAGGATCATCATGCCGGTCGCATCGAAGAAGATCCCGTGCACGGGGTGGTTTTTATCCAGCAGCACCCAGGGCCAGTCGCGCCCGGGCGCCCACAGGGACCCCAGCAACGCCATCAGCCCCCAGGTGAAGCGCAAAAAGATGGGCCACACGATCAACCCGTGAATCAGCCAACGGGCGGGAGATTGCCGGTAAAGCTTCACCTGCAGCAGCCCGTCCATTATAAAATTTTTTGCGATGCAAAAAATTTTAGCCGAAAAGAGCGCTTTTGCCGTCTCGACGAGGATCCATGCCGGCTTGAGGAGATGACCGGTCGCGTTCACACCCGGAATGGCGCCGGAAAGCCAGAAGGAGAGGCTCATGACCAGACCGACGGCGAACACGGCCAAGGCGCCGAGCGTGGCCGCGTCGGAGAGGCCCAGGGTGGCCGCGTGGCAAGGCAGGCAGAGGAGGCTCTTGGCCGGCAGCACCATGACCGCCGCCCCGAGCGCATTCGCCGGCTGGTGGCAGCGCCGGCAGGAGCTTTCGCCGCCGGGAAGTTTCATCTGATGCAGCCGGCCGGGGGCGCCGGCCAGGCGCTGCCAGACGATGCTCCCCGTCTCCCGGTCCTTGTGCGGGATGACCTGGTTGAGGTGACAGGCCCCGCATCCTACCGAAAGATGGGCATCGTGAATGACCGCCTCGTCGTGGCGCACGTGACAGGAGCGGCAGTCACCCGGCTTCTGAACGGCATGCTCGTAGCGTGCCGCCTGGGGGTGGCAGGCCCGGCAGGCAATCTCCAGGTGCGGGTAAAATCCCTCCGAAGTCAGGTCAAGCGCCGCCGGTGCAGCGGCCGGCATTGCGCCCCTGACGGCGCCTTCCGGGCCGTGGCAGGCGAGGCACAGGGCCCTGGAATGAGCGGCCGCCCCGGTAGCGCCTGGTTCAATGGCCCGGTGGCAGCCCATGCAGTCCTCATTGGCCGAGGAGAGCGCCGGAAGCCGCTCACGCAATTCATGGCAGGCGCCGCATTGGCTGTCCGCCGACCGGGCGGGGTCATAAGAGCCGGGATCGGATATCCGCAGCTGGGTGTGGGGATCGTGGCAGGCGAGACAGCGCTCGTAGTCCTGTCCGGGCGTCAGGGCCTGACCGCTGTGCCGCCCCTGCTCCATTTCTGAAAGAACCGAATCATGGCAACCGCTGCAGAGATCGGGACGGAAGGCTGCGCCCTGGCACCGGTTGACATCGGCGGGGTTCGGATGAAGTTTTCCCGGAACGTCGCCGTGGCAGTCCAGGCAGGCAAACTGCCCGTGCGCCGATACGTGCCAGCGCGCCTCATCCACCAACCAATTTGCGTGAGCATGACCGCCCACGCAAATTGACAGAAGAACGCCTGATAAAATGGACAGGGCTCTTTTCATCGATCCGTGCAACGATCAAAGGTGTTTCCGAATAAGCAAAGTGTTCTTTTCTGTGGGAGCGGCATCTTGCCGCGATTTCTTCGTGGCTGGAGCCTACTCCGCCGAAGTACAGGCTACGAAGGCCGGGAGCCACTCCCGCAAATCTGAACTTCCGTCCCCGTCCGGTACATCAAAAAAACAAGCGGCACCAACTCCCACCCCCCATGAAGCCACATTTATGCAGGATGGTCTCACCAAACTTCCGTGTCGGCGAAAGAAGGCCAGATTCAAGGCGCGCAAGCCGTGCAGAGCAAGGCGTATCCCGCCAAGGCGGGACCGCAGCGACTGCACGGCGACGCGCAACGCAGAAGGTGGCCTTCCTGCGCCGCCATCCTCAGGGGATGTAGATGGCCCAGCCCAGCGCCTCCCGCGCCGCTTCGGCCAGCGACTCGGAGATGGTGGGGTGCGGCATCGCTGCGCGCGCCAGTTCATCCAGCGTGGCCTCCATCTGGATCGCCAGGGCGCCCGCACCGATGATTTCGGTGGCAAAGGGAGCCAGAATGTGCACACCGAGCAGCTCCCCGTATTTCTTCTCGCCCACCACCTTGACCACGCCGCTGCTTGCGCCCTGGATCATCGCCATGGGGCTTGCCCCGATGGCCACGGTCCCGGTGAGGACCTCGTAACCCGCCTCTTCAGCCTGGTCTTCGGTCAGCCCCACCGAGGCCGCTTGCGGGTGGGTGAACGCTATCCGGGGGATACTGTTTGGATTGAACGCCCGCTTGGCTCCCAGGGCGTTTTCCGCCGCAATGATGCCCATGGCCGTTGCGCGGTGGGAGAGGAAGGGCTCCTTCCCGACGGCATCCCCCAAGGCCCAGAGCCCGGGAGCCTTGGTGGCCAGGTGTTCGTCGACGTCGAGGTCCTTGAGGCCGACCATATCCAGGCCCAGCTCCGAGAGTTCCGGCCGGCGGTCAAAGGTGATCACCCGGTCGAAGCCGTGGCGCTCCTCTTTGCCCTTGACGGATAGAACCGCATACAGGCTGTCGTTGTCCCGGGCCACCGACACCACCTGGCAGGCGCTGAGGATCGTCATCGGATCCTTTTTGAGGGCGGCGCGCAGGCGCTGGCCGATCTCCGCATCGAACTCGGGCAGGATTCCGCGCTCGCGGGCGGCGACGACCACCTGGCTGCCGCAGGCGCCCAGAAACTGGGCCATTTCGATAGCCCAGGGGCTGACCCCCAAAATGAGGGTGCGGCCCGGGATCTTGCCCTCCTCGATAAATCGGCTCGAATTCACGACGCCTTCGAGTTCCGCCCCTGGAAAAGACGGCCGGACCCACTGCACCCCCACGGCAACGATGACCGCCTTGGCCTGGTAGACCTTGCCTTCTACCGCCACACGGCCGGGTCCAGCCAAGCGGCCCTTGCCCTTGAGAGGGGTCACGCCCTTGACTTTTACGAGGCCCTCGGTCCCCATCGAAAAATAGCCCACCAGCTCGTCTTTCATCTTGAAGACGACTGCGGGATCCACCACAGCCTCCGCCTTGGAGAAGCCCATTTTGGCCGCGGTCTGGATCGTCTTGGCCCGGTCCAGCGTGGCCGCAAACAGCTTGGTGGGCACACAGGCACGGTTGAGGCAAAACCCGCCCCAATGCGTGCTTTCGACCAGCGCGGTTTTGGCCCCGAGCTGCACCCCGCGCACCGCTGCCGCCACCCCGCCCGGCCCCCCGCCGATGACGATGATATCGAAACTCTCCGACATAATTCCTCGCACATTATCCGATAATAGTTGAAATCAAACGAATCAACCGGTTGGGGAGAAATGCCCAGATGCAAGGCGCGCAAGCCTTGCGGAGCGAGGCGTACTCCAGTACGCCGCAGCGACCGCGAGGCGCAGCGCAACGCAGCAAATGGGCATTTATCGCCAGCCGGTTAGAGCATGAGTGCCGGCTCTTCGATCAACTCCTTGATCGTCTTCAAAAACGCCGCCCCGGGTGTACCGTCGATGATGCGGTGGTCAAAGGAGAGCGAAAGCGCCAGGCGCGTCTCGATCAGCACCTGTCCGTTTCTGGCCACCGGTTTTTCGACGATACGGCCCACGCCTAAAATGGCGCTTTCCGGGTGGTTGACGATCGGCGTAAACTCATCGATGTCCCAGGCCCCGAGGTTGGACAGCGTAAAGGTGCCGACGGTCAGATCATCCAACGCAAGGGTGTTGGCCCTGGCCGCTTCGACCAGCCGGTCAAGGTCGACGGAGATCTCGCGGATCGATTTGGTGTCGGCATGGCGCACCTTGGGCACGATGAGGCCTTTGCCCAGATCCATCGCCACCCCCACGTGTACCTGCCGCCAGACATTGATCAGGTCGCCCTCGACGGCGGCATTGACCAGCGGGTGCTGCTTCAAGGCGGCCGCAATGACCTTGACGATGATCGCGTTGAAGGAGACCTTGGCCCCGCCGCCGGCGTTCATTCGGCTGCGCAGACGAATCATGGCATCCGCGGCGGCTTCGGTGTGCAAAGTGAGCTGGGCCTGGGTCGCCAGGCTCAGGTGCATGTTCTTGAAGATCACCTTGCGCACCCCGGCGATAGGGATTTGCTGGGCGACGCTCAAGAGCTCGCCCGCGGCGGCGGCCGGCACCGGTGCGCTCTTGGCCGGCACCCCCTTTGCGACGGCATTGAGGATATCGGCCCGCACGATGCGCCCGCCGGGTCCGGACCCGGCAATCAGGCTCAGGTCG
>JBGSTS010000094.1:0-5346 GCA_041736435.1 Desulfobacterales bacterium | reverse complement strand
CCGGGCGCAAGTTGCCGCCCCGCCTGCGCCCCCTCCGGCGGCGGTAGGCGGCAAAACCGTCGTTGCCCCCATGCCCGGGACCATCCAGAGCATCGCCGTCAAGACGGGCGACACCGTCAAGCGAGGGCAGGTCCTGTGCGTGCTCGAAGCCATGAAAATGGAGAATGAAATCAAGTCCGGCATGGATGGCAGGGTGGCCTCCGTGTCCGTCAACGCCGGAGACCCCGTCAATACGGGCCAAACCATCATGCAGCTCAGCTGAAGCCGGCGCATGGGCGGCTTGGCGGGAGCGGAGGTATCCCGATGTCATTTCTGGAGTCGATCAGCAAATTCCTGCTGACCATGGGTTTTGCCGGGTTCACCTGGCAGCAGGGGGTCATGCTCCTGGTCGCCTGCATCCTGATCTACCTGGCGCTGCGCAAGGGCTTCGAGCCCCTGCTGCTCGTGCCCATCGGCTTCGGCATGCTGCTGGGCAACCTGCCTCTGGCCGGGTTGATGGACCCCCCCGTCTACCAGATGGTGGTCAACCCGCAAACCGGTGAGCATGCCCATGAGCTGAAGGAGCTCGGGGGGTTGATTTACTACATCTACCAGGGGGTGAAGCTCGGAATCTACCCACCGCTGATCTTTCTGGGCGTCGGCGCCATGACGGACTTCGGTCCCCTGATCGCCAACCCTAAGAGCATTCTGCTGGGCGCGGCGGCCCAGTTCGGCATCTTCACCACCTTTCTGGGGGCGCTGCTGCTCGATTTCATTCCAGGTCTCACCTTCACCGTCCAAGAGGCCGCCTCGATCGGGATCATCGGCGGCGCCGATGGACCCACGGCCATCTTCCTGACGGCGCGGCTGGCCCCGCACCTCCTGGGGCCCATTGCGGTGGCGGCCTACTCCTACATGGCGCTGGTCCCGATGATCCAGCCGCCCATCATGAAGGCCCTGACGACCCGCAAGGAGCGCGAAGTGGTCATGGAGCAGCTGCGGCCGGTCTCCCAAACCGAGAAGATCGTCTTTCCCATTCTGGTCGCCGCGCTCGTCAGCTTGATCCTGCCGGCCGCCGCTCCGCTGGTGGGCATGCTGATGCTCGGGAACCTCCTGAGGGAAACCGTGGCAATGCAGCCGATCCTGAACCGCCTGTTGAAGACGGTCCAGAACGAGTTGATCAACATCGTGACCATTCTTCTGGGGGTCTCCGTGGGAGCCACCGCCAACGGCATGCTCTTCCTCCAGCCCAAGACTCTGGGCATCGTGTGCCTGGGCCTCATCGCCTTCTGCGTGGGCACCGCCGCCGGCGTGATCTTCGGAAAAATCATGTACCGGGTCTCCGGCGGCAAGGTCAACCCCTTGATCGGCTCGGCCGGGGTGTCGGCCGTCCCAATGGCGGCGCGGGTGTCCCAAACGGTGGGGCAGCAGTACAACCCCTCGAACTTTCTGCTCATGCACGCGATGGGGCCCAACGTGGCGGGGGTGATCGGGTCGGCGGTCGCAGCCGGGGTTCTGCTCTCCATGCTCGGTTGAACGGCATCCACGTCCGACGGGGGTAAAGCGGGGCGGGTGCAAGCCCGTTTTTGCGGCCTTTACATGTTCGATTGATGGAGCTATGATGGCTGTGCGATTGACTCCCATGCAGGCCAGGAGGCGGAGGAGATGGACAATTTGACGTTCGGGTTGACCCTGATGGTCGTCGGCATGGGCGGTACGCTGGTGACATTGGCGCTGCTCGCGGTGATCATGAATGTTTTGAAAAAGATCTTCCCCGTCCAGGAAGACTGATACGTATTCCGTCGCGCTCGAAAGCGAGGTCTTGCCATGTTTGAAGCCATCGTGAACGCATTGGGCGGTCTGACCGCCGGCGTCGCCAACCTGCACTGGTCCAACCCTGTAATGATCGGCATCGGCTGCCTCTTTCTCTTTCTGGGGATCAAAAAGGACGTCGAACCGCTGCTGCTGGTCCCAATCGGTTTCGGTGCCATTCTGACGAATATCCCCCTGGCCGGCTTGATGGAGCACGAAGGTTTCCTTCGGACCATCTACGACATGGGGATTTCCAACGAACTCTTCCCGCTTCTGATCTTTATCGGCATCGGCGCCATGACCGATTTCGGCCCGCTGCTGGAAAACCCCAAAATTTTTCTGCTCGGCGCCGCCGGGCAGTTCGGGATCTTCCTGACCATCGGGCTGGCGCTTTTTTTCGGTTTCGACAAGCTCGACGCGGTCGCCATCGGCGTCATCGGCGCCTGCGACGGCCCCACGGCCATCTACGTGTCCTCGAAATACGCACCCCACCTCCTGGGGGCCATTTCGGTGGCCGCCTACTCGTACATGTCGCTCGTACCGATCATCCAGCCGCCGATCATGAAGCTCATGACGACCGAAAAGGAGCGTCAGATCAACATGTCGGAGCTCTCCACCACCACCCCGGCCTCCAAGACCACCAAGATTGTCTTTCCGGTCGTCGTAACCCTCTTCGGCGGCCTGATCGCCCCTATGGGGCTGCCGCTGCTCGGGACCATCATGCTGGGCAACCTTATGAAGGAGAGCGGTGTCGTCAGCCGGCTGGCCAAGGCGTCCGAAAACGAAATCGCCAACGTGGTGACGCTCTTTCTCGGCATCGCCATCGGCGCAACCATGGAGGGCCGGGCGTTCTTGACCTCTCAGACCTTGATGGTGCTGGCCTTCGGCTTCTTGGCAATCTGCCTCGACACAGTCTGCGGCGTGGGGTTCGGCAAAATCATGTGCTGGGCCACGGGCGGGAAGATCAACCCCCTGATCGGAGCCGCCGGAATTTCCGCCTACCCCATGGCGGCGCGGGTCGTGCAGAAGGAGGGCCTCAAGTACAACAAGTTCAACTTTTTGCTGATGCATGCGGTGGGCGCCAACACCGGCGGACAGGTGGGCTCGGTCATCGCGGCGGCCATCATGCTGTCGGTGCTGAAGGGGATGGGGGTCATCCCATAGGATGTTCCCCCAGAGGGCAGCGAAAAACTTCACCAACGAACCGGGGCGGCGTTGCAACCGCCCCGGTTCGTTGTCAACTGCCGCAGAGCTTGAGATAGCCTTCACGCAGCGTGGCACTGGCGTCGTAAACGCCCTGCTTGTATTTCTCTTCCTTCAGGTCGACCAGCCGGAACTGTTTGGTCTCCTGGTCCGACCGGATGACGGAGCCCGCGGGAATCCAGGTATTGGCCGGCACCGTGGAGCGCATGACAATCGATCCGACGCCCAGCCAAACGGACTCCCCAAGCACGGCATCGTAGACGACCGCACGGATGGCCACAAAGCAGTCCGCTTTGATGATGGCGGGGCCGTGAACGACGGCCCCGTGGGAGATGTTGCAGTGCGGCCCGATCGTGATCTGGGTCCCGGCTCGGCCATGGATGATGACCCCGTCCTGAACGCAGGTATCCTCCTCGATGACCACCGGAGCCACCTTCCCCGTCTCGGCGATCTCATCGGCCCGGATGACGGAGAGCGGACCCACGAACACGCGGGGCCCGATCACCACGTTGCCGATGATTTGCGCACTGGGATCCACAAAGGCGCTGGGGTCTATTTTCGGAAGATCCCCCAGCGGGTTCGGACGTATTCCGTTCTTCGGCACCTGTGATGTCATTCGCGGATCCTCCTTTGCTTGCGGGTTGGTCTTTGAAACCGGCCTTTCATAGGTGTTCGAAAGCGACGGGGTTTGCGAAAGAATTATCGACGCGGCTGGAACCGTCCGCCGATCGCAAAACGCCGCAGCGCGACTGCCCCGATTGGAACGCCCTCTAAAACCCGAAGCGCAACGCGCGCCTCACACAGCCCCGTAGTAGCCCCGGTACCAGGCCACGAAGCGCTCGATCCCCTTGCGGATCGGGGTGGCCGGTTTGAAGCCGACGTCGGCCATCAGATCGTCCACGTCGGCGTAGGTCGCCGGCACGTCTCCGGGCTGCATGTCCAGGTATTCCTTGTGCGCCGTCCGGCCCAGCACGCTCTCGATGACGGCGATGAATGCGTTGAGCTCGACCGGCTGGTTGTTGCCGATGTTGTAAATCTTAAAGGGCGCATACGACGTGCCGGGGTCGGGGCACTCCCCGCTCCAGGCGGGGTTGGGCGCCGGCAGGCGCCCCATCACGCGCACGACCCCCTCGACGATGTCGTCGATGTAGGTGAAGTCGCGCTGCATGCGCCCGTGGTTGAAGACCTGGATCGGGCGGCCCTCGAGGATGGCCTCGGTGAAGAGGAACAGGGCCATGTCCGGGCGCCCCCAGGGGCCGTAGACCGTGAAGAAGCGCAGGCCCGTGCAGGCCAGGCCGTAGAGATGGCTGTAGGTGTGGGCCATGAGTTCGTTGGCTTTTTTGCTCGCGGCGTAGAGCGACACCGGGTGGTCGACGTTGTCGTGCACCGAGAAGGGCATGCGGGTGTTGGCGCCGTAGACCGAGCTGGAGGAGGCGAACACAAGGTGGCCGACACGGTGGTGCCGGCAGCCTTCGAGGATGTTCATGAAACCGACCAGATTGGCATCCACATACGCGTGCGGGTTCGCGAGCGAGTAGCGCACCCCGGCTTGGGCGGCCAGATTCACGACCGCATCGAACCGGTTTTCCTCAAAGACGCGCCCCATCGCGCTTCGGTCGGCCAGATCCACCCGGGCCAGGGTGAAACCCGGATGGGGTTCGAGCTGCGCGAGCCGGTCCTGTTTGAGCTTGACGCTGTAATAGGGGTTGAGGTTGTCCAGCCCGACCACGCGGCAGCCGGCCGCCAGCAGCCTGCGGGAGAGGTGAAAGCCGATGAACCCGGCCGCCCCCGTCACCAGGACATTCTTGTATTCCCAGCTCATCGCAAATTCCCTTTTCCACGAAACCAGTCCAGCGTCAACCCCAGCCCCTGTTCGAAGCCGACCCGGGGCGCGTAGTTCAGGGCCTCCCGCGCCGCATCGATGGCGGAGACCGAATGCGGCACGTCCCCCGGACGCTGCGGGCCGTATACCGCTTCGAACGCCGCGCCCGAGAGCTGCGCAATCACGTCCCACAGGCGCCGGATGGAAACGCCGCGGCCCGTGCCGACGTTGAACACCCGGCCGCACGCCGAGGGCGACCCCGCCGCCGCTATCAGCGCCCGCACGACGTCGCCCACGTAAACAAAATCCCGGGTCTGCGACCCGTCCCCGTGGATCATCGGCGGGGTTCCGTCCAGTGCCCGGGCCATGAAAATGGAGATCACCCCCGAGTAGGGGGACGACGGGTCCTGCCGCGGCCCGAACACGTTGAAAAACCGCAGCGCCGCAGACTCCAGCCCGAAAAGGTCGTTGTAAACCCGAAGGTAGTGCTCGACCGCAAGCTTCTGCACCGCGTAGGGGCTCAAGGGCTT
>JBGSTS010000091.1:0-4378 GCA_041736435.1 Desulfobacterales bacterium | reverse complement strand
TCGCCGCCCTGGCCGCGCTGCCGCCGCCCGGGAAAATGGGAGTCGTCTTGAAGTGGGGCATCCCCGCAAGCATCGTCGCCCTATTCGTCGCCGGGTTCTTTTTCGGCGGTAAAGAGGCCGGCACCGACATGATCCTGCTCTGGAGCCTTTGCACCGGCGTGCTGGCGGGGCTCGGCGCAGCCCTGGCCCTTGCCCACCCGGCCACGGTGCTCTCCTCCGTGGTCGTGGCCCCGTTCACCACCCTGCACCCCATGATCGCGGCGGGCTGGGTGTCGGGGTTGGTGGAGGCCTTTTCCCGCAAGCCGAAAGTCAAAGACCTCGAGAGCCTGCCGCAGGACATCCTGACCCTGCGCGGATTCTGGCGCAACAATGTCACCCGGATCCTGCTGGTGGTGGCCTTCACCAACCTTGGGGCCACGGTGGGGACCCTGGTGGCCTTTCCGGTAATTGTGAAGGTCTTGTGGGGGGGGGCATAACCGTACAACTTCGTCCTCCACATCTTATCTGAAACGTGAACCACTCCGCGATCAGTGCGCTGCTTCTTATGGTTCTCTTCGCCGGCTGCGGCGGCCAGGAACGGGTGCGACCCGAAGCGCCCATCCCCGCCCGCAAGCCGGCCCTGCCGGCCATGCGCTACACCATTCAAGCCGGCGCTTTCAAAAACATCGACAATGCCGTACGCCTCACCGAAAGGCTCCTGGCTCGGAAGCTGGCGGCCTATCATTTCATCGATGAATCGGGTTTCTACAAAGTGCGCATCGGCAACTTTTCGTCACGCGCGGAAGCCGTTGACCGGGCGGAAGGGCTGAAAGCCGCGCGCGTCGTCGAGGAGTACTTCATCATCGCACCGGAGGAGTACGCCGCCGCCCGCAGGGAGCCTGCCGGCGAGACAGGCCTCCGCGCCGAGATCCTGCGCACCGCGGAGCGGTTTATCGGCACGCCTTACAAGTGGGGCGGGAACTCCACGGTGTCGGGCTTTGACTGCAGCGGCCTCACCATGGTCGTCTACCAGCTCAACGGCCTGGACCTGCCCCGAACCTCAGCCGAACAGTGGGCGGCGGGAAGGCCGGTTGCCGAAGAAAGCCTCGCCAAGGGGGATCTGGTCTTTTTCGCCACCCGTGGCGGCAAAAAAGTCTCCCATGTGGGAATCTATCTAGGCGACGACCGTTTTTTACATGCCCCCAGCCGCGGGAATGCCATCCAGGCGGCCTCTCTTTCCGGCGGCTACTACCGGGCGCGATATCTGGGCGCCCGCTCCTATTTCTGACCTGCCGCCCTATCGGCAATGTTCACTGATACCTGACAGATGATAGGCCGCTTCGGCAATTGGGTCCGGGAGCGAGGGATGGGAGCTGCACCGAGATTATGGCATATCTTCAGACATAAAATGGAAGCATCCGGCTGGGGGGTAGAGCCACTGCCTGGTTATTTCCTCCTTATTTTTATAAATTGTATTGTGTTAGGTTGCCTAACGAATACCATCACGACTTCAAGAATTCCCTTGGATTCTATTCATCGCCGTATACGTAACTTAACGCTCTCTTTTATAGGCAAAAACGAGGATGTCAGGATCAGTTGTTTTGATCTGATTGTCCAAAGTTGCGTACTAAAAGGACCGTTAAATGAACGTGGATGCCAACAGATATCAAACCGCGGGCAAGGAATGCTTGCACGGAGTCCGTTGAAGGATAATGGCCTTGGAATTCGACTTCCGGCCAACCGCCTTGAATAAATTCTTTATCGTGACTTAAAAACCTGTATCATGATTTGGATCCATATTCAGCAAATGGGTCCGGGCGATCGTTGCTGCTGAAAATGGCTGCTGCTTGAGTGCGCTCGTTCACGTACAGCCTGAATATATCCGGTCGAGCATAATGGCCCGCCACATCGAAATCGTATTTCCCTTTTGCGATTTGCCCTAAATCGATTTCGGTTGTCAAAATCTTCTCACCTTCATAGTACGGATCCACTAAAAACTCGCCGAGAGGGTTGATGATGCAGCTTCCACCTCGGATGATAACGGTCTGCGGGTCGTCTCCATGAATCGATGGATAGTTGTCCGGATAGGCTCCTCGCTTAATATATTGGCATGCCGATAGCACAAAACAGCGTCCCTCAAATGCGATATGGCGCATGGTGGGAATCCAGCTGTCGCGGTCGTCTACGGTCGACGCGCAATAAAGCTGAACACCCTTGGCATACATCGCCATGCGCAGCATGGGCATGTAGTTTTCCCAGCAGATCACGCTGCCCACTCGACCTAAGGGGGTATCAATCGCCGGCAAAGTTGACCCGTCACCGAATCCCCAGATCAGCCGCTCCATTGCGGTGGGCATAAGTTTGCGGTGCTTTCCCACCAAGTTCCCTTCTGGAGAGAAAAAAAGGACGGTACAATATAAAGTACCTCCATCGCGCTCGATCACCCCAATAAGCAAGCTTATCTTGTTCTTGCGGGCAACTTGAGCCAGCATATCCGATGCCGGGGATGGAACTTCGACGGCGCTTTCAAAGTAGCGCAAATACTCATCCCTGCCTTCCGGTAACCGCATTCCGACCCGGGCTCCGAAGTCAAGCCCTTTCGGGTACGCGGAGACAAAGGCCTCAGGAAACAATACGAGCTTGGACCCTTGGCGAGATGCATCCGCTGCAAGATCGGCAGCCTTTTCTAAACAGCGCTGTCTGTCATATGGGACAGCTCCCGCTTGGACCACTGAAACAATTCCAGAAGACATGTATTTGCTCCTCTCTGAAGGTTGCGCTTGGCTATCAAATCATCAGGTATTTTTCTTTTATTTCTGGCTGTCTCTCCAAATCCTCAAGACGACCCTCGAAACGAACTAAGCCACCCTCAATAATGTATGCACGATCAGCAACTTGAGTGGCAAAAGATAAATTTTGCTCGGCAAAAAGAATAGATATGCCAGTGCTCTTAAGCTCTATGATCTGCTGTGTCAATTCTTGGACCACTACCGGAGCAAGCCCCTCCACGGGTTCATCAAGAAGCAATAGAGCAGGGTTGCCCATCAATGCCCGCCCTACTGTAAGCATTTGCTGTTCTCCCCCACTTAGATAGCCGCCGGCATTGTCCTCAAGTGGTTTTAGAATAGGAAATAACTCGTAAATCTTCTCGAGTGTCCATGTAGTGGTTCCTGAAAACAGAGGCGCCTTAATCGCAATTTCTAAATTATCGCGAACGGTTAGGTCGGGAAAAATTATTCGGTCATCCGGTGCAAACCCGATACCCCTGCGGGCTATTTCATGAGGAGGCAAACCAGAGATGTCATGACCGTCGTAGATTATCCGTCCATCTTTGACTGGCAACAAGCCCATGATCGATTTAAGTGTGGTCGTTTTACCGACTCCATTTCGCCCAAGGAGACAAACACATTCTCCTGAGTGAACAGTTAGGCTTATACCGAAAAGCACATGGCTTGTCCCATAGAATGCGTGGAGGTTTTCGACTTCGAGCTGCCCGCTCATGCCTGAACTCCCAAATAAATTTTCTGAACTTGCTCGTTAGCCCGAACCTCGGTCGGAGAGCCAGTCATTATGACTTGGCCACGATGAAGCAACGTTATCCGCTGCGCATGGTTGAACACCACAGCCATGTCATGCTCGGTGAAAAGGATTGAAAGGCCAAAGCTCGAGTTGAGGTGGTCCACCAATTCCATGGTCTCTTTTGTTTCTTCGATGCTCATTCCGGCCGTAGGTTCATCCAAAAGAAGAAGTTTGGGTTGACCAGCAAGAGCGAGAGCTAATTCAAGCTTTTTCTTATCGCCTTGAGACAACTCGCCAGCCGGCCTTGATCTTTTGGAACTTAGATTGCATAAAGATAAAATCTCCTCCGTTCGTTCCAGATCTTCCTTGTCAGCCCTGCTAAACAAATCAAACGCTTTGCCGCTGCGAACTTGAATAGCTGAACGGACATTTTCTATAACAGTCAGGCGTGGGAAAATGTTGCTAACTTGGAATGCGCGAGATATCCCTAAATTAGCAATTTCATGTGGTTTCTTTCCAGTGATCTCTTTGCCGTCGAAGTGAATTGACCCGGCGTCAGGGCGATGATACCCACTCACCAATGCAAAAAACGTACTTTTCCCTGCTCCGTTGGGGCCAATGATAGCTTCCTTGGAGCCAAATTTAAGATCGAAATCAACATCTTTATTTGCGGAGATCCCTCCGAACGCCTTGTTCAAATTGCGAACTTCCAGGATTGAACGGCTCATTTCCCGGTTCTCGGCGGTGGTCCCCAAAATTTGGACAGTGTGCTAAGCTCTGATTCAGACCCCAACGGGAGGATCAGAGATGAGCAAGAAACGTAAAAAGCACAGTGCCCAGTTCAAGGCGAAAGTGGCCCTGGCCGCCCTGGCCAACGAAG
>JBGSTS010000090.1:0-15539 GCA_041736435.1 Desulfobacterales bacterium | reverse complement strand
CTTCGTTGGCCAGGGCGGCCAGGGCCACTTTCGCCTTGAACTGGGCACTGTGCTTTTTACGTTTCTTGCTCATCTCTGATCCTCCCGTTGGGGTCTGAATCAGAGCTTAGCACACTGTCCAAATTTTGGGGACCACCGCCGCCATTGCACCCGACCCCTGCCTTTACCCTTACCGTCACGAGTACAATTGGCTCTGCGGTATCTTCATTGCACATCGACGACGACAGCGCGGCAGCAAGGACACCTACGGAGTTCTTTCAGCAAAGACCAGAAAGCTTATTGAGGAGAATACGACCTTCCTTAATATCGCTGAGTCGTTGCCGGTATTCAAAATTGACAAGGATTACGTTACACAACTAGACAAGTTGCCCACCCCGGCAGACAAAGCTGCTGCGCTCGAAGCCGTGTTGACCGCTGAGCTTTCGGAAGATGATCCAAGCTTCATATACAGAAAGTTGGGGGAACGTCTCCAAAGACTAAAAAAACGTAAAGACGCCAGGGATGAAGCTGCGGAAAAGCGACTCCGGGAACTCGAAGAAATTGCAGCGGAAGCGGCAGCTACCAAGCAGGAACCTGAACGCCTTAGCTTGACACAGCCAGGGGAATACGGGCTTTTCACGATCTTACGTGCCCACGCGGCAACGCAAAATGAAGATTTACTGGCCGATTGTGCGCGGAGGATGGTGGCGCACCTCAGGAACAACAAGCTTCTATCACCAGGATGGAGCAACTCGATTGGGGGCCGCATGAGGGTCGAGCAGTCGTTGCTAGCTGAGTCGTGGAATCCATCATATGCGGGTTTAGGCTTCGACCGGGATGCGGAAGACCCTCCATTTCTGAAGCCAGCAGTTAATGAGCTCGCCAAGGCTGATGGAGTGAACTGACGCCATGCGAGTTACTCAACAACAAACCATATTGCTTAACGGTCGTCTCATCGATTACCGCGTGGTACTGTCCCGGAAGGCTCGGAGGCTTCGGATTCGGGTAGGGTTTAATGGAATTGAGGTGATTAAGCCTGTCAGCCGAACGTCCTCAGATGTGGAGGCATTTCTTGTTGCACAGGCGCCTTGGGTATTAGATCAATTGAGAAGGGCGGAACGCCTTCGGGCTATACGCCGCCCCGAACAGCGACAGGCCGGTAAAATTCTCTTCCGCGGTGTCCCAACTCGTATTCGCGTGGAATGGGCTCAGACTCGCGCCCACAACAACAAGGTTGCCATTGTTGATGGCAAGATCGTGGTTCTTCGTGGCGGGCAGTCCAAGACTCCCCCAGCTCGAAGCCTGGAGAGGTGGCTCCGTGAACAGGCGCGAGGCGCTATCGGGGCTCAACTTCGCGCAACAACTGCCCGCATCCGGCAAAAGCCTGCTCGTGTTTACGTGATGGGTCAACGTACAAAGTGGGGCAATTGCTCAGGCCATCGGAACCTATCCTTTAACTGGCGGCTCATTCTCGCCCCTGAATTCGTGTTGCGATACATAGTGACACATGAGACCGTTCATCTCGCCGTTCCTGATCACTCGGCGAAGTTCTGGCTAACGGTCCAGAGCCTGTGCCATGAGACAGAGAGGGCTAAGCAGTGGTTATGCGCAAATCACGGCCGATTGATGGTCGACCTGGAGCGGGCCTTAAGCGACGAGCACAATACCGATGCCTACAAGAAAGCTACAAAATGAAGGTGTTCAGGCAAAAGGGCTATAGGAATAGCGAGATATATGGAATCATTCACCTATAAATGACGGCTTATTGACACTGTTACAACCCTTTGTTATTGTGTAAATGCTTTGGAAGGTGCGCAAGAAGTACGATATTGTTATGTAACTATAAGAAAATACATCATTTTTAAAATAAAATAGCCTTGCGACTTAATGCCCAATATTAAGCATGGATTTTGCACAAGGTCCTATCGACCAACAAAAAGATCTAAAGTTCCTGCGGATATTGACGAAAATCCTTGACAAGGCGATATTCAAACTATAGTTTTGAGCGGAATACCCGCTGGCGTTGTCCCCGCCATTGGTATTTACCATGAGCGGGTTAACAATGTCAGCTAAGAATTGGCAAGTTTGAGGATGCCCCATGGCGTCACCCCAAGCACACAAAGTGATTTGGGTCTTGATGTCATGGTAGAATAAAAAGCCGCCCCTTTGTGGGCGGCTTTTTTTTGAGGGGAAATTTGGGGAGATTTGAATGGAAAAAGTTTGTGTCTTTATCGATGGGGGATACCTAGATGAAATATCAAAAAACGTTGGGTATATTAAAATCGACTATCTTAAGTTTTCCCGAAAACTGTGTGGTGAAAATCATTTTGTGAGGGCGTATTATTACCACTGTCTTCCGTATCAGTCTGATCCACCCTCAGAAGAAGAGATCAAGCGCTTCTCGCAAGCTAACTCTTTTTTTGAAAAGCTTAAACGACTTGACAGATTTGAGGTGAGACTTGGTAAGCTTGTTAAGAGAGGCTGCCGAAGCGACGGATCCCCAATTTTCAATCAAAAAAGAGTGGATGTTTTTTTAGCGACAGATCTTGTTAAGTTCAGTGCAAGAAAAGTTATGGACCAAGCAGTTTTGATCACATCAGATTCAGATTATGTCCCAGCCATTGTTGCAGCCAAAGAGTTCGGAGTGATTATAAAACTTGCCCATTCAATAGATCTTCCTATTAATCATGAACTTGTGGAAGCTTGTGATGAGAAGCAAGTTCTCGAAAAAGATTTTTTCAATGACATTAAAAGGCTGTAACACTCAACTCAGAAATCCGTCACAAACAGTCCCAGCTCTTGGTTCATAAACCTGCCGATATTCTTGAACCAATTCTTATCTCCGGTATAAAGCGCATAATCTATGGCGACCATCAGGCAGAGCCCTATCCCCTCCGAAGTCCCGCACGTGTTTCCCACCCAGATTTTTTCAGAAAGCTGCTGCGCCTGGTCGTAAAAGTGGTGCACGGGAAGCCAGTTGTCGAAGTCCAAGGCGCATAGCTTCGCCCTCCCTCGGGAGTCTACCAACCCGTTCACAAGGTGCTCGAACGCAGCCCTATCCGATGGCTCGGCCGTGAGCGGATAGTTAACTTGGCCGCCCGTTCTGCCGTTCAAAAGCATCCCCAGCGCCTTACCTACCTTCCCCTGGTGGAACCCAAAAATATCTCCAGAGGATTGCGCGAAAAGCCCATTTGAGAGCTGCCGGCTGGATAGGTCGTTCAGCAGCCTACGGAACCAGACCTGAGCGATCGCATCTCCATCTCGCCAGTATTTGAAAATCATGGCCTGGGCGATCAGGGCATGCAGATCCGCCGTAAATTGTTGTACTGGTATCCGGCCGAGTCCTTCACGAAATCGCTCGGCACCTTCCACCCGCTGCCATCCGCCAGGATCGGGCTATCGAGCCAACTCATCCAGTTGTCCAGGACCGCTTTCGCCGCTACGCTACCGGTGAGGTAATATTAATGCCCTACTGCCGCCAGCGCCCTGTACTGGAACCCCGCCCAATTCGTATTGGTATCCGGCCCGTTCCATCCCAATTCGCAGCCGCTTCCCGTACTCAGCTGAATTTTTTTGATAAGCACATAAATCGACATTACGTGCCAGTTGTTAGATCTGATAACTTGTCTTCTATTTCTATATTATAACCAGCCTCCCTCATTGCCTCTAGTCCTCTCCTTTTAAACTCCTCTATTTCTTCCGCAGTAACGTGAGTGGAAAGTGATGCCTGCTCAACCTTAACCTGTTTGACCACTCCGTAGCCAGCGCGGTCCAGAATCTCTATTGCAGCATTAGACTTTAGTTTTATGATTTCTGGATCGATCCGCTTATCTTCAAGAATTTCGATCAGGGCATCAATACCTTTGTGTGCCGCTTCTTGAAGCTTTTCGGGCATTCCAGGAACCGTTGAAACAATATTCACATCAGCCATTTCCTGGAGCCTCACAATTTCCATTCCGACAGACGGCTCCTTCATCCACCTAGACACCGTGCTTTTGTCAACACCAAAAACTCTTGCACATTGGCTCTGACTGTTGCCGCCGACAATAAGCTGAGCCAGACGCTTGTGTCTGGGGTTCATATTTACTGGATTTTGATAAGGCACTTGGGTACTCCTTTCAACAATAGCGTTGTAATTCAACGTAAATCGCCTCTAAAATGCTGCAGTGGAGGCCCCTGTTTTTTTTGGGTCAGCTTGGGCTAAAAGACAGTTCCTTTTCCCCAGGCAAACACATCTCAACGGCTTCAACCTCCACTATCGCCCATCGTGTGCTATATTGGAAACTGTGGCATATGACGTAGGCATCGTTAATTTTCAGCAAATCATCTTCAATTCCTTTAAAAATCCCGCTGATGAGTGTCCCTGACTTTAATTGGACACTCATGGGTTCACCCTCTTGCTTCTTCGAAATAGCATTTACGATGGTCATTTTTACTATTCCTTTCTTTCCATAGACACCGTGAACAACGCAAACAAATTATTGAATGTTATTTATTTGCAGATGGTTATAGTTGTTTCCTGTTATTCCAAAGAAAACAATGATCAGATACTCCGATTGTTTGCCCTGTTTACGGTGTTTGGTTTGATCTATTTGTTTATGTTGTTTATGGTATTACGTATTCTCCACGTCCAGATTGCTTCAATTCTCCACTTTTTAGCATTTTGGTCAGCAACCCTCTTACAGTATTGTGGTTTTTACCTAAAGCTTCAGCGATTTCTTTGGATCTCATCGGCTTACCGCTTTTCTCTAAAAGTTCAAATATTTTTTCGCGCTCTTCAGTAATGCAATACTTTTTCGCGTCCCCAGCATAGAGCCAGAGCCCTCTTTGAGCATCATACCTAAGAGGCAACTCTGTCGCTTCCACATCCCTTCCTGCAATATGAAGCTTAGCGTCCACCCCGGCCCTGTTAAACCTTTCAAGCACGGCCACCGTATCGCTCGCGCCTGTGAGCCCTGTGCTCCCTGAAACCTTGTCAAAAATATCCGGAGACTCTTTCAGCTTATTAAGGTGGTGAACAACTATTATGGCTCTAGAGCGCTTGTCAGCCAGAGCTTTGATTCTTCCTATCTTATCGTAATCCCCCTGGTATATGTTTTTCGAGGAGGATAGAGAAGTGAACTGACCTAGAATATCAATTATCACGAGATTTACATCTGGATGCTCTCCCAGCCACCTGTCTAAGGCCTCAACTCCACCTTTTTCCATTCTGAGGCATTCGGAAGCTAAGTGGAGATTCTGGGGCAAATCGCCATCCCGCTGAGCCCTAAGTCTCTCTCTCATCCTGTATGTGCTGTCCTCAAGAAAAAGACATAAGACACCAGATTTCTCAACCGGAATATTTTCAAAAATATTTTCTCCGGTTGCTACCGCCAATGCGATCTGGGTCACAAGGCGCGTTTTCCCTACTTTGGGCGCTCCGGCAAGAAGGGTCAGGCCCGTAGGTAGCAATCCTTCAATTATCCAATTCGGCGTTGGAATATCTGCTTCATCAAGCTCTCTAGCTGTAAATGTTATCAATCTCGCCTCTGCAGCACGATTAAAGAGATTGTGATGGTACGAATAATCTTCAGGCATCAGTGGTCCGGATTGTCCTCGATTTCATATAATCGTGGATTTCATCCAGCGAGTACCTCACTGATCTTCCCATTTTGACGTAGGGAAAGCCCTTTCCCATAAAGCGGTCATTCCGCAAAGTTTGCACGGCCCGGCCAGTCAGTTCAGCCACTTGCTTTTCCGTAAGATATTCGTTTTGGTGTTGCATGGTATCCTCCATTTTCAATCGGAAGAAGATCTTATTTATTGGCTTCATTTTGTCTCAAAGACAAGTCGTTAGTCAACGTAAATTTTGGTACAATTACATGAAGTTAGGTAGATCTAGAGCTTGCCGCACTAGTGTAGGTAAATTCGGTAGGTATCAATAATCGATTTATATAGACGTTCTATCAGGCTGTTGAAAGACGTAGAGAGGGTAGAGCCAATTATTAATACAGGATCAGAAAACGCATTTGTTTTTGAACAACTTGCTATCGAAAAAGCTTATTGGATTGGTGATGATTAAAGAGCTTGATATGCGGATAGCCTCTATTGTGTTGTGTTGTATCGGGAAAAGTTGCCGCAATTTTTGTGCTGACCAACTCATTCGACTCTTGCGACGCATCCCCCCATCGGCCTTTTTATGGGGAACAGACTGTTAGAGTGGGTTGCGCTCCGGTGAAATATTTGGTCCATCAAAGAGTGCGAGTTTTCTAAAGGCTATAAAAGGCGGGTAATGCTGGCGCTGGATTGGAAAGAAGGATTGCGAAAGATTTGATTCAAATAGAAAGGGAGTGGGTTCTAATCTAATCTGAGATGCGAACTTAGCTGAGTTTAAATTCCACAGTGATTCGTTTCCCTGTTGCCAAGCCGTGGGGATGATGCTTTACCAATTCGACACATGGCATGGATTGGAAAGTTTAAGGTTGTTGTTGGGAACGCTGGAGCCTTCTGTGTAGTCCTGGTCAATCAAAAAAGGGCATTTCACTCTCTGATCCGAAAAAGTTGCGGAAATTTGTTTGAGAGGCAACCCGTGGCCATTAGGTTGCATTTTCCCCCATCGGTTTTTCGAAGCCGATAAATTCAAGGATCTCAAATAGTTTATCAGCTCGTTTTCATTTGGTTTTTTGTTTTAATGTTCCCGCTTTTTTACGCCTGCAAAGGCCATGACCTCTTTAATCAGTTCTTCTGCAAGGTTCGAAGCGCTTTTCAGCGCCCCATCCCGCAAGTGTGCATACCTTTGTGTCATGATCGGGCTTTTATGTGTAAGAAGCTTTTGGAGGGTATACATATCAACTTTCCCCGAAGAGGCCAGCATTGAGGCATAGACGTGTCTTAACCCGTGCAACGGCCTAAAACCCTTTGGCAGTCCAACCGCTTTTCTGATTCGGTCAATGCTCTTCCGACACTCAGTTATATGGGTACCCTTCTTTCGCCCGGGGAAGACATAAGAGTTATCATGTTGGGTTTGGATGCTTTTGAATACCTTTTCGGCCATCGCATTCATTGGAATTGACTCATCCCGGCCACCCTTGGGGTCTCTGATCGTGATAAATCCCCGTTCAAAATCCAGATCTGCCCATTGTAGTTTAAAAATTTCGGAACGGCGCATTCCAGTGAATAAAGCGAGGCGCATGATGTTAGCGGCTGTCTGATCCTGATCGGCATCCAAGCAGGATAGAAGAGCCTTAAGCTGTTCCTGTTTTAAATCCTCAGTTGTTTGGTTGTTCAGTTTTGGAATTTCGATTTTAAATCGAAGCGGTTCTATCAGCCCACGTTTCACGCCATAGTTGATAGTTCGGCGCAAGATCTCCAACACCCGCGCTGCCTGGGTTCGTTTTCCCGTTTTTTGAAGGGCAAGACGAACCCGATCCACATCCAATAAAAGTAGTTCTGCAGGATTTTTCTTTCCAATACTGTCTCTTAGGTGCAGATCAAATTTGCGCTTGTCGTGGTGCAGGGCTTTATTATCGGGGTTTGATTCGCAATAGGCATCCCACAACCTGTTAATGGTGTAGCAAGCGTTCTTTTGGGCTTCTGCGGCCTTTTCTGCGTCCCGTTTTTCGGCGTTAGATAGAACCTTGCCGCTGATCTTGTTGCCGCGCAGGGCGTTTGCCTTCGCCGGAGTCCAATTTTGACTTGCCCGCCCGGCCTTTTCACTTATTAGCTTGCCATTCTTTCGGTAGGTAATGTAAAAAATCTTTTCAGGCCTGCTGGAAACGATGCTTTTCCCCCAAATATAATAAATACCTTTGTAGTCTGTTTTATGTCTTTTTTGAGATGGCATTTTTTGGCTCCATAATTTTCAAGCATATATACCCAACACTATACCCAACACGTGCAATGAAAGTCAAGGTAATCTTAGGTAAAATAATAACAAAATATTTAGAATAATTCCAATACAATAAAAATTTCTGGTATATCAAGGTAAAACCCGGGAATCATATATTTGGTGGCTGTTAACCACTAGGTTGTAGGTTCAAGTCCTACTCGGGGAGCCAAAGCAGCATGCCCTGCCGAATTTCGGCAGGGCTTTTTTTATGGGCTTTTGGGTCTACATCATCCGGAGCGAATCAAACGGTCGCTATTACTGCGGGCAGACCACCGACCTCTTACGCCGCATCCGCCAGCACAACGACCCGGAGTATCGCTTGTCCAAAACCACAAAACGTTTTGAAGGACCCTGGCAGCGGACATGGTCCCAGCAGGTGGAATCCCGCCCTGAGGCGGTGCGCCTGGAGCGGCAAATCAAAAAAAGAGGCATCGCCCGCTTTCTCTCAGCAAACCAGCCTCACCAAGATAGCGATGACCCCGACTTGGGCGGGGCAGGTCAGGCAGAGTCCCGCCAACGGCGGGATTAACCACTAGGTTGCGGCCTGTCACGCCGCAGGCGTGATTCAAGTCCTACTCGGGGAGCCCTAAGCATCATGCCCTGCCGAATCACCGGCAGGGCTTTTTTAAAGCGCTTTGCACGCTTTCGCTCGGGCCGGTGCGGTCAGCAATCCTCGGGCAGGTAGAGCGTGTGTTTTCCGATGGTGCGGTTGGGGCTGATCCAGACGGTGTGGGTGCCGGTCGGGGATTCGACGTCCCCGACATAGGGGTACTCGCCCGGTTCTGTCTGCTCACTCTTCTTGAAAATTTCAAGCGCTGCGGCAAAAAGCTCGCTGACCTCCGGGGAAATCGCCCGCCCGCCGAAGGCATTCGGAGCAAGGTAGCCCAGTTTTTCCAGGAGGCGGGTCGTCACGTAGCTGATCGGGCCGGCACCGTAGGCGGAATTCACTGCGGTCAGCGGAAAAAGAATGCCGTCGCGCAGGGCTTTTTTGTCGGTGGAGGAAAAACTGACAACGAATTCCTTGCGCATAGCCACCCGTTCTACCGGCCGAACGACGGCCGGCTCTTGATCGCTTGATCCCACCGGATCTCGTCTTCATCTGTAATCATAGCACGAGGGGGGCCGTTTCGGGCAAGCAAAAATGACGCGGATCGGTGGGAGGGTGCTCCGGGGCTTATTTCGGATTTTGGAATGAGGCTTAGCTTGGCACAGTGGCCGAGCCACGCGTTTCGCACCCGATCGAGTCGGCTAAAAGTGATACCTCGAACGCCTTCCGGTTGACATGAATTCCGTTAGCCGATATCAAACCGATCGATTGGATGCGGTTTGACCCCGCCGTTTTCCAGAAAATTCACACCAGCCCCGGATGAGACTGCCTGTGGTTTTGCGGGTTTTTCAATGAGCTGCGACCTTTCACTGACCCCCGCCGGCCGCCTTCGATTGCGAGAGATCGCCACCGATGCCGCAGGACTTACCGATGCCTGGGCAAAGCGGGCCGCGGCTGCCTTTTCGTCATCCCAGGCCGCGGGGCTTTTGGCGCTCGCCGCCGCGCGCCCGGAAGCACCGCCGCCGCCGGAGTGGTCCTTTTGGCGGGAGTTCGCCTGCATCTACCTGACCCAACTCTGCCGTATGCCCGAGTCCGCCGCGGAGCGGATCGATCCGATCGAACCGCCGCATGCATCCGAGCTGGCAACCCTGGTGCTCGCTGCACCGCCCATGGAGGGCGGAGAGTACCTGAGCGTTGAGGTCTTTCAAAAACTATGGATGGACCTCGACGCATGGGTGCGAACAGAGATCGCCGCTTCGGCAGTCGGTCTCTCCGGGTGGCTGAAACGCCATGCACCGATCTGGCACCAGGTAGGACGCGTTTGTTTTCATCTGGCGGAAAACAAGCGCGACCCCGATCTGCCGTTCGCGTTTCTGGCCACTTACGCGCCAAGCCTCTCCAAGGCGGGGCGCGTACAATACCAGCCGCTGGGCAAGGCCCTGCAGGAATATGCGGGGGAGCGCAACCGAAAGGCGCTGGTCCACCTGCTTTCACCCGTCTATCGGGCATCCGAACAGATCGACTTTGTCAAGGAGCTGGTCGAGTCCGGTGATCTCTTTCACCCCCTGGCGTGGAGCCCGGCCGAAGCGTACCTCCTCCTTAAAAACCTGCCCCTGCTCGAAGCCAGCGGCCTTCTGGTGCGGCTGCCGGATTGGTGGCGCAAACGCCCCCGCCCACGCGTGACCGTGACCATCGGCGAGAAACGACAAAGCCGGTTCGGCGCCGATGCGATGCTGGATTTCAAAGTCGGCCTGGCGCTTGGAGACCAGCCGCTGACCGAAGCCGAATGGCGCGGCCTCATGGCCTCGGAGAACGGGCTTGCCTACGTCAAGGGGCAATGGGTCGAGGTTAACCGCGACAAACTGTCCCAAGCCCTTGCGCACTGGAAGCGGGTGGAGGCCGAAGCGGCGGGTGAGGGGATCTCGTTTATCCAGGGAATGCGGCTTCTGGCGGGAGCTCCGGCGGCGTTGGATGCAAGCGCTGCGCCCCCGGGCGAGGACCGGGAGTGGTCCTTCATCGATGCGGGCAGATGGCTGTCGGATATTCTATCGGGCCTGCGCGATCCGGACGGATTGGCTTCCTGCGGGGGCAGCCCGGATTTTCACGGGACGCTCCGCCCCTACCAGGAGGCCGGGCTCAACTGGCTCTGGTTTCTGTCGTCTCTCGGACTCGGGGCATGCCTCGCCGACGACATGGGATTGGGCAAGACCGTTCAGGTCTTGTCGCTTCTATTAGTGCTGAAGCGGAACACGCCGCCCGGCAAACCGTCGCTGCTGGTGCTGCCGGCATCGCTCCTGGCGAACTGGAAGGCCGAGATGAAGCGATTTGCACCCGCGATCCAGGCCGCTTTCATCCATCCCTCGGAAACGGACAAAACCGCCATTGCCGCCACAGCCCGCAAGCCGGAAGCGCTGCTCGCCAAAACCGATGTGGTCCTCACCACCTACGGAATGCTGCCCCGGCAGCCGTGGCTGCTCGACCTGCCGTGGCGGCTGGTCATTCTGGACGAAGCCCAGGCGATCAAGAACCCCTCGACCACCCAGGCGAAAACGATCAAACAGCTCAAAGCGGATGCCCGGATCGCCTTGACCGGCACGCCGGTCGAGAACCGTCTTTCCGATCTCTGGTCGCTCTTTGACTTTCTTTGTCCGGGTCTGCTCGGTTCGGCTGCCCGCTTCAAAAAATTCGTCAAGCGCCTGGAGGCGAGAGAGCAGGACCGCTACGCCCCGCTGCGGAATTTAGTCCGGCCCTATGTCCTGCGGCGGATGAAAACCGACAAGCGCATCATCGCGGACCTGCCCGACAAGACCGAGATGAAGGCCTTCTGCGGCCTGGTGAAAAAGCAGACCGTGATCTACGCGAGACTGGTGGAAGAGCTAGCGACGGCGCTCAAAGACCTGGACGGGATGAAACGGCGCGGCCTGGTGCTGGCCTACCTGATGCGGCTCAAGCAGGTGTGCAACCACCCCAGCCAGCTTCTGGGCGACGGCGGGTACGACCCATCCGACAGCGGCAAATTCGAACGGCTCAGGTCCATCTGTGAAGAGATCGCCTCCCGGCAGGAGAAAGCGCTGGTGTTCACCCAGTTCCGCGAGATGACCGAGCCCATCGCCGCGTTCCTCGGCAGCGTGTTCGGCCGCGAGGGCCTCGTTCTGCACGGAGGTACGGCGGTGAGCCGGCGCAGAAGCTTGATCGACCTGTTCCAGGAGGAGAGCGGACCGCCCTTCTTCGTGCTCTCCCTCAAAGCGGGCGGCACCGGCCTCAACCTTACCGCCGCCGCGCACGTGATCCACTTCGACCGCTGGTGGAACCCGGCGGTGGAAAACCAGGCGACGGACCGGGCCTTCCGCATCGGGCAGCACCGGAATGTGGTGGTGCATAAATTCATTTGCCGGGGGACGGTCGAAGAAAAAATCGACGCGCTCATCGAAGAAAAAACGGGCCTGGCCAACGACCTCCTGAAGGCCGGGACCGAATCCATGCTGACCGAGATGAGCAACGAGGAGCTGCTCAAGGTCGTGGCCCTGGATGTCGATCGGGCGCAATTGTGACGACTTCGCAAAAACCCCAATCTCTGCGTTGCGCTTCATTCCGGGGTCGCTGCGGCGTACTATAAGTACTCCTCGCAACACGGAATTCGCGCGCCGTGCCTGCCCCGCTCCAGCGGGGATCTTGGGCTTTTTACAAAGTCGTCTGGATCAAGGACTTTTTACGAATTCATCAATTGCAGGAGGCAACGGATGTCTTTCTACAGTTGGAGACCCTATGTGCCGGTGGCTGCGCGCCGGGCGCGTGCTCTTAAAAAATTGGCGGCGCTTCAGAAAAAAGGGGTTTGCATCAAGCCGGTCCAAATCGAGGGAAGAAAGATTGCACAAACGTTTTGGGGGCAGGCCTGGTGCGATCACCTGGAGTCGTTCAGCGACTATGAAAACCGCCTGCCGCGCGGCCGCACCTATATCCGCAACGGTTCGGTGTGCCACCTGGAGATCACCCGTGGAAAAGTCCACGCCATCGTCAGCGGCTCCATACTCTACACGGTGGAGATCGCCGTCCAGAGGCTTCCCGCCGGAAAGTGGGATGAGCTGAAGCAACGCTGCGCCGGGCAGATCGGCTCGCTGCTGGAGCTGCTTCAGGGCCGGCTTTCCAAACACGTGATGGCCGTCGTGACCGACCGCCACCAGGGCCTTTTTCCCCTGCCCGGGGAGATCCGCCTGAAGTGCAGCTGCCCGGACTGGGCGGTCATGTGCAAACATGTGGCCGCGGTGCTCTACGGGGTGGGTGCACGCCTCGACGAGGCGCCGGAGCTGCTTTTCCTGCTGCGGGGGGTTGACCACGAAGAGCTGATCGGCGCCGAGGTCGGCCTGGCCGCCGGCACGCTGGGCAGAAAAGAGGGTCGTCCGCGCATCGCGGAGGATGCCTTGGCGGATGTGTTCGGCATCGAGATGCCGGCAGGCGAGACGAGCGTCGCGGCGAAGGCAACAGCGCGCCGGGCAGGGGCGCCGCCATTACCGGAGAAGCCTTCCGCGTCCGGGGCGAAGCGGGCGCCGGCACGCAAAGCACCCCCCGTTCGCCAAAAGACCAGCGATGCAAAACGGACGGTGCACGCCGCCGCGAAAACCAAGCCCGTTAACGGCCAAGCCGTTGCGAAACTACGCGCGAAGTTCGGCATGTCGCTCAGCCAGTTTGCAAAGCTGCTCGGCGTCAGTGTACCTGCCGTGACGAACTGGGAAGCGAAACAAGGGGCCATAGGCTTTCAGACACGCACGCTCGATGCCTGGAACACGGCGACGAAATTGACCAAACGGCAAGCCTGGCGGGCGCTGAACGGTTCATGACGGCCGCAACATGCACCGGGCCCTGGAAAAAACCTGCGAGGCCACAAGGGTATCGCGGCTGGAAGCCGCTCCCACAAAGATAGCGCTTGATGACCCTCAGGAGGAGGACGAACGCTGCAACCTGCTTCCTTAAAAACCCTTACGGTTGAGCAGTTTGTTTGACTCTCAGGTGAAGCTCGTCCAGCTGTGCCTTGGCCGGCACGGAGGGGGCGTTGGTCAGCAGGCAGGCGGCCTTCTGGGTCTTGGGGAAGGCGATCACGTCGCGGATCGAGCTCTCGCCGCATAGCAGCATCACCAGCCGGTCGAAGCCCAGGGCGATCCCGCCGTGGGGCGGCGCCCCCGAATCCAGCGCCGACAGCAGAAACCCGAATTTGTCCTCATAGCTCTCCGCCGAAAGGCCCAGCGTCTTGAACACGCGCTCCTGCAAGCCGCGCTGGTGGATGCGGATGCTCCCGCCGCCGACCTCGAACCCGTTCAACACCAGGTCGTAGGCGCGGGACTTGACGGCCAGCGGATCGGTCTCGAGTTTATCGTAGTCCTCTTCGAGCGGTGAGGTGAAGGGGTGATGCAGGGCCTGGTAGCGCTTTTCGGTTTCATCGAAGTCGAACATCGGAAAGCGCGTCACCCACAGGAAATCGAAGCGATCCGGATCGATCAGGCCGAGCTTCTGGCCGAGATGGTTGCGAAGCTGGCCCAGTGCATCGTTGACCACGGCGGCCTGGTCGGCGACGAAGAACACCAAATCGCCGGTCTCCATTCCGATGCGCTCGGAGAGAGCCTGCTTCTCGGCTTCGGTGAAGAACTTGGCGATCGGCGACTGCCAGCCCTCAGGGCGCAGTTTGATCCAGGCCATGCCTTTGGCGCGGTAGACCGCGACGAAGGCCGTCAGGTCGTCGATCTCCTTGCGCGACATCTCGATACATCCCTTGGCGTTTAACGCCTTGACGATGCCGCCCTTGGCGGCCGCGTCGGCAAAAACCTTGAAACCGGAGCCGGCCGCGATGTCGGTGACATCCGTCAACTCCAGTCCGAAACGGGTGTCGGGTTTGTCGAGCCCGAAGCGCCCCAATGCCTCATCGTAGGAGAGACGGGGAAACGGAACAGGGATCTCGCGGCCGAGTACCTGTTGGAACAGCGCCGCCATCATGCCCTCGGCCATCCCCATCACGTCCTGCTCGCCCACGAAGGACATCTCCACATCGATCTGGGTGAACTCGGGCTGGCGGTCGGCCCGCAGGTCTTCATCCCGGAAGCAGCGCACGATCTGGTAGTAGCGGTCGAAGCCCGCGATCATGAACAGCTGTTTGAAGAGCTGGGGGGACTGGGGCAGAGCGAAAAACATTCCGGGGTTGACGCGGCTCGGGACCAGGTAGTCCCGCGCCCCTTCGGGCGTGCTGCGGGTGAGAAACGGCGTTTCGAGCTCCAAAAACCCGAGCCCGTTGAGATAGGATCTCACGGCGGCCGCCGTCTGGTGGCGCAGGATCAGATTGCGCTGCGGCCGGGGCCGCCGCAGGTCGATGTGGCGGTATTTCAGACGGGTCATCTCAGAGATCTCCGTCCCATCCTCGACGAGAAAGGGCGGAGTTTGAGCCGTATTGAGGATCCTGAGCTCGGAGGCCATGACCTCGATGGCCCCGGTCGCCAGGTTGGGGTTGACCATGCCATCGGGGCGGTGCTGCACCCGGCCGCGCACGCCTAAAACGAATTCACTTCGAATGGCTTCGGCCTTGAGGTGGGCCTGCGGCGCTACTTCGGGGTTGAACACCACCTGGGTGATCCCGTCGCGATCCCGCAGATCGATAAAAATCACCCCGCCATGGTCCCGCCGCCTCAAGACCCAGCCCATGAGCGCGACCTCCCGGCCGGCGTCTGCGGCGACGAGGCTGCCGCAGCTGTGGGTCCTGCGCATCTCTCCCAATTTGTCCACAAAGACTCCTTTCCAAAACAGCGAGTTCGACTCGCCGCAATCGATGCGGAATCACCGCGCGATGAGAATGGCCTTGATGCGGTCCACCAGTCCCTCAAAGGGGACCCTGATTTGTTCCTTCGTCTGCATGTTGCGCAGGAGGGCGGCGCTTTCGCCGAGCTCCACCTCTCCGATCATGAGGACATGCGCGGCGCCCAGCCGGTCGGCGGTTTTCATCTGGCGCTTCAGGCTCTTTTCGCCCAGCTCCATCTCGACGCGCACCCCGTCACGGCCCAAACGGCAGGCCCAATCGAACGCTAGGGACCGGCTCCGGCTCCCCAACGCCGCCATGAAAAGCTCCGGCCGCAGCTGCAGGCCGGCGCCGCTCACGCCGGCGATCTCCGC
>JBGSTS010000088.1:0-15000 GCA_041736435.1 Desulfobacterales bacterium | reverse complement strand
TTAATCAAACCTGTAGATAGCTGGTTCTCCCCGAAATAGCTTTAGGGCTAGCCTCAGGTGATCATCCATGGGGGTAGAGCTACGGTTCGGGTAGGGGGGGTGCATAACCTACCCCACCCAGACAAACTCCGAATACCATGGAATGCAGCCTGGGAGTCAGACTACGAGGGATAAGCTTCGTGGTCGAGAGGGAAACAGCCCAGATTGGCAGCTAAGGCCCCGAATTCATGCTGAGTGTAGATAAGGAAGTGGGGTTGCCCAGACAGCTAGGATGTTGGCTTAGAAGCAGCCATCATTTAAAAAGTGCGTAACAGCTTACTAGTCGAGCAACTCTGCGCCGAAAATTAACGGGACTAAGCATGAAGCCGAAGCTCCAGACTGCACCTGGTGAACGGGTGCATTGGTAGGGGAGCGTTGGACACGCGAGTGAAGGGAGACGGAAACGACTCCTGGACGAAGTCCAAGTGATTATGCCGGGATGAGTAGCGATAAAGAGGGTGAGAATCCCTCTCGCCGTAAGCCTAAGGATTCCTGGGCAAGGCAATTCCGCCCAGGGTTAGTCGGTCCCTAAGGCGAGGTCGAAAGACGTAGTCGATGGGAAGCAGGTCAACATTCCTGCACCTACTGGTGTGCGTTTGCACCGAGGAGTGACGGCGGGTAGAAGGTCATCCGGCTGATAGATGCCGGTTCGAGGCGAAGGAGAGGCGGGCAGGTAAATCCGTCCGCGCAATCTCTGAACTTCGAGGAGCCCTTGAGGCGAACTGACTGGAAGTCCGTCCGAGAAAAACTTCGTTCGGAAGTGCATCAGTTGACCGTACCAAATCTGACACAGGAGGGCGAGGCGAATAGCCTAAGGCGCTCGAGAGAACCCTACGTGAAGGAACTCGGCAAATTGATCCCGTAAGTTAGCGATAAGGGATGCCTCCAGCGATGGAGGCCACAGGAAAGCGACAGCTGCGACTGTTTACTAAAAACACAGGTCTCTGCGAAGTCATCAAAGACGATGTATAGAGACTGACGCTTGCCCGCTGTTGGAACGTTAAGGTGACTGGTTAGCCGCAAGGCGAGGCTGGGAACCGAAGCGCCAATGAAGGGCGGCCGTAACTATGACGGTCCTAAGGTAGCGAAATTCCTTGTCGGGTAAGTTCCGACCCGCACGAATAGCGTAACGACAGCTGTACTGTCTCCACGAGGGACTCGGCGAAATTGTAGTTGTGGTGAAGATGCCACATACCCGCACCAAGACGGAAAGACCCCGTGAACCTTTACTGTAACCTAGTACTGGCTCTAGGTGCGCCATGTGTAGGATAGGTGGGAGACGTTGATGCCGGGGGCGCCAGCTTCCGGATAGTCACCGGTGAAATACCACTCTTGGCGTACTTGGATTCTAACCTGGGACCGTGATCCGGCCTGGGGACAGTGTTAGGCGGGCAGTTTGACTGGGGCGGTCTCCTCCAAAAAGGTAACGGAGGAGTACAAAGGTACCCTCAATGCGGTTGGCAATCGCATGAAGAGCGTAAAGGTATAAGGGTGCTTGACTGCGAGACATATAGGTCGAGCAGGTGCGAAAGCAGGTCTTAGTGATCCGGTGGCTCCGTGTGGAAGGGCCATCGCTCATCGGATAAAAGGTACGCCGGGGATAACAGGCTTATCGCCCCCAAGAGTTCACATCGACGGGGCGGTTTGGCACCTCGATGTCGGCTCATCACATCCTGGGGCTGAAGCAGGTCCCAAGGGTTTGGCTGTTCGCCAATTAAAGTGGTACGTGAGCTGGGTTTAAAACGTCGTGAGACAGTTTGGTCCCTATCTTTCGCGGGCGTAGGATATTTGAGGGGATCTGTCCCTAGTACGAGAGGACCGGGATGGACGAACCTCTGGTGTTCCAGTTGTCGCGCCAGCGGCATTGCTGGGTAGCTAAGTTCGGAAAGGATAACCGCTGAAAGCATCTAAGCGGGAAACCTACCCCAAGATCAGATATCCCTTTTCCGTGGAAACACGGAGAACTGAAGGCCCCTCGAAGACTACGAGGTTGATAGGCCAGGGGTATAAGTGCGGTAACGCATTGAGCTTACTGGTACTAATAGGCCGTGAGGCTTGGCCACAAAATAGCTGACACGATCTTCGAAACGTTTGTTGGTTTAGATTGCAGATAGGTTGTCGTCGTACCCCTGAATCGATTTTTCGGTGGCTACAGCGAAGAGGCAACACCCGTTCCCATCCCGAACACGGAAGTTAAGCTCTTCAGCGCCGATGGTACTGCACGGTATCCCGTGTGGGAGAGTAGGTCGCCGCCGAAATTTTTCAAGCCCCGGCTCTTTCATTTTGAAAGAACCGGGGCTTTTTGTTGGTGCCCCATTTTCTGTTTCCCCTGCATTACCGCTGTGGCCTTCCTTTGATTGGCGTTTATTCCCGCCTTCTTCTCCCATACGGCATTTTAATTGCATAATCTTTTGAGAAACTTGGCTCTTCCCGGCTTTCAGCAACGCGCTGCGATGAGAGAGATCATCTGGGATAAATCCGAACGCTGGGTGTTTTGAATAAAAACCAAATTAAATCAATTTGTAAAGACGCGAAATCAGCACGTGGGCACACGCGGGCTTAAAACCAAGATCGCGGTCAGCATCACGCTGTTTATGCTGCTCGGGATGTTTTCTATCGACTTCGTCACCATGATGACGGCCCAAAGCGCTCTTATCCGGTCGGAAGTCGTCAAGGGTCAGACCGTTGCGCGTCTGCTGGGCGATTATTTGTTGACACATACTGTATGGGAGGATGACGATGTCCCTGGATCCGGTCGCGCCGAACTGGGAGAAGCGCTGGACGAATCCGGGGCCGTGTCGTTCTTGATGCTGGATCGCATCCAGCGGCAATTCGGTTTTGGCCTTGACCGCACCAAGGCGCAGGAAGAGCTGTTCAAGATTACCCGGCAGGCTTTCACAGAGATCCAACCCGGCGTGCAATTCATCGGCAATACATTCGGCTTGTTCTGGTGGCAGAAAAAGTTCCTGGTTATTTCAGCTCCCTTGATTGGGGATGGAATCGTTCAAGGCGCCTTCAGCCTGGTTTTTCCCATGCAGGGCATTTACCAGTCCCTGAGAAACTCGCAGCAGATGCTTTTTTTATATATTTTTTTGAATACGGGACTCCTGTCTTTTCTGGGAATTTATCGCGTGTTCAAACTTTACCTGCAGCCGTTGGCACGTTTGGCCAAGCGGGCTGAAGATTACAAGGGGGACGATGAGATCGTTTTTGCCGTGCGCAAGGAGGACAACGAGCTGCAGCGGCTCTCTTCCGCGCTGAACGGGTTGATGCGACGCCTGGCTGCAGAGAAAGAAAAGCTGCGCCAAACCGTCTCCTCCCTGGAAAAAGCCAATACCGAGTTGCAGAGGGCCCAGACCGAAATCATCCGTGCGGAGAAACTGGCATCGGTCGGCCGGCTTTCGGCCGGCATTGCCCATGAAATCGGCAACCCTATCGGGATCGTCACCGGGTACCTCGAGTTGCTCAAACAGGGGGACCTAGTGCCTGAGGAGCGGATCGAGTACATGGAGCGGGCCCAAAAAGAGATCGATCGTATCAGCACCATTATCCGGCAGTTGCTGGAAATTTCGCGGCCGTCTCCGGCGGGCTCGCATCGGGTGGCTGTTCATGCCCTGCTGGATGAAATGGCCCAGGTGCTCGCTGTCCAGCCGTTCATGTCGCATCTGCATCTCGTCATGCGGTTCGAAGCGCCACAGGATGTCGTGTTGGCAGACACGAACCAGCTGCGCCAGGTCTTTCTAAACCTCGTTATCAATGCAGCGGACGCCATCGCTTCCAGCAAAAACAACCCCCACGGCGAGCTGACCGTCACCACCGAAAACCACGCCGGGGGCCTCGATTCGGCCGGAGAGGGAAAACCCTGGCTGCTGGTTCGGTTCATAGACAACGGTACCGGCATTGCCGCGGAACATTTAAGGAATATTTTCGATCCGTTTTTCACAACCAAGGAGCCCGGCAGAGGAACCGGGCTGGGCCTTGCGGTGAGCTTCATGATGGTTGAAAGCTTCGGCGGCCGCATCGACGTGGAAAGCACGATCGGCCATGGCACGACCATGACGGTGGCGCTGCCAGCCGCCTCCCTGCTTGCGCACTCCTGCCAATCGGCGGCTGAGACGACTACGCTCCCGGCGCAAGTGTTGTGCAGCCGGTTTTAACGTCATCGGGGTAACCGGCCGACAGGCGACCGGGGCCGCCGCAAAGGCAATCGTGCAGCACGAAATCTTCACGCACAGTGGGATCAGCGAGGAACGACACATGCAGACAGAACCATCGGGCCAGAAGATCCTGGTGATCGACGATGAGGCCAATATGGGCCACATGTTGTCGGCCGTCTTGAAAAAGGCCGGCTACAGCGTGGATTCGGTGCTCGACGGCAAAGCAGGCCTTGAGAAGATCGCCCGGGAGAGCTTTGATTTCATTTTGTGCGACATCAAGATGCCGGTGATGAACGGTATGGAATTCCTGCGTGCGGCATCCGACCATATCGGCCGCAGCACCGTCATCATGATGTCCGCCTACGGCAGCATCGACGCTGCCATAGAAGCGATGAAGCGGGGGGCCTACGACTACATTTCAAAGCCGTTCAAACCGGATGAAGTCCTGCTGGCGCTCAAGAAAGCCGAGGAGCGCGAGCGGCTGAAGCGCGAAAACCGGCAGCTCCGGGCCCGGATTCAGGAGATTGAAAAGGACTACGGTTTCGGCACCATGATCGCCCGAAGCCAAGGCATGCAGGCCGTATTCGCACTGGCCCAAAAAGCGGCGCGCTACTCGACGACCGTGTTGATCCTCGGTGAAAGCGGGACCGGCAAGGAGCTGATAGCACGCGGAATTCATGAGGAAGGCGAGCGAGCCCGCAGGCCGCTGGTGCCGGTCAACTGCGGTGGCATCCCCGAAACCCTGCTTGAGAGCGAATTGTTCGGTTACAAGAAGGGTGCGTTCACGGGTGCGGACCGCGACAAGAAAGGCCTTTTTCAAGAAGCGGACGGCGGCACCATCTTCCTGGATGAAATCGGGGAACTGCCTCTTGCGCTTCAGGTCAAACTGCTGCGGGTGCTGCAGGAAAGCGAACTGAGGCCTGTCGGAGACTCGCGGTCGATGCGGGTCGATGTGCGGGTGATTGCCGCCACAGCCAAAAACCTCGAGGACGAGGTGAAAAAGGGACGGTTTCGCGAAGACCTGTTCTATCGGCTGAATGTGCTCACCATTCGGCTGCCCCCGTTGCGGGAGCGGCCGGAAGATATCCCCCACCTCTGCGGGTGTTTTTTGGAGCGTTTCAACGCGAAAATGAGCAAGCGCGTGGCGGAGATCAGCCCGGACGCCCTGAGTCTGCTGTTGAGCCACGGATGGCCGGGGAACGTGCGGGAACTCGAGAATGCCATCGAGCGGGCTGTCTTATTGGCCGAGGAGGGGGAGCTCTTGCCGGAGCATTTGCCGGTGGAAATCGGGGCGCGGGGAAAGGCGAGCTGCAACGAGAACCGGATCGACGGATTGTCTCTGAAGAGCGCGCAGCGTGAAACGGAGCGCCGCCTGATCACGCGCGCCCTTCAGGAAACGGGCGGCAACCGAACGCAGGCCTCGCGTTTACTGGAGATAAGCCACCCGTCGCTGTTGAGCAAGATCAAGGCCTACAACATACCGCTTTAGCGCCGGCCCCGTTAGGATCGCCTGGCACGGCCGCGGGACGGCCGTATTCCGCGCGAACCTCTCACACGGCTTCGCTGTTGATTTTGTTTCGCAGCTTACCGGAGCACTTGAAGGTGATCACCCGGCGACCGCGCAGGGTCAAATCATTGCCGGTGGCCGGGTTGCGCCCCCGGCGCTCTTTCTTGTTTTTCACGCAAAACTTGCCGAAGCCCGATATGAGCACATCCTCGCCTTTTTCGAGGCTGCGCTTGATGATTTCGATCAAGGTCTCTACCAGGTCCACGGACTGTTTTTTGGTAAAACCCACCTCATGGATCCGCGCGACGATATCGTCCTTGGTCACTGCCATAGCGCCTCCCGAAAGCTGATTTTCTCTGGGCCCGGATGCTGGTGTCTGCCGGAAAATGGGTGTTTGAAACCGTTCAGGGTTCGACGGGGTCCTGCTGATCTTGCTGCGGTGCTGGCAACACGGCCTCAATGCGTTTCATCACCGTGTCCACGGTGCGCACGATGTCGTCAATTTCGGCCTTGAGATCCGATTCGTCCACATCGTTCATAGCCTGATGTCCGTTCCCTGCCGATGGGGTTCAATGCCGCAATTCTTCGCAGTTTATCCGGAAAATTTTGGCATGTCAAGAGGGGGTTCGAATGATTTTATAGGTTTTTCAGATGATTAGTCAGAAGCTATTCAATCAGCTTTTTTTTGTGGGTGGCAATCCGTGTCTCGAATTGACTCCAAAAAGGTTTGTCGGTTTCTCACGGACGTCTTCATAGCGGGTTGCGATTTCTATTCTGCAGCTTGATTTTCGGTTGGGTTTTGCGGTAGCTTACACAATCCAGTTTAGGCGGGGAAAAGGGATCTCGGTTGCTTGATAAGTCGAGATCCCTTATGATTTTTTTGGAGCCGCCTCTCGGATTTGAACCGAGGGCCTGCGCATTACGAGTGCGCTGCTCTACCCCTGAGCTAAGGCGGCTTACACCTGCTGATTTTCAGCAAGTATGGAATGTGGTAACGTTACCCAACCGTCAGGAATCAGCTGCTCTGCCGATGGAACTGCCTCGGCGAGAGGTTTTTGTTTACTGTGTTCACGATCCAAAATCAAGAGGCAACTGACTGCGCCGCTCTGCTAAAACGGGTTGCCGAGGCCGCCGGCCCCGTCGAGGTCATCGGGCTTGCCGGAAGCGAGCGTGCCCACGTGCTCTGCAGTATGGTTTCGCGTTTGGGTGGGACGATTTTAGTGGTGGTGCCGTCGGAGGCCGAGGCCAATCAACTGGCTGAGGATATCGCATTTTTCAGTCCACCCGCTCAGCACTTGGTGAACTGCTTCCCCCCATATCACCTCATGCCGTTCAAGTTTCTTTCCTACCACAATCAAACCGCATCCGAGCGTATACGGGTATTGTATCGACTGCTGGTCCAGACCGCACCTCCGTTGATTATTGCCCCGGTGCCGGCACTGCTCCAGCAGCTGATCCCCCGCGCCGAACTCAGCCGTTATGCCGAGTTGATCATGGCAGGGGAAGAGGTCGATCGCGGCCGCCTGGTGGCCAAGCTCATCACGGGCGGCTACCTGCGCGCCGCCATCGTCGAGGAGCCCGGCGATTTCAGTGTGCGGGGGGGGATCGTCGACGTCTTTTCGCCGCTCTACGCCGACCCCCTGCGGATCGAATTTTTTGGCGACCGGGTCGAGTCCCTGCGGTTTTTTTCGGCCGTCGACCAGCGCAAACTTCAGCCCGCGACGGAGGCCGTGATCCTGCCGGCGCGGGAAGCTGTTCTGCATCCGGAGCAGTTGACGGAGATCATTCACCGCATTCGCCTGCGGGCTGCGCAGATCAACCTGCCGGCAACCCAGGTGCGCCGGATCGTTACCCAGCTTTCCCATCAGGAGGGTGTTCCGGGCATCGAGAGCCTCATGCCGTTGATTTATCCACGCCTGGATCATTTCGTCGACTATCTGCCGCCAAACACGCGGGTGGTCACCATCGATCCCGAGCGGCTGCATCAAGCCGCGCGCGAGTTCGAGGAGCAGTTCCGCGCCAATGACACGGCCTGCCTCGAGAGCGGCCGGCTGTGCGTGCCCCCGGAGGCGCTTTACCTCTCTTGGGAGGAGGTTCGCGGTATGCTGGGTGCGAAGCGGACCGTTTCGTTTCGGCTGCTCGACGTGCACAGCGCCGACGAAACCCAAGAGGTGTCGAACCCTGAAGTCGTCCATACCACCGTCCAGACCAACCACGAGCTGACTGCCGCCCTGCGCCAGCCGCGTGGCAAAGAGGACCTCCTGCAGCCGCTGGCGGACTGGGTCCAGCGGCAGCGGTCCGAAGGCCGCCTTGTGGTGATCGCCTGCCAGGCCAAGACCCAGGCGCAGCGGCTGGTGTCCCTGCTGGCGCATTATGGCCTGCGTTTCATCCCCTCGGATGGGTTTCCGGCCAAGGGCGCGGAACCTGGTGCGGCATTCCTCTGCCTTGGCCGGCTCTCGGCGGGGTTCGTGTGGCCGGCCGAAGGCTTGGCGGTGTTGAGCGAAAACGAGGTTTTCGGTGTAAGGCAGATTCGTCGCGCCACGCCAGCGGTCAAGGCGCGCGCCCGGCTGCTGGGACTCCAGGAGCTCAAGCAGGGGGATCTGATCGTTCATGACGAGCACGGCATCGGCCAGTACGACGGGCTTCAGAAACTCACGGTGGAGCGGGTGCGCAACGAGTTTCTCGTCATCATCTACCAGGGGGACGACAAGCTCTATCTGCCCGTGGACCGGATGGGGGTCGTCCAGAAATACATGGGGGTCGAGGGGCTGAGGCCGGCCCTGGACCGGCTGGGAGGAAAGTCCTGGGAACGGGTCAAGGCCCGGGTCAAGCGGTCGGCGGAGAAGATCGCCGGGGAACTGCTTCGGCTCTACGCTGAGCGCAGGGTGGCTGTCGGGACCGCGTTCGATGCGGCCGACGGCAGCTTTCAGGATTTTGAGACCGGTTTCGCGTATGAAGAGACCCCGGACCAGCTCAAAGCGATCGAGGAGGTGCTGAACGACATGCGGGAGCCCACCCCCATGGACCGGCTTGTCTGCGGGGATGTGGGCTACGGCAAAACCGAGGTGGCACTGCGGGCCGCCTTCCTGGCGGTCAGCCACGGCAAGCAGGTGGCCGTCCTGGTCCCGACCACCATCCTGGCAGAGCAGCACTGGGCCACCTTTCGCGGTCGTTTTCAGCGCTATCCGGTGAACATCGTCTGCCTGAGCCGGTTCCGATCCCGTCGTGACCAGACGGCCATTTTGGACGGGCTGAAATCGGGCGCTATCGACATTGTCATCGGCACGCATCGGCTGCTGCAAAAAGATGTCGCTTTCAAGGACTTGGGACTGCTCGTGCTCGACGAAGAACAGCGCTTCGGGGTGAGGCACAAGGAGCGGCTCAAACGCCTGCGTGCCTCGGTCGACGTGCTGGCGCTCACCGCCACCCCGATCCCGCGGACCTTGCACCTGTCGCTGGCAGGGGTCCGGGACATCAGCCTGATCCAGACTCCGCCCGAATACCGCAAGGCGATCATCACCACTATTTCCGAGTTCGACCGGGTCGTGATCGCCGAGGCCATCCGCCGTGAGCTCAAGCGCCAGGGCCAGGTTTTTTTCGTTCACAACAGCATCCAGGACATCCATGAGATGGCGGCCACGATCCAGGGGCTGGTGCCGGACGTGCGGCTGGACGTGGCCCACGGCCGCATGGCGGAGGAGGACCTGGAGCGGGTCATGGCTCGGTTCATGAACCGGGAAATCGATCTCTTGGTGTGCACCACCATCATCGAGTCCGGGCTCGACATCGCCACAGCCAACACCATGATCGTCAACCGGGCCGACTGCTTCGGATTGGCCCAGATGTACCAGCTCCGCGGCCGGGTCGGGCGGTCGGACGAGCAGGCCTATGCCTACCTGCTGATTCCTGATGAAAGCGGGCTGACGGCCGATGCCCGCAAGCGGTTGAAGGTTTTGATGGAGCACTCCGACCTGGGGGCCGGATTCCAGATCGCCATGAACGACCTGGAAATCCGTGGCGGTGGGACGATCCTGGGGGCCTCGCAGTCCGGCCACATCGCCGCCGTCGGTTATGACATGTTCCTGCAGCTCATGGAGGACGCCATGACCGAACTCAAGGGGCAGCCGGTGCTGCAGCCCCTGGACCCCGAGGTGAACATCCCCTTGTCGGCATTTTTCCCCGAGGGCTACATCCCGGATATCGACCAGCGCATGGCGCTCTACCGGCGTTTGGCACGTACGGAGGATCTGCAGGAAATCGCCGATGTACGCAGCGAAATTATTGACCGTTTCGGGCCGCCGCCCGACGAGGCGACCCACCTGCTGTTCAAGATCATGCTCAAGGTGTTGGCCCGTACGGCCGGGGTTTCCAGGCTTGACCTCAAAGACCAGCGGTTGGTGATCTGCTTTTCCACCGCCCACCAGAAAACCCCGGAAGCGATCGTCGATCTGATTGTCGCAGACCCGAAGAACTTCGAGCTGACCCCGGACCACGTGCTCAAGGTTCGGCTGACCCCGGCGGGGACCGTAGGTCAATTGGGCCAAGCCAAAAACATCTTGCAAGCGATCGGGCAACATGTTAAAAACCAAGAAAATTAAAATCTTATCCGATCAAACCACCTTCGGCGGCCCCCGGCAGCAGCTGACGCGAAGCACGGGGCCGAGGGGGGGAGGCATGCTTCGGGCGGCGCTCTGTTTTTGTTTGCTGTGGGCGGCATCCGGTATTTCAGGATGTGGTCCGGGCGGTGGCGGCGAGGCCGAAGAGTACTTGATCCGGTCGGGAGATCGAAACGTCACCTCCCGTGCGTTTCTCGAAGCCTTGGAGCTGGTGAAAACGGCCTACCCCCACAGCGTGGAGCCGGGCACGATGGGGACCGCTGAGGCCCGGTCGAACCTGCTGGACGAGATGGCGGTCGAGCTTGTGTTGAGCCGTCGTGCGGAAGAGCTGGGGCTGTCCGTCACCGATACCGAGTTCGATGCCGCCGTCGCCGCCGTCACCACCGATTACCCGCCCGGGGTGTTCGAGCGAACGTTGGTTGAATCCGCTGTGAATGTGGATACCTGGAAGCAGCGCTTGCGGGCGAGGCTGCTGATTGAAAGGGTGATGGACGCCGATCTGCAGGCCGTGGAGGGCATCACTGCCGAAGAGGTGGCGGATCATTATTCCCGCTACTATAGCGGCCGGGCTGCTGCCGCCGATACGGAGGAGCTCTTTCAACAGCTGAGGGAGTCCATTGTGGCCGACCTGCGGCGCCAGAAGATTGAAGCTGCCTACGGCGATTGGATCAAGCGGCTGAAAGAGAAATTCCCGGTGGAGATCAACCAGGACGAATGGAGCCGTCTGCAGAGTCCCCCTGGGGCCGGCGGCGGTTCATGACGCCCGCTGGGCGAATCGGGCCGCCAGAGCCAGGAGCATGGGCTGCGGCGCCTTTCAAAGCTGCCCATACGAGGATGTGAGGTGAACGCAGACATGAAATCCGATATCCGCTTCCACCCAAATCTTGCGGGGGCGGCTGTTCTGGTCACGGCGGTGGCTGCCATCGCATCCATCCTGGTGCACGCGGCACCGGCAGCGGGCACCGGAGTGGTCGACCGCATCGTGGCAGTGGTCAACGAGGATGTCATCACGCTGCATGACGTCGATCTGGCGCTGCGTCCTTACCTGGAAAACATCAAGGCCCAGGGGGGAAGGGCCGGCACGCAGCTTCAGTCCGTCGCCGGCCTGCGCCGGGATGTGATCGACACCCTGATCGATGCCAAGCTCACCGAGCAGGAAGCCAAGCGTTACAACATCAGCGTCAGCGAAGAAGAGATCGACCAGCACATCGCGCAGATCAAGAAGTCCCACAGCGTCGGAGACGAGGAGATCCGCGCCATGCTGACCGGCCAAGGGCTGAGCATGGAGGACTACCGCCGGGACATCAAAGGGCTCATCCAGCGAACCAAGCTGGTCAATCGCGAGGTGCGCTCCCGTGTGGTCGTCACCCAGGAGGAGATCGCGGCCTACTACGATCAGAACCGGGCCAAGTATGGTGGGAGCTGCAAATATCACCTCTGGAACCTCTTCATCCGGATGCCGCCGAACGCCGCCCCGGAACAGCGCGAGGCGGTGCAGGCCGAATTGAAAGCAACGCTGGGCGAGCTGCGGGCAGGCCGCTCGTTTGAAGAGATCGTTCGGCTGCGCGCGGACCGTGCCGAAGGGGTTCAGGGGGCCGATCTCGGTTCCTTCAGTGTCGAGGAGCTGACCCCGCAGCTGCGGGAGGTAGTGAAACCCATGAAACCCGGTGAGGTTTCCCCGATAGTGGAAACGGAGTTCGGCTATCAGGTGCTTTACGTTCAGGATCTGCAAGACGCGCCGGGTCGTCCCTTGTCGGAGGTGGAGGCGGAGATTATGGACACCCTCTACCGTGAGCGTGTGGACAGCAAGATCAAGGCCTGGCTTTCGGACCTGCGCCGGCGCTCGCACATCAAGGTCATCGAGTCGAAGTGAGCCGACCCGACGCGTCTCTGGAAGCTCGGCGTGCACTCATGGAAGCGCTCTTGCCCCCTGAATCCTACGGCCGTTATCTACAAGCCATTCGCCTCGAAAAAAGCATCCGCCTGGAACAGGTTGCCGCCCAGACACGTATCGGCCTCCTCACCCTGAAAGCCATCGAGCACGAGGACCTCCACCGGTTGCCGGCGGAGGTGTTCCTGAAAGGGTTTCTGCGTGCGTATGCCACGGCCGTCGGGGCTGAGGGCGACGAAGCGGTGCGGCGCTATGAGGCGCAACGCGCTCTGATCCGGAAAGCGGAAAGCTCCGGGGCCGAGTCGCGGCGGGGTCGCCTCGGTCCCACCGGACGCCTCATGGTCGCTCTCAGCCTGCTGGTGGTTCTGGTGGTCGGGTCGATCGCCGGCTGGCATTTCTCGATTCAGCCCTCCCCTGAAGCGTTACCGACCGCCGCCTTCACAGCCTCCCCTCCGATGAAGCCTGCGCCGGGAGCGGCGGGGCAGCCCGACCTGCCAGCCACGGCGGCACCGGGGCCGACCGCAGCGGCTGCCGGGCTGAAGCTGACCATCACGGCCCAGGAAAACACCTGGGTCAAAGTGGTGACCGACCAAGGGACCCCGGGGCAATACACCCTCCGGGGCGGCCAACAGCTGAAACTCGAAGCCCGCAGCCATTTCAACCTTCTCATCGGCAATGCCGGCGCGGTCACGCTCACATTGAACAACACCCCCGTTACCGTGCCGGGCAAGCGCGGCGAGCCGGTCAACCTTCATTTGCCATGAGGCCTGCCGATTCAGTCTCATTGCAGGTTTATCCGGGGTCAGGATCCCCATGCCACCGTTTTCAACCCCTGCCATCCTGATTCGGCGCACGGAATACGGCGACGCCGACCTGATCGTGACTTTTTTTTCGCTGGCCCTGGGCAAAGTGTCCTTGATGGCGAAGGCGGCCAAAAAAAGTGCGCGTCGGTTCTCCGGCCTGCTGGAGTTGTTCACCGAACTGGACATTGTTGCTGCTTCCAACCGGCGGGGCGGTCTGCGGGTGCTGCAGGAGGCGTCTTTGAAAAACCCGCATCCCGACATTCGGCAGGCCCCGGCGAAAACAGCATACGCTAGCTACTGGGCGGAGCTCGTGAACGATTGGATGGAGGACGGGGTCGAAAACACCGAACTCTACCTGCTCCTGCGCCATGTGCTGGACGCGCTGGACGGGAATGCCCAGCCGGCGGCGGGGCTGAGCATCCTGTTTCAAATGCGGCTGCTGCGGATCTCCGGCCACCGTCCGCATCTTGGGTGCTGCGTGGTTTGCCGCTGCGATCTCGAGAGCATTCTCTCGGAAATGCTGCCGGTGGAGATCGCCAGAGGCGGAGTGGCCTGTCCGGGATGCCTGCCGGCCGATGCCGGGTTGCAGCGAATTTCGAAGGGCACCGTCAAGCAGTTGCTCTGGGCCGCAGGTGGAGACCTGGCCCGGGCAAGCCGGATCCGGTTTACGCCCCAGGCGCTGCGGGAGGGCCAGGTGTTTTTGGAGCGTTTCGTGCCCTATCACCTCGGACGCCAGCCGCGCAGCCTGAGGGTGCTGCGCCAACTGCGCGGGGATGAGGGGTGACGGCTTCGCCGGAGGCCCAATATCTTCCCGCCGTTGGCGGGATTCATCCCATTGTCGCTGCAGCGCACCAGGAGTAGGCCTTGCTCCATTGGATTCGCGCGCTCTGATCTTGGGCCTCGGGCGAAGTCGTTTAAAGCGGAGGCCCTCTCCAGGATAGGGTCTCAACAGCCGAAGCCTCAAGGGTATAAGCAGAATGAAAAAGATGAAGGTGCCCATGAATCACGCACAGAAACCTATCTCCTCAAAATTCCCCGGCATCGCAGGAAGACGAACAGCGAAGGCAAACGATAGGACCGGCAGGACGCAGTGCCCCTCGACCCCTCGGCCCCTCGACCCCTCGGACCCTTCCGCCTTCTGGCGCAAGGCGCTTGCGGACGGACCGGTGTCCGCCTCCGCGCCGTGCCGGCTGGACATGGGCGGCACCCTCGACATCCGCACCTTCTCCTACCCGTTGCAGCATCTCAACCCGTGCACCCTGAACATCGCCCTTGAGCTGCGCACCACGGTAACGCTGGAACCCCACACGGCGGGCCGGGTGCGGGTGAGCTCGCGCGGTGTGGGCCGTGCAGAATTCGCAGCCGGGCAGGCTCCGTATTCCCACCCGCTGGGGCTGATGTTCGCGGTCGCCGATCTCTTCCATGCGTCCGGGGTTCACATTCGCATTCAATCGGCCTCGCCGCCCCGCAGCGCCCTGGGGGGGTCTTCCGTGGCCGCCGTTGCTCTCGTGGCCGCCCTAAGTGCGCCCGGTCGGTGCGGCCGGGAGACCGCAAACATGACCCCGCGATCCATTGCGCTGCTCGCCCATGCGGTCGAGGAGGGGGTCGCCGGTGTGCCCTGCGGATACCAGGACCAGCTGGCAGCGGCCTACGGCGGCGTTCATCTCTGGAAGTGGGTGGCTGTGCCGCGGACGAAAATTTTTCACCGACGGGTGGTGGTGCCGGCACGCCGCCACGCTGAGCTGAACCGGCACATTCTGGCGGCCTACGGCGGCATCCCGCATGTCTCGGCCGACGTCAACGGGCGCTGGGTGAGGCAATTTTTGGGTGGGCGGACGCGGGTGGCCTGGGCGGACATCCTGCGGCTCACCCATCGGTTCGGAGACGCGCTGGCCAAGGCCGACTATGGAACGGCGGCGGAGTGTATGCGCCGCGAGACCGCCTTGCGCCGTCGGTTGACACCGGAGGTGCTGGATGAGGCGGGGTG
>JBGSTS010000064.1:0-1865 GCA_041736435.1 Desulfobacterales bacterium | reverse complement strand
GCAATCCTGGCTGCGGTCTTGTTCACCTGGAAATCGGAAAAAGGCGGGAGTGAAACTGAAATCGCCGCGGTGGCGACCGGGGTCCCCCCCGGTTCGGTCCTGACCCAACCCCTCCCCAAGGCGCCGGGTTCCCCGGCGGATCCGACGCCGCCGGCAGCGTCCCCGTTGCCGCCTGCGGCCGCATCCGAGCCGGACCTGCCTTCGCCTGAAGCTGAAAAAGCGCCGGCCCCGGCCTTCCCCCGGCCTGCAGAGGCTTCAACGGTCCCGACCCACTCGGTGCAGGTCGGCGCCTACCTCATCCCCGAGAACGCCTCCAAGCAGGCCGAGCTGTTGACCGGCAGGGGCTATGCGGCGCGGATCTTCGCGGTGGTCGATTCCAGGGGCCGCCGCTGGCACACGGTGCGCATCGGCGATTACCCCAGCCGGGAGGCCGCGCGCTCCCAGGCGGATGCCTTCATGAGGAAGGAGCAGATCCAGAGCATCGTGCGGCCCTACGGAAAGTTCTGACGGGAGCTCAGAAATAGGGCCGGCCGAACACCCCGGCGTGGACCCGGTCGCGCAGCAGCTCCCCGGCCGGCCGGGGTTTCTTGGGCTCATCCGAAACGCCGATCGCCATCACGGCCAAAAGCTTCAGCCCCGGCGGCAGCCCGAGCTGTTCGGCGACGTAGTCCTCCGCCGTACGCTTCTCGTTGTGCATTCTTTCACGGAATTGGATCCAGCAGCTTCCCAGCCCAAGTGACTCAGCTGCCAGCTGGATCATGATGGCGGCGATGGAGGCGTCCTCCACCCAGACATCCGACTTCGCCGCCTCGGCGCACACCGCAATGCCGAGCGGAGCGTCGTTGAGGAAGGAGGCGCCGTGCGGTTTGGCCCGGGAGAGCGCCTCCAGCTTCGCCGGGTCGGTGACGACCACGAAATGCCACGGGTTGTTCCCGCGCGAGGATGGGGAGCGCAGGGCTGCCTCGAGGATCTGGTCGATTTTTTCCTTTTCGACCGGGCGGGCTTGAAACTTGCGGATGCTGCGCCGGTTGCGGATCAAGGACATGAACATAGCGGGTCTCCCTCTCGAATGACGAATGTGCACGATAGGCGGTGGTGCCCCCGGCAAGAATCGAACTTGCGCTAACACGGATTAGGAATCCGTTGCTCTATCCACTGAGCTACGGGGGCCTATTAGTTATTTCAATAGGTTAGGTGTCAGTTTGGGTGTCTTTGGATATGCCAAAATGGCCGACTGTGCCCAAATTGTGCCCGTGAAGTGCCTCAAGGTAGGCTGCATGCCTGGCGGCGGCAAGTTTAAGGTCATGGTCGCTGACGATGTTGTACCGGTCGAAAACGGACCGAGTTTTGTGTCCAGAGACCATCATCGCCACCCGTTCGGGCACACCTGATCTAACCATGTTGCGGACCGCGGTCCGCCTGAAATCGTGGAAAATTCTTATACCAATTCTTGCATCGCGACAAGCCTTTTTCCATTCCTGTAGAGTCTCAGATTCTTTGAGCCAGAAGGGGGGTATTTTTTTCGGATTAGTTTGACACAAGGGATGGGATTATCGGATTAGATGGGCCCGGAGGTAGGGGCCCATTTTTATTTTGGAAGAAGGGAAAGGGCGGCCACATTCCTGGCCGGAGCGCCACCCTTTCCCGCAACCGAGGAGCACCAAGTGATCCTCAGGGAGCGTTCTCATGGTAATCCCAGTCGAGGTGGAACTCAAGGCCCTTGTTGTTATTTACAACGCTCTTCTAAGGCCGATTTAGAGGATTGTTTTGACCGATAGCGGGTGCGAAGAGTAGAGATTTTGCAAAAGAGGTATAGGGGTACGAGTCGATGTTTGCCGAGATAAAATAACCGGTGCGTGTCGTGG
>JBGSTS010000055.1:0-2642 GCA_041736435.1 Desulfobacterales bacterium | reverse complement strand
CATCCATGCCCGGCTGGCCGCCTGCGACCCGGATACCGCCTCCCGGCTGCACCCGAACGACACCACGCGGGTCCTGCGCGCCCTGGAGGTGTTCGAAGCGACGGGGCGCCCGATGTCGGCCTTCCACCGCGCCCACCGCTTCGCCGATGATCCCTTCGATGCCCTGCTGATCGGGCTGGCCATGGAGCGCGAGCGGCTTTACGAGCGCATCGACCGGCGGGTGGACGCCATGCTCGCGGCCGGGTTCGAGGAGGAGGTCCGGGGGCTTCTGGAGCGGGGCTACGGGCCGGATCTCAAATCGATGCAATCCATCGGATACAGCCACATGGCCGCCCTGATCGCCGGCCGCATCGACCGGGTGGAGACCGTGCGGACCCTCAAGCGCGACACGCGGCGCTTCGCCAAGCGCCAGTTGACCTGGTTCCGGGCGACTGCCGGGGTCGTCTGGCTGCCCCCGGAAAACATGAACGCCATGCTTCAGACGTGCCGTGCCTTTATGGCGCGGCCCCCTTTTGAAGTTTAGGGGGCCGGCCTCGGCAATCCCGCCACGGCCCTTTGCGCGAAGCACCTCACCCTGCTGCTGCCTGGGCCCGCCTTTTTCTGTTTCAGAAGGCCATGCCCACGCTGAAGTGAAGCGCGAAGCGCTCTTCATCCCGCTTGGGGTCCCGGTCGGGGTTGAAGGCCAGGTCCAGCCGCGCCGGCCCGACCGGCAGCAGGTACTGGAGGCCGAACCCGACCCCCGGTCGGAGGTCGTTGAAGTAGTCGGATAGCGTATCGGAGAGGATTCGGGAGCGGCTGTCGTAGACGGGTCGGCCGCGTTCCGATGGCGCGCGGTTGGGCGCCACGTTGCCGAGGTCCAAAAAGACGGTCCCGATGAAATTGCCGACGATCCGCTGGCGCAGCTCGATGTTCAGAACATTGTAAGCCAGCCCGCCAACCGGCTTGCCCGACTCGTCCACCGGGCCGAGCCGGGACTGGTTGAAGCTTCGCACCGTGTTCTCCCCGCCGTTGAAGAAACGCTCCGACACCGGCACGCCGACCTCGCCGGCTGCCGGCAGGATCAGGCCGGTGTCGTAGCGCAGCCCGATGACGGTCGCCGGGGTCAATCCGACAAACCAGCGGACCCCGGCGCCGAAGCGGGTGAACCCGATGTCCCCGCCGAGGGCGGCTGCGGCGTGCTCGACCGAGAAGGTGCCGCGCCGGCCGCGCGTCGGGAAAAAAATATTGTCCCGATCGTCGTACATGGCGAGCGCCTTGACGCTGCCGAGGTCGTAGTCGCGGTCGCTGGCCTCGGTGATCTCCTCGGCATCGATCTGAGAGAGCGATACGGTCTTCAGCCGGTAACCCAGCGTGGCCGTGAGGTACTGGGCGAGGCTGCGACTGAAGAACAAGGACCCCCCGAGCTCCTGCTGGGTAAAGGAGGGTTCCTCCCGGTGTGTGAAAAAGCCTGCCAGGCTCGCGCTCGTCTGCGTGTCGAGAAAAAAGGGGTCGGTCAGATTGGCGTTCAGCCCTTGGTCCTTTACGGAGGCTTTGGCCTCGGTGCCGAGGTGGACGCCATGGCCCAGCAGGTTGTTCTCGCGAAATCCGACCCGAAGTCGCAGCAACTCGTAGGAGCCCCAGCCGGGTTCGAAAAAAACCTCGCGCGCCGGAGCTTCGACCACCACCACGGATAGCGCCCGCTCCGGCCCTTCTCCCTCGGCCAGTCCCACCGAGACATTGGAAAAGAGGCCGGTCCGGTAGAGCTCCCGGAACGTCTCCCTCTCGGCGGAGCGACGGTAGCGCTCGCCCGGCCGCATCCGGACCCGGCTCCGAATGAAGCGCTCCCGCGTTCGCGCGTTGCCGCTGACGGTGATCTCACGGATCGAAACGACCTCTCCACTCGTGATCGCCACCGCCAGGACGACGGCCCCGTCCTCCCCGACGGATACCTGCCGGACCGCTGCGGTCGCGTCCGGGCGGCCCTGCTCGGCAAAGATCTCCTCGATGCGGTTTTGCAGAATGCCTCGGCGGCGGGCGATCATGGGCTGGCCGGTGAGCTCCTCCCGCAGGGATGCAAGCGGTTCCCGGGTCTCCTCCGGGAGCTCCCCCTCCAATATGATTTCGCGGATGACGTAGCGTGGCCCCTCGTGGATGAAGAGATGCAACGTGGCGCGTGAGCGGTCCTCCGCTAAGCGGATCTCCGGAGCGTCAATGGCGATGTCGAGATAACCGTGGTCCCGGTAGTGATCGGTGATCGCCGCCACCGCCGATAGGACCTCGCTGCGGATGAACATGGGGGGGCCTGTGCCGAGCAGGCGTTTCTGATCCGGTTCGAAAAAACGTCGGAGCTCCTTGTCGCCGAAGAGCGAGTTTCCGGTCAACTCGACCCCCTCCAACGCCACTCGCGGTCCCTCGGCGATCGTGAAGACGGCACTCATTCTCTCCGGCTCCGCATCGATGCGATAGTCGACCACCGCGAAGGCAAACCCGGCCTGCCGGTAGGCGAGCTCCATCCGATGGGCCGCATCATCGATATCGGCGCGGCGCAAGCCCTTTTGGGCGAAAGCGGCGAGCTCCTCCTCGGCCGCCTTGCGCAGCGTTGCCTCGCCCAGCTCGCGCCGACCCTCGAAACGGATCTCGACTTGCGCCGCCGGCGCCTGCGG
>JBGSTS010000247.1:0-19740 GCA_041736435.1 Desulfobacterales bacterium | reverse complement strand
CCCTTTCCCTCCTCCCAAATGGCATCTTAATAAAAAGATCAGACCATCGGTCGATCTTCCGCCATTCGGAGAAGTCCGTCTCAGGGTGTCACAGTTTTCAACCGCCTTTCTAACGTCTCACTTTTCGTCCGCCCTTTATATACAACTTTAAGTATCGACCAACGCCAAACAAACAAGTGCCTGGGAATACGAGAAATTGAGTGATCTTTCGCAATAGTCCCTGGGGTGAACTTAGTTTCGATGTGATTATTCCTTTTCCGCATAGCCGTATTGTTGAGTATGGGTGTGCTCGAATCGAAAAATAGAGAGGCTTGAAAGAGGATATGGGTCTGTAGAAGTTGTTGATGGAATCCACAAGATGGAATCGAAACCTGGAACCTACTGCATCCTGTTTCGAAGTCATAAAAGGCGGAGAACCCAAATAGGTCGCTGGGGATACCTTTATATCGAACCCGGCTATTATCTTTATGTCGGGAGTGCCTTTGGTCCAGGCGGTGTATCAGCCCGTGTGTTGCGGCATTGTCGTAAGAGTCGTAGGAGCAAGGGTAAGCACTGGCACATGGACTATCTAAGGGACCATGTTACTCCGCTCGTCGTCTGGTACAGCTACGCGCCGACTCGCCTTGAGCACCGCTGGGCAAGGAGGCTGTTGAGGATGGCCGAGATGACTCCAATAGACGGCTTTGGTTGCAGTGATTGCCAGAGTCAAGCCCATCTATTTCATACGTCAACAGAGCCTGCATCGGATCGAATCATTAACGCTATCGGTGGACAGGTAGAAGCATGGACTGGTCTGCACCGGATTGCTGAGAATCCCATTGCAAACTTGCCCCTTGGCCACAGTGGAGGTTATAGTGTCGAATTGGAGGTAACAAGAGTGCCAAATTTTGAAACGTTTGTCCCACGAGCAACGGAGCTTGGTGCCCTATCAGCGAAAATCATTGAACCCGGCAGCATTGTTACCGCACCCTGGGTGCGTTTGAAGTGTCAGTTTGGCTGCGGTCGCTACGGTAAAAGCCACTGTTGCCCACCGAAAACACCGACACCTATTGAGATGCAATCGGTGATCGACTGCTATAGGAAAGCCTTGCTTATTCACTGCAGGGGAAAGTCCAGTCCGACAAAAATCGTGGTTAAGCTAGAGAAAGAAATTTTTCTATCCGGTTTTTACAAGGCTTTGGGGTTCGGGGCGGGCCCCTGCAGGCTTTGTAAAGAGTGCGGCGAAGGCGGATGCCTCCATTCCGAATTGGCTCGACCTGCGATGGAGGCCTGCGGAATCGATGTATATGCAACCGCTCACAATAATGGTTACCCCATTGAGGTCTTAAAAGACAAGTCCTGCGAGGGTAACTATTTTGGGCTTGTCTTAATCGAGTGACGGTTTGACAGGGAGTTCCAGCCAACCAGATTTAAATCCTGCCGAGACGAGCTAACACCTAAATACTGTTCATGCCAATAGCTACAGTTACCCACCTTCATTGCAACCTAATCACAGATGGTTGGTTTTTCGGTGATTTCATCCGACAAATTACATGGTGGTGCCTCCCTGTGATATAGATTCCTCCCACTGACCTATTTCATTTGATTTTTAGCGCTGGACAGGGGTATTATTCAGCCACGTCATAGTATCTTTTCCGCTCCAGCAGACCTGATGCAGGCGCTGGTTTTGTTGCGCGGTTAGGATTTTTCCTCTCCAGCGTCATTTCCCTTCACGAGCGTCTCTCTCATCTATTTGCCAAACCTTCTACGCAAGGAGGTAACGGCATGGAACCGAAGGGCTTTCACCGCAAGCTCACCGCCATTCTCAGCGCCGACGTTGCCGGGTACAGCCGTCTGATGCAGGACGACGAGGCGGCCACCGTCAAGACCCTCGAATCCTGCAAGCAGGCCTTCTTCGATCTGATCAAGCAGCACCGGGGCCGGGTGGTGGACTCCCCCCGGCGACAATTTTCTGGCCGAGTTCGCAAGCGTGGTGGATGCCGTGCAGTGCGCCGTGGCAGTCCAGAAGGAGTTCCACGCACACAATGTCGAGTTGCCCGAGCACCGCCGCATGCTGTTCCGCATCGGGGTGAACCTGGGGGACGTGATCGAGGAGGGCGACCGGATCTACGGCGACGGGGTCAACATCGCCGCCCGGATCGAATCCATAGCTGATCCCGGCGGCATCTGCGTCTCCAAGACCGCCTTCGACCACATCGAAAGCAAGCTGCCGCTCGGCTACGAGTTTCTCGGCGAGCAGACGGTCAAGAACATCGCCAAGCCCGTGGGGGCCTATAAAGTTTTGATGGAGTCGAGGATTACCACCAAACCGGCACTGCCTGACGTCCCAAAGAGCAGGCCGCCTAAAACGCTCAAAATTGCTCTCGTTTGCCTCTCCGCATTGGTGGTCGCCGTCGGGGCCGCCGCCGTGTGGCAATTTGCCCTCCATAGGGCCCCGGCCCCTCCGGGAAAAGTCGATTTGAGAAAGGTGGTGTTTGCGCCTGCAGACAAAACATCGATTGAGGTGCTGCCCTTCCAGAACATGACCGGCGACCATGAGCAGGAGTATTTCAGTGACGGAATGGCCGAGCAGCTCATCACGGGGCTCTCCCAGACCCCGGATATCTATGTCGCCGCCCGCACCTCCAGCTTCGCCTTCAAGGGCAAGCCCATGACGGCCCAACAAATATCCGAGCAGCTGGGGGTGCGCTACCTGCTGGAGGGCAGCGTGCAGAGGGACGCCGACCGGGTCCGCATCAATGTCCAGCTGATCGAATGAAATGTTTGGAATTTTGACCCTTCTGCACTCGCAACCCGGGGTCTTTCACCAGGACACCGTGGAGGTGATGGAAGTAACCACCGGGCAGCTGGGCTTGGCCCTGGAAAGCGCCAGGCTGTATTCGAAATTGAACGCGTATTCCCGGCGCTGGATGCAGAGCTTGAAAAGGGAAGGCAGATCCAAAAGGATTTTCTGCCCCGGGAGTTTCCATGTCTGCCGGGCTGGGACATTGCCGCCTGCTTCCACCCGGCCCGGCAGGTGTCCGGGGACCTTTACGACGCTTTTTTGCTGCCAAACGGCTGCCTGGCGGTGGTCATCGGCGATGTGTGCGACAAGGGGGTCGGTTCAGCCCTTTTCATGGCCCTTATCCGCAGCCTGATCCGTGTCTTTGCCGGTAAAGTCCTTTCACCTTATTCAAACCATGGGTCGGCCAACGATCAGAAGGACCCGGAGGTCGACGCCGTGTTGGGGGCGGTAGCGCAGACAAGCGAATACATCGCCAGGAACACGGCGACCAGGGCATGTTTGCCACCTTATTTCTGGGGGTGATCCATCCGGCGACCGGCAGGCTGGCCTATGTCAATGCAGGGCATCTGCCGCTGCTGATCATCGGACCCTCGGGAAATCAGTCGTCGCTAAATGCCACCGGGGCTGCATTGGGGATCGCTCCAGGCCTTCAATTTCGGAATGCGGTCGCCCGGATAGGACCGGGAGAAACCTTGTTCGGCTACACGGACGGGGTCACGGAGGCGATGTCGCCGGATGAGGTGCTGTACACCAGGGAGCGGTTCCTGTCTCTTCTGGAGAAACCCGGCTTGTCCGCTGCTGACTTGATCGAACGCGTCAAGACTGACCTTTTCCACCACATTCAGCATGCACCCCAGTCGGATGATATCACCATGATTGCTGTGCGACGGAAGGAGTAGGTCATGGCACCGGACCAATTCAAGCGGAAACTGACTACCATCCTCAGCGCCGACGTTGCTGGCTATAGCCGTCTGATGGGCGAAGACGAAACCGCAACGGTCAAGGCCCTTGAACAATACAAGGCGGTCATGTCTGAGCTGATCCGTCAGCACCGGGGGCGTGTGGTGGATTCCCCCGGGGACAATCTGCTGGCCGAGTTTACGAGCGTAGTGGATGCGGTGCAGTGCGCCGTAGCGACACAGAAAGAACTCCAGGCACGCAACGCTGAGTTGCCTGAAAACCGCAGGATGCAGTTCCGGATCGGAGTCAACCTCGGGGACGTGATCGAGGAGGAATCTCGCATCTATGGCGATGGGGTTAACATTGCCGCCCGGCTCGAAGCCATTGCCGACCCAGGTGGCATTTGCATCTCCAAGGCGGCATTTGATCAAATCGAGACCAAGTTGCTCTTTGGTTACACCTACCTTGGGGAGCAGCCGGTAAAAAATATTGCCAAGCCGGTGGGGGCCTACAAAGTACTCATGGAACTCCGAGTGACCACCATGCAGGAACTTGGTGCAGCAAGCCCTGAGCCTAAAAGACGCAGAAACCGCAAAATCGCTTTCGCTTGTGCCGCAGCCCTGTTGCTTGCAATCGGGGCCGCTGCCGTTTGGCAGTTCGTCCTTCATAAAGCCCCATCCTACCGCCCAAGCGCAAGCGTGACCAAAAAGCTCCCGATCCATTCTCAAGGGCCGAGTTGGAGCGGTTCCTGGCGCAAGCCCAGATAGTGGCTACCGCACCCCAGGTCATGCTCCTGAAGGCGATATCGTACGCCGGGCTCCGTCTGGGCGAGGCTTTGGCGATGCGGGCCGAGTTTTTCGATCCAACCCACCGGGCCTACTTCGTCTGCCAAAGCTAAAAGAACAAGGTCTTCAATAAGCCCAAGGGCGGGCGCTCGCGCCTGGTGGACCTGCCCGAGTTCCTGGTCACCGACCTCGCGAACTACCTCGGGTACCTGAAAAAAGAGCGTTTTCGGACGGGTGGCGGGGGTCGTGTCGATCTGCTGTTCGTCGATCCCGCTGAGGACGACGTTTGGCCCTTCAGCCAGAGAAAGGTCCAGGCGCTCTTTGTCCGGGTGTGTCGGGCGGCGCGGTTGCGGGTGCGGAACCCGCACGATACACGGCACACCTATGCCACGCTGCTTCTGATGGCCCATCGCAGCCCGGCCCACGTGCAACACCAACTCGGGCATAGCTCGATCTCTATCACGATCGATGTCTACGGACACTGGATTCCGGGGCAGGGGAGGGAGGGTTTGGAGGAGGCGCTCTCAGGGGGTGCGGTTTGTACGGGGCCAGTGCCGAAACCGCATATTTTCCGCATATGAAAAACGACGATCCCGGCAAGGTGCCGGGATCGTTTGGTAAAACAAGCATTTGGTGCCGAAGGCCGGACTTGAACCGGCACGGGTCTCCCCACTACCCCCTCAAGATAGCGTGTCTACCAAGTTCCACCACTTCGGCAAAGAACATTATACCGCCGCAGCGTTACTTGGACGCTGGCGGGGTCTCGGGTTTAGCTTCGGTTGCGGCCGGTGCCGGTGCCGTCTCCTGGGCCTTGCTCTCGACCGCCGGGACCGTGTCCGTGACCACTGAAGCCGTGGGCCTGTGGCCGGCAATGTAAGCCAGGCTCAGGGAGGTGAGCATGAACACGACCGCCGCCACGGTCGTGGCCTTGGTTAGGAACGTGGAGGCGCCGGTGCTGCCGAAGAGCGTGCTGCTGGATCCACCGCCGAACACCGCCCCGATGTCGGCCCCTTTGCCGGTCTGAAGCAGCACGATCATGATCAGTGCAATGCATACGATGACGTGAAGGATGATGAGTAGAATCGTCAATGCCGATGCCTTTCTTACGTATACGAAACGATTTTGGCGAACGAGTCCGGGTTCAGGCTGGCGCCGCCCACCAGAGCCCCGTCGATGTCGGCCATGGCCATGAGCTCCGAGATGTTGTCGGGCTTGACGCTGCCGCCGTACAAAACGCGCATGGCTCCTGCCAACTCGGCGTTGAACAGGTTTGACACCAAGGACCGGATAAAGGCGTGGGCCTCCTGGGCCTGGTCCCGTGTGGCCGTCTTGCCGGTGCCGATGGCCCAGACGGGCTCATAGGCGATCACCAGGGAACTGAGCTCGTTTTCAACAAAATTTATTAGCCCTTTTCGCACGTGTTTGTCAAGAACGGAAAAGGTCTCGCCGGCGTCGCGCTCCTTTTCGGTCTCGCCCACGCATAGGATCGGGACCAGACCGGCTTGAAGAGCGGTGCGGACGCGGCGGCTGACGCTTTCGTTGGTCTCGCCGAAGTACTGCCGCCGCTCGGAGTGGCCGATGATGACATACCGGCAGCCGGCGGCCGCCAGCATGCGGGCTGAGATTTCGCCGGTGAAGGCGCCCTCGGTTTCCCAGTGCAGGTTCTGAGCCCCCAGGGCGACGGGCGTTGTCTTGAGTTCACCGGCGACGGCCTCCAGCGCGGTGAAGGCCGGGGCGATCATGATGTCCCGGTCCGCCACACCGGAAACCAGCGGCACGAAACTGCGGGCGAACTCGACGGCTTCGGCGCCTGTCTTGTACATTTTCCAGTTGCCGGCAATCAAGGGTCTGCGCATGGTCATCGTTTCCTCACAAGGGTTGCATGATTAGCGGTGCCTAGTTGTTGTAACACGGATACCCTCCATACTTCATAATCCCCGGAATTGAAGGCAAGGTCAGGGGAGAGGGTGCCCCTCTCGGTTTCTGCGATTTCCAGACGAGCAAAACCTCACCATCTGGCATCAGCGGGTTAAAGCTTGGATGCCATCATCACCACCAGGTCCGCCATGCGGGTTGAATAGCCGGTTTCGTTGTCGTACCAGGAGAGCACCTTGACCAGGTTGTCGATGACATAGGTGTTGGGGGCATCGACGATCGAGGACAGGGGGCACCCGTTGAAATCGGAGGAGACCAGCGGGGCTTCGCTGTAGCCCAGGATCCCGGAGAGGGTCTTCTCCGAGGCCGATTTCAAAGCGGCGTTCACATCGGCGACGGTGACGCCGGGTTTCTCGATTTCAACCACGAGGTCGATCAGGGAGACGTTCGGCGTGGGAACGCGCACGGCCAGCCCGTTGAGCTTTCCTGCCAGTTCCGGCAGGACCAGCCCCACGGCCTTCGCGGCACCGGTGGTGGTCGGGACCATGTTCACGGCCGCGGCGCGCGCCCGGCGCAGGTCTTTGTGGGGGAAATCGAGCAGCCGCTGGTCACCGGTGTAGGAGTGCACCGTCGTCATCAGGCCGCGTTTGATCTTGAAACCCTCGTGCAGCACCTTGGCCACCGGCGCAAGGCAGTTGGTGGTGCAGGAGGCGTTGGAGACGATGTGGTGCTGCTTTGGGTCGTAGCGGTCGGAGTTGACCCCCATGACGATGGTGATGTCCGGGTTGGTAGCCGGTGCAGAGATGACCACCTTGCGCGCGCCGGCGGTTAGGTGCCGCGCCGCATCGTCGCGCTTGGTGAACAAACCGGTGCACTCGGCGACAATGTCCACCCCCAGACTTTTCCAGTCGATCTTGTCCGGCTCTTTTACAGAGCGGATTGCCACGGATTGGCCTGCGACACTGATGGCGTCGCCGCGGCCCGCCACCTCGGTCGCCAGTGTCCCATGGACGCTGTCATATTTCAGCAGGTGCGCCATGGTGTCCGCGTTCATGAGGTCATTGATGGCCACCACCTGGATGTTGGGGTTCTTCAGCGCCGCCCGGTAGAAAATGCGGCCGATCCTGCCGAAGCCATTGATGCCGACTTTAACCGTCATAGCTCCTCCTTGTTGAGTTCCTTTTGTAATATGAGTGCATCTTCACGACCATCCGGGTAGTAGGCCGGCCGCGTGGCGACCGCCCGGAAACCGAACTTGCGGTAGAGGGCGACGGCCTCGGTGTTCGATGGCCGCACCTCGAGCAGCACCACCCGTGCACCGGCCTGGCCGGCCGCCTGCAGGCAGGCGTCGACCAGTTGCGTTCCCATTCCGCGGCGGCGCCACGCAGGGGCCACCGCGATGCGAAAAATATGAACCTCATCGGCGATGCGCCGAAAAAAAACATAGGCTGCGACCGCCCCGGACCCGGGCTCCCGGATCACGTAACTGTCCGCCCCCGGCCCGCTCAGTTCGCCCTCGAACGATATCCGGCCCCAGGGGCAGGTGAAGGAGTGCGTCTCGATCTCCAACACCTGGTCGAGGTCGGCGGGGCGCAGCGCACTCAGGCGCCACATCGTTACTCCGTGCCCCGTTTGTTCCCCTTCAGGATGCTGCTGGCGAGCGTGATGCTCTTGCGGCCGAACGTCTCGAGGCTGGCGGCAAGCTCGCTCAGCCCCATCTTGCCGCGGGAATTCAAGGCTTGCACCAGCACCGGCAGGTTGACTCCCGAGAGCACCTCGATGCGACCCGCTTCGAGAAAGGAAAAGCTGATATTGGATGGAGTGCCGCCGAACATGTCGGTCAGGATGAGAACACCGTCGTCTCGCCCTGCTTTCTTGATGCCGGTGGCGACTTTCTCCCGCAGTTTGTCGACGTTCTGGTTGATGTCGATGGAAACAGCCATGACGCCCTCCGGGCGGCTGCCGACGATGAACTCGGCCGCATCGATGAGGGCTTCTCCCAGTCGGCTGTGGGTCACCACGACGATTCCGATCATAGTCTTCCTTCCGTTCACGTCGGCTGATGAATATCCCGGTGGATCAACCCGACTCGCTTTCGGGTTGCGGCCAGCCGGTCGAAGAGGTTGCGAGCAATCGCCACGGAGCGATGCCGCCCGCCGGTGCAGCCGACGGCGATCGTGAGATTCGTTTTGCCCTCACGCTCGTAGAGGGGGATGAGGGTGTCGAGCAGGTCGGCGTACCTTTCAGTGAACGTGCGCGCCTCCGGTTCCGCGAAGATGAACTTGCGGATCTCGGCGGACTCCCCGTCCAGGTGTTTCAATTCCGTCACGAAATACGGGTTGGGCAAAAAGCGTACGTCCACCAGCAGGTCGGCCTCCGGCGGCAGGCCATATTTGAACCCGAAGGACTGGACGGTGACCTGCATGGGCGCCAGCGCTTGCTGCGCCCGGGCGATTTCCATGATCTCCGCCTTGAGTTCGTGCACGGTCAAGCGGCTTGAATCGATGACGCGCTCGGCGTCGTCCCGCAGCGGCTTCAGCCGTTCTCGTTCCGCCTGGATGGCGGCCATAATGCCCTGGCCTTGCGCCAGGGGGTGCTGGCGGCGGGTGGCGCTGAAGCGCTGCACCAGCACGGGCTCGTCCGCTTCCAGGAAAATGATCCGGAATGCAAACCCTTTCTGTCGAAGGCCGGTCAGGACCGTGGCGTACTTTTCCGGGAACCCTTTCTCGCGCAAATCCATTACGAATGCGCAACCCGCCACCCCGGTTGTGCGATCGACCGGGAGTTCCAAAAACTTCGGCAGAAGGTCGACCGGCATGTTGTCGACGCAGTAAAAGCCGGCGTCCTCCAGCGCTGCCAGGGCGGTGCTTTTACCCGAGCCTGAGAGCCCGGTGATGATGAAGATCGGAAGACGTTTCACGTGCACCGGTCGATAATCAGAAGTCCTCGTCTTCGCCCTGGATGATGGCGCTGATCTCCTCGCGGGTGAGGGCCTGCAGCAGCCTGTCCTTGAACGCGTCGCTTTTTAGGATCCGCGAGATGCGGGCCAACACCTTGAGGTGCAGGCCCGCGGAGTTTTCCGGCGTCACCAGCAGAAAAAAGATGCGAGTGGGCTGGCCGTCGAGGGATTCGAAGTCGACCCCGTGCCGGCTCAGCCCGAATCCGAGAAAGAGGCGGTCGATGTGTGGGATCTTGCCGTGGGGGATGCCGATACCGCCGCCGATTCCGGTGCTGCCCAGTCGCTCCCGGTCCAGGAGCACTTGGACCAAGTCTTCCACCGCTGCTCCGGAGCTCCGGGCGATCGGGATCACCAACTCTTCCAAGACCTCGGTCTTGGTCCCGGCTTTCAAATCCGGTAGGATCGCCTCCGCCTCCAGCACATCCAGCAGTTTCATTTCCCCCCCCCGGCCGCTATGGGCGTTCCCCCCGGCTGACGACGGTCAGCTGACCGGTTGAATCAACCCGTAATGGCCGTCCTTGCGACGATACAGCACGTTGATCTTCTCGGAACGCGCATTGGTGAAGACGATAAAACTCTCTTCGGCAAGGTCCATTTGGAGCACCGCCTCCTCCACGTCCATGGGCTTGTACTCCAGGCTCTGTACCTTGATTTCCCGGGGCAGATCTTCCTCTGCCGCCGGCACCGCCTCGTTTCGGATGGTGCGGGTCTGGCCTTTGGCGGCGGCGCGGCGATCGCGGATTTTTTGCTTGCCGCGTTTGAGCTGCTTCTCAAGCTTGTCAAGCACCATGTCGATGGCCGAATACATATCCCCGGTTTCTTCCTTGCCGTTGATGGTCAGCCGGTCCGCGTTGATGTTGACTTCAACGATGTGGCGGTGCTTCTCTACCAGCAGGACGACATCGGCCTTGGCCGGGTTGTCGAGCAGTTTGTCGAACCGGTCCAGTTTTTCGCTGACGTAAGACTTAAGGCTGTCGGACGCTTCGAGGTTTTTAAATGTCACCGACGTTTGCATACACGACCTCCCTATGGTTCCTTGCGTTTGTTGGACGGAAGCAACCGCATCATTTCGCGGTATTTGGCCACGGTCCTTCGGGCAATGGTGATATTGTCCTGTTTGAGCAATCGGGCGATCTTGTCGTCGCTGTAGGGCCGCTTGGGGTCCTCGGCCGCGATGAGCTTGCGGATCTTCTCCATGACGCTGGCCGAGGCGATGGCGTCACCCTCACCGCGCTGGATGGAGCTGTTGAAAAAATACTTCAGCTCGAAAATACCCTGGGGGGTGTGGGCGTATTTATTGGTGGTCACCCGGCTGATCGTTGATTCGTGCATGCTGATGTCCTGGGCCACGTCCCGCAGCACCATCGGTTTCATGTAGGCAATGCCTTTTTCGAAGAAATCCCGCTGGTAGCGCAGAATGCTCTCCATGACCCGGTAGATGGTTTTCTGCCGCTGGTGGATGCTCTTGATCAGCCACGCCGCCGAGCGCATTTTGTCCTGAATGTAATCCTGGGCCTCGTTCGGTAGGCGCCGGCCGCGGCCGTTGGGGCGCTTGAAGAGGGAGTTCACCCGAAGCTTGGGCAGGCCGTCGTCGTTGAGAACGATGACGAACTCGTTGTCCACCTTGTGGACATAGATGTCCGGGATGATGTATTGGGGCGGGTCTTCGCTGAACTGCCGCCCGGGTCGCGGCTCCATGCCCTTGATGACGCCGATGGCGGAGACCACTTCGTCGATGCCGGCCTTGAGGGCTTTGCAAATGGCTTTGTAGTTTTTCTTCTCCAGATTGGGCAGGTGGTCGGAGATGATGTCCGTGACGATGGTGCCGTCGAACCCCAAATAGCGCGCCTGAATGAGCAGGCACTCGCGCAGGTCGCGGGCGCACACCCCCACCGGGTCGAACGTCTGCAGCAGGGCCAGTACCCGTTCCAGGTGTTCCAGGGGAATCTGATTGTTGGCGGCGATCTCCTCGAGAGGGGGCACCAGGTAGCCGTCCCGATTGAGGTTGCCGATGATCAAACTGGCAGCCTCCTCGTCCTCACGCGCGGGTTTGGTCATCAGAAACTGCCAGAGCAGGTGATCGTTCAGCGATTCCTTGCGTGTAACGAACGCCTCGTATTTAGGCGCTTCGCGCTCCTCGGATTCGTGTGCGACGCGTGAGGGGGTGCTGAAGTCCTCCAGAAAGCCGGTCCAGTCGATGTCGTCATGGATTTTTTCCTGGATGGTGACTTCTTGGGTGGGAGAGACCTCCGGTGGTGGCGGCTCCGGAGTTTCGCTCAGCTGCTCATCGGCGCCGGTGTCGGGGACTTCCTCGAGAACCGGGTTCTCCTCGAGCTCCCGGCGGATGGTGTCCATCAGCTCCAGGCGGGATAGCTGCAGAAGCTTGATCGCCATCTGCAGCTGCGGCGTCATGATCAGCTGCTGGGTGAGTTTTAGTTGTTGTCGAAGTTCCAGGGCCATATCAGAGCTTGAAATCTTCTCCCAGATAGGATCGGCACACCGCCGCGCTGCACACGATGGACGCCGGCGGGCCGGATTCGATGACCTGGCCGTCCACCATGATAAATGCCCGGTCGCACACGCCCAGTGTTTCTCGGACGTTGTGGTCGGATATCAAAATTCCGATGCCTCTCCGGCGCAGGTGGCCGATGATGTTCTTGATATCGGCCACGGCCAGAGGATCGATGCCGGCAAAGGGTTCGTCCAGCATCATGAACGCCGGATTGGTCGCCAGCGCCCGGGATATTTCGAGCCGACGGCGCTCGCCCCCCGAAAGCACATTGGCTTTCTGATCGCCCAGGTGGCGAATCCCCAATTCATCCAGCAGCCGGTCCGCCTGGTGGTCCCGCTCCGCCCGCGAGAGGGGCAGAAGCTCCAGAACGGCCATCACGTTCTGGCGGACCGTCAGGCGCCTGAACACCGATGTTTCCTGGGGCAGATATCCTACCCCGCACTGGGCGCGTAAGTGCATAGGATAACGGGTGATTTCGCGGTCGTCAAGAAATATACGCCCCTCATCCGGGGTGATCAGGCCGATGATCATGTAAAACGTGGTGGTTTTCCCCGCACCGTTGGGTCCCAGGAGCCCCACCACCTCGCCGCTGTCGACCGTCAGGCTGACCCCCCTGACCACTCGGCGGCCCTTGTAGGATTTGGCCAGGTCCGCTGCCTTCAGGGTCGTCATGAACGGTGCTGTCCGGATTCCGAAATGGTCACAATCGTGATTGTAGGGGGTTTGCCGAAAAAAAGCAACCTCGGCACCCGCGGCGCGAGAGTCTCCCGCGTTCCCTAAGGCCGGGCCCCGGATGGCGTCAATACCACGGACACTTGTCCGGCCGAACCCCTCTCGGCCGTCATATGGCGTGTGCGCGTGGAAATAACGACCCGCTGGCCGCGAACGGTGGCGGGGGGGCTTCTCAGCGTGGTGTGGCGGCCGGTCAGGGTGAGCGTTCCAGCATTTGGTTCATAGACGGCCTCCTCGGCCTCGGCGGTTGAATCGCCGCTTTGAACGACCACGCGTCCGTGCGCGACGACTCGGTTGACGACCATCTGGTCGGGGTCCGGGGAGGTCGACCCGGCGCGTTCCGACCGCGGTGCGGTGTAGACCGTTATGATGTCGGCTGTGGTGACGGTGTTTTTTTCAGCGAGGCGCGCTCGCCCGCTGAATTCAGCCGAGTCTGCATCCAGGTCGACGAGCAACCGGTCGGCGGAGATCCGAACGGCGTCCCGGGCGCTGCCGGTGGGGTCGGCCGGGATCTCTCCCTGAACGTCTCCCTCGAGTCGCATTCGGTTGCCTTCTAAATCGACGGTGCCGGCGTCGGCCGTGATCTCTCGCCGGTCGGCCGTAATCGCCACCGGGCGGTCGGACTCGATCACCCGGTCGGCGTGCGCATAACGAATGTGCTCCGTCCGGATGCGGTAGCGGTCATTCCAAATCACCACATCGCCCTCGGCCTCCATGTCGTGGCGGTCGGTGGCCACAGCGCCACGCCGGGCGGAGAGAAAAAATGTTTGACCGTCCGGGCGGAAGAACGTCACGTGAGGTTCGGTCAGCAGAAATTTTTTTTCCGCCTGCAGAAAGGTCCCCGATCGGGCATTCAGGACCCATTCGGTCACGCCGTCGCGGGCAGCGGTCTGCTGAATACCGTCGATCACCATGGTGCTGCCGTCGGAGGACGGTGCCGCTGGGGCCGTCGGTTCCGCGACGGGCAACAACCGGCGGTAGCCGACCACCACCGCAACCGCTGTCCCGAGAACGATGACCGCTACAACGATGCCGACCCTGCGGAGGCGTTTCATTCGGTCCAACTACCGATTGACCTCGTAATTGTCAAGCCGGGTCCGGAGATGAGACCGACCGACCCCCCGCCGATCGACGGTATCCGCCGCCTGCTTTCCATTCCACCGGGAGTTGACACTTGCAGGACGAATTGGTAATCGGTCTAAATTTGCTGCGCGCACCGTCCAGCCCCGACAGGGGCGAGGAAAGGACTTCTCTTGATGGAAAAACCCCGACGAATCAGCTCGGGTTGGCCCTTTGGCATGTTGGTGGTGATGGCCGCCGCGATCATGGCGGCGCTGGTCTGGTTCATGATCGGGCGGATGGAAGGCCAGGGGCCCTCCATCGCCTTTGATCCACCCTCACCGGCCCCCATCGGCTCATCCGCCGAGATCTCCCTGGTTCTGGAGGACGCCAAAAGCGGGTTGCGCCGTTTGACGGCCACTCTCAGCAAAGACGGCAAGGAAATGATTCTGGCAGACGCCGAATTTCCGGCATCCGGGTTTTTCGGCCTGACGGGGGCGCAGCGCGAACCCTACCGGATTAAGGTCGAGCCCCGGGTCCTGGGCTTGACCGACGGCAAGGGGGTGTTGAGCGTAGCCGCCTGGGACCGCTCCTGGCGCAACTGGGGCCGCGGAAACATCACCGAGGTCCAACAAGAAGTTGTCGTCGATACGCGGGCTCCGGTGATCGAGGCCCTCACCCAGCAGAACTATGTCAACCAGGGAGGGGCGGGGATTGCCGTTTACCGCCTCTCCGAGGCCTGCCCGGTCAGCGGGGTGCGCGTGGGGCCGGCCTTTTACCCGGGTTACAGCGGGCATCACGCCGACCGGTCCGTCCACCTCGCCTTTTTCGCCCTCGGGCACGACCAGCCGCCTGGCGTGCCGATGGTGCTGGAGGCAACCGATGCCGCCGGGAACACCACTCGCACCCGGTTTCCCCACATCGCGCGCAAGAAGGCTTTCAAAAAGGACAAACTGACCATCAGCGACAGCTTTATCCAGCAGATTCTGCCGGGGCTGGAGGACCAGATTCCGCTGAAGGCCGACGCCACGCTCAAAGAAAAGTTTCTCTTCATCAACCGCGAGCTTCGACGTCGAAACTACGACGCCATTGTCGCGGCGACCCGCCAGAGCCAGCCGGCGATGCTCTGGCAGGGTCCGTTCGGCCGGCTGCCGAACGCCGCGCCGCGGGCGGGTTTTGCGGACCGCCGCACCTATGTGTACGACGGCAAGGAGATCGACCAGCAGATCCATCTGGGAGTCGATCTGGCATCTCTGGCCAATTCCTCCGTACCGGCCGCCAACTCCGGGGTGGTAGTGGCTGCCGCGTTCCTCGGGATCTACGGCCAGACGGTCATTTTAGACCATGGATTCGGGTTGTTCAGCACGTATTCCCACTTGAGCCAGATCACGGTGAAACCGGGCGACCGGCTTGCCAAGGACGACGTGCTCGGCTTCACCGGCATGACCGGCCTGGCCGGGGGCGACCACCTGCACTTCGGCATTTTCGTGCATGACACCTTCGTGGATCCGATAGAGTGGTGGGATCCGCACTGGATCCGGGACAATATCACCTCGAAGCTCGATGCGGTCCAATCACCGCCGGCCGGGAAGTGAACCGCGATGAAGCCCCACCGGGTAACCAAAACGATCCACCAGATCAACGCGCGCATCCGCTCCGGCAAGGCCGTGATCGTGACGGCCGAGGAGATCATCGATATCGTCAAAAACGAAGGGCCCCGGGAGGCGGTGCGGCAGGTGGACGTGGTGACCACCGGGACGTTCGCGCCGATGTGCTCCTCGGGGGCGTTCATCAATTTCGGCCACTCCACACCCCCGATTAAAGCCTCCCGGGTCTGGTTCAACCGGGTTCCCGCCTACGCGGGGTTGGCGGCGGTGGACTGCTACATCGGGGCGACCGAGCCGGCGGAGGACGATCCGTTGAACAAGGTCCACCCGGGGGAATTCAACTACGGCGGAGGCCACGTCATCCAAGAGTTGGTCGAGGGGCGGACGGTCCACCTGCTGGCGGAGGCCTATGGAACCGACTGCTACCCGAATCGCCGGGTGGAAAAAGAGGTGACGCTCAAGAGCCTGCCCATGGCGGTGCTGTGCAACCCGCGTAACGGCTACCAGAACTACAACTGCGCCGTGAATCTCTCCGCCAAGACCGTCTACACCTACATGGGGACCCTTAAGCCCAGGGCGCTGAACGCCAACTACTGCTCGGCCGGTCAACTGAGCCCGCTTTTCAACGACCCCTATTACCGCACCATCGGGTTGGGGACCCGTATCTTTCTGGGAGGTGGGATCGGGTATGTGACCTGGCACGGCAGCCAGCACAATCCGGCGGTGGAGCGATCGGAGCGGGGCGTTCCCGTTCGTCCGTCCGGTACCCTCTGGGTGATGGGCGATCTCAGGCAGATGAGCCCGGCGTTTCTGGTCGGGGTCGGCATCCAGGGCTACGGCTGTTCGCTGGCGGTGGGTCTCGGCGTTCCGATTCCGCTGCTCGACGAGGAGATTGCAGCCCAGACCGGGGTCTCCGACGAGGAGATCTTTACCCAGATCGTCGATTACGGCATTGACTATCCCAAAGGAATCGGGCGCAGCCTCGGCCAGGTGAGCTATGCCGAACTGAAAAGCGGTACCATCCTCTTTCAGGGCCGGTCGGTCCCGACCGTCCCGCTGTCGAGCGTGGTCAAGGCCCGCGAGATTGCCGAAACCTTGAAAGACTGGATCGTCAAGGGGCGCTTTCTGCTGGGCGAGCCGCAGTTCACGCTGCCGGCGGCGTGAGCGGGCAGGGCGTTCATGCCCGGCATGCTGCGCGCATTCGTGGCGGTGGAGCTGCCGGGGCCGCTTCGAGCGGCCCTGCAGGACATTCAGTCCGGCCTGAGGCAGATCAAGGTCCGCGCGCGCTGGGTCGGACCGGAGAACATCCACCTGACCCTCAAGTTTCTGGGCAACATCCCGGCCGGTCACGTGCCCAGCATCGGTCAGGCGTTGATGGAGGCGGCCCGCGTTCATGGGACCCTCAGCCTGACAGTGGCCGGGATGGGGGTTTTCCCCGGGCTGCGGCGGCCGCGGGTCATCTGGGTGGGTCTTTCGGACCGGACCAATGCCCTCGGAGGTCTGCAGCAGGACATTGACGCGCGCCTGGCCGCCCTGGGGTTTCCGCACGAGGTCAAGCGGTTCCGGGGGCATGTGACCATCGGCCGTTTTGCAGACAGTGGCTCCACGGGGCCGGTCGCGGACGCGCTGAAACAGTATGGGGCCCAAGTGGTCGGCGTGCTCGAGGTGCGCGAGGTCGTTCTCTTCCGGAGCGATCTTCGCCCTGAAGGCCCTGTTTACACCCCGCTGGTGAGAGCCCCATTGGCGTCGAGCGACTGACCGCTTGCGGTGACCCTAATCTTACGTGATAACGAATTCAGGAGGGCAGCATGGCAACATCAACCGACAGGCAAAAAGCGCTCGAGAGCGCCATGGTCCAGGTGGAGCGGCAGTTCGGGAAAGGCTCGATCATGAAGCTCGGCAGCCGGCCGATCGTGAGCGTGCCGGTCATCCCGACCGGTTCGCTGGCCCTCGACAAGGCGCTGGGCATCGGCGGACTACCCCGGGGCCGGATCGTAGAGATCTTCGGGCCCGAGGCCTCGGGCAAAACGACTCTGGCGCTGCACGCCGTGGCCGAGGCGCAAAAGCGCGACGGGATCGCCGCGTTCATCGACGCCGAGCATGCCCTGGACACGGTCTACGCAAGAAAGCTCGGCGTCAACTGCGACGAGCTTCTCGTCTCCCAGCCCGACACCGGTGAGCAAGCCCTCGAGATTGCCGACATGCTCGTGCGCAGCGGTGCAATCGATATTCTGGTCATCGACTCGGTGGCGGCCCTGGTGCCGCGGGCCGAAATCGAGGGCGAAATGGGGGACTCCCACATGGGACTGCAGGCGCGGTTGATGTCCCAGGCGCTGCGCAAACTGACCGGCACGATCAGCAAGACCAACACCTGCCTCATCTTCATCAACCAGATGCGCATGAAGATCGGAGTCGTGTTCGGCAATCCCGAAACCACCACCGGCGGCAACGCCCTGAAGTTTTACGCATCGGTGCGGCTGGACATTCGACGGACGAACACCCTCAAGGACGGCCAGGAGATCGTCGGCAACCGAACCCGCGTGCGGGTGGTCAAAAACAAGTTGGCCCCGCCCTTTACCGAGGCGGAGTTCGACGTCGTTTACGGCGAGGGCATCTCGCGCATCGGGGACCTGATCGACACCGGCGTCGAGCAGGGCATCATCGACAAGAGCGGGGCCTGGTACGCCTTCGGGGGAGAGCGCATCGGGCAGGGCCGCGATAACGTTAAAAAATTCTTGTCCGATCACCCGGAGACGGCCGACACCATCAATCTCAAGGTGCGCGAGGCCCTGGGGCTGGGTGCCGGGAACCCGGACGTGGGGGCGGAGGAGTAGGGCATGACCGGCAACGAGGCGCGCAGGCAGTTTCTCGACTATTTCAAACGGCACGGCCACCAGGTGGTGCGCAGCTCTTCGCTGGTGCCCCACGACGATCCCACGCTGCTGTTCATCAACGCCGGCATGGTGCAGTTCAAACGCACCTTCCTGGGTGAAGAAAAGCGCGACTACGCCCGCGCCGTCACCTCTCAAAAGTGCGTGCGCGCAGGCGGCAAGCACAACGACCTCGAAAACGTCGGTTACACCGCCCGGCACCACACCTTCTTCGAAATGCTGGGCAACTTTTCCTTCGGCGATTACTTCAAGGAGCGTGCCATCGAGTTCGCCTGGGACCTGCTGACCAACGGTTACCGGCTGCCGGCAGACAAGCTCTGGGCCTCGATTTACCTGGACGACGAGGAGGCCTACGGGCTGTGGCGCACGACGGTGGGATTGCCGGCCGAGCGCATCGTACGCTTCGGGGAAAAGGACAACTTCTGGTCGATGGGCGACACCGGCCCCTGCGGGCCGTGCTCGGAGATCATCATCGACCGTGGGGAGGCTTACGGGTGCGGTCGGCCGGAGTGCACCGTGGGCTGCGAGTGCGACCGGTATCTGGAGATCTGGAACCTCGTCTTCATGCAGTTCAACCGCGATGCCGGTGGCACCCTGACGCGGTTGCCTCAGCCGAGCATCGACACCGGCATGGGCCTGGAGCGGATCACCTCGGTTGTGCAGAACGTCGACACCAACTTCGACACCGACCTGCTGCGGCCGATCATCGCCCGCTCCGAGGAGATGACCGGGCTGCGCTTCGGCGCCACGGTCGCCACCGACGTGGCCATGAAAGTCATTGCCGACCATTCGCGTGCGGCGGCCTTTCTCATCGGCGACGGGATTCTGCCCTCCAACGAGGGCCGCGGCTATGTGCTGCGGCGCATCATGCGGCGCGCGATCCGCTACGGCCGGCAGATCGGGCTCAGCCGCCCCTTTCTGGAGGAGACCCTGCGAGTGGTTTTCGAGATCATGAAGCCTGCCTACCCGGAACTCGCTGCGGCCGCGGCCTTCATCCTGAACGTGGCCCGCAACGAGGAGGAGCGGTTCCGCAACACCCTGGACACGGGACTCAAACTCCTCACCGAGACCCTGGCCGATCTCAAGGCGAAGGGGCACAGCGAGGTGCCGGGGGAGCTCATGTTCAAGCTCTACGACACCTACGGGTTTCCGGTGGACATCGTGCGGGACGTGGTGCGCGACGGGGGGATGACCTTGGACATGGACGGGTTCGACGCGGCCATGGCCGAGCAGCGCGCGCGGTCGCGCACCGTCGCCTCCTTTGCGCGCATCGGCGACGCTTACAAGAGCTTGTCCGCCTCCGGGTTCAAGCCGGAGTTTGTCGGCTACAACCTTCTTGCCTGCGAATCGCGCATCGTGCTGCTCGTGGACGGCGCCGACGAGGTCGCTGAAGCCGGGGCCGGGCGCGCGGTGGAGATGGTGGTCGAAGCGACGCCTTTTTATGCCGAATCCGGCGGCCAGGTCGGCGACGTCGGCCGGGTGATCGGACCGGGGGGGGGTGCGGCCCAGGTGGTGGGGGTCCTCAAGGACCCCACGGGGCTGGTCATCCACCGGTTGCAGGTACTCTCCGGGGTGATTCGCAAGGGCGATGCGGTGAGGTTGGAGGTCGACGCGGCGGCGCGCTCCGCCACGGCC
>JBGSTS010000237.1:0-9106 GCA_041736435.1 Desulfobacterales bacterium | reverse complement strand
GCCTCCAGGCCCTGCATCCCGTTGGCGATGATCTCTTCCAATACTTGCTCGATTGCCGTATCCTCTGTCTGGTGGGTCATTTCAGTTCCTCCTTATTTGAGGTTTTGGCGAACCTTTGGAGTACTGACTTGACCCACTATTTGCAAGCCCATGCCCAGAGACGCGGTGGTGCCCGACCGCGTGGATTTAGAGGATCCCCCCGGCCGGTCGCCACCTCTACTCTGATCGCTCGCAATAAAATTACAGAAAAAACGTTACACTAACTCAAAATGCCGGGCGGGAGTTTAATCGCCGGATGATATCACTTGCCGGGTTTTCACATTCGCTCAACTAATCCGCTCTCTATGATGCCGATGGCATCCGATGAACAATCCACCTGCTCGATAGCCTGCGAAACCTTTTCCAAAAACAACACGGCTTGCTCGCCACCCAGGGCATAATCCTTGAGGCCTACTTTCTTGATTTCTGAAACAGCTTCCTCGATGAGTTCGAACGCCGATGGTGATCGCCATAACCCTGGAGCCGGTCACCGTCGTGTTGCCAAAGATCCTACCCCCGTGCTATTTTTTCGTATGCGTTTCCCTTCGGTAGAAAGGCCGCCTGAATGAAGGTGAAGCGATTCATCCTGGCCTCCATCGTTTTCATTCTTGCGTCGGGCGCCTGCCTGGCGTTGGCACTCTTGTACCTTTACCATCATCCCTCGACCGTTAAGCGGTTAGTTGAAGACTATCTTTCGGCGCGCTTCGGAGTTGAGACCACGATCGGAGAGCTGGAATATGGCCTGCAGCCGATGCAGGTTCATGCGGCGCACATTGCCGTCCGAAACGCCAAATCCGGAGACGACCTCGATTTGAGCTTACTGCGGCTGAACGCGGCGTTCAAGCTGGAAGGCCAGTTCGGCCGGCGGACGCTGGTGATCGAGCGAATGGCGCTCGCAGGGGTTTCGTTGACTGCCGGGGAGCGGATGAATTGGGCGGACCTCATCCCCGACACCGGACCACCCTCAGCGTTTAGCCGACTGGCCAAACGCGCAGCCGCCGCCCTGCTTTTCAGGGATGTGCGCATCGGGGTGGTCGATCTGGACGACGGCGAGGCGGTCCTGGGCAAGGGAGACCTGAAAATGGCCCTGCGCCGAATTCGGGCTGGCACCACCCCCGAGGGCATCCGGGTGGACGGGGAGCTTCAGATCCAATGGCCAGCGACCGGGGCCGTTTTCGACGCCCCGCAGTTCGGCACATTGTTGAACCTGGGTTTTTCTGCGGACCAGGATATTTTCAGCGGACAGCTGCTTCTGCCCGAGGCTCGCTACACCAGCCCGCAGGCGACCGCCACCGCGTCCCAGGCCGAGGTACATTTGGCGTTATCATTAGGGCCCGACCGCATCACGCTCGAGGACGGCCGGCTGAGCTGCCGATCTCTCACGTTCAATCGCGAGGGCATGGAGGAACTTCCTCTACATGCACCTCGACTAAGCGCCACCGGCGAGTTCGATAGGAGGCAAGGCGTAATGAGACTGGCGCGCTGGCAGCTAACGCTCGATGAGTTGCTGGACATTAGCGGTGAGGCTGAACTCAAACTCGGCGCAGCCCGAACGCTTGATATCAAGCGAATCGACGGGGCGCTGTTTCCAGGGAAGATGATCCCGACGGCCTTTCTGGCCGCCGGCTGCAAGCTCACACCCGTGCAAGTGACGGGCGCTGTGGGAATCAACGGACACCTCGTTTTCAAGGAAACCGAACGCGGGTGGATAGAAGACGGCGACGTGACGGCCGCATTCGACCAGAACGCTGTGAAAGCGGTGTTGGGTTCCCTGCGCATCGAGGGCAAGGTCACAGGCACCATCAGGGGCAGCGGCCGGGCGTCCGCCCCCATGATTGCGACCCGGCTGTCTGGCCGGCAGATTCTACTCAACGGAAGCGGACTGCGGGTCGAGCCTTTTGCTGTCGATGTCTCGGCCGAAGGCACCTATCCGGCATTTTCGATCCCGCTGCTCGAGATCCGGGTCCCGGCTGCTGCATTGCCGGTTGCCGATACGTTCCATGCGATCAACGACCTGCTCCTGCGCGCGACCAACGGGACCATCGAGGCGGACACGATGTCGTTGTCCTGCCCCGAGATCATCCTGACCTCGGACGTGCTGCGCAATCTGAAGGCTTCGTTGGCCGCCGACCTCCGGCAGATGACGGTAGTCGTTTCCGGATCCGAGACCGGTTGGGCCGAGGCCGCTGGTCGGTTCCAGCTCCTGCCGACGGGATGGCACTTCGGCGGCGTCGACCGCCTCCAGGCCAAGGCCGTTATCCGGCCGGACGGTGAAAGCCGCCTTTCCTCAACCCTCGAGCTGAGCGGTTTGTCTTTCGCAGATGCCTCCGAACGCTGCGCGGGCGAAGACATCGCCCTGCGGGCTGAAATCACTGCCCGGTCGCACCACCCAGAAGGTGCGATTGCCGTCGTCGCCTCGTTGCGCGCCAGCGGCGGAGAGTTTCTGTGGGATCGATTTTACCTTAATCCGGGGAATAATCCCGTAACGCTATCCGCCAATCTGCACTATGCCCTGTCCGGCAGGCGCCTGCAGATCAACAGCGCCAGGCTTGAGCTCGAACATTTGCTGACGCTGAATGTCGGCGGCCATCTGGTCCGCAAGGGATCTCAAACTGCTTACGATATGACGCTGCAAGCGTCCCCTGCCCCGGCAGCCCCTCTATTCGCCACCTTCATCGCCGAGCCGCTGCGATACCGGCAACCCGCGCTGGCCGCAGCGCTGGTCGACGGCCTGCTCTCCGCGGAGGTTCATGTGGCCGCTGAAGGCAATCGGCGCTCTCTGCGCGGGCATGTTGACTGGCAGTCTGGCAACGCGGTAACCGCCGACAAAGAGGTTCGCCTGGAGGGTATCGAACTTCGGCTGCCGCTGTGGTATCAAAGCGAAGGTGCCGACCGCGGAGACCCTCCCATGAAAGGAAAGCTGACGGTCCGCAGGGTCACTGCGCCCATGCTGCCGGCCCAGGAGCTTGTGCTGCCGTTCGACGTCCTGCCCAACCAGCTGAACACCACCGGTGAGCTGCGGGTTCGCTTTCCGGAAGGGGAAGTCCGGCTCGGCACCGTCTCGGGCCGCGAGCTGTTCAGCCCGAGCCCGCAGGTCAAAACACGTCTGGCGGTCAAGCGTGTCCAGGTCGGTGGGTTCCTGAAAGGATTGTGGTCATTGCCGGTGGACGCCGATGTCAACGGCGAACTGGAAGACATCGTCTTCGACGGCCGGGATGTCCGTTCCCGCGGCAGACTGGTCGCCGACATCTTTAAGGGCAAGATCATCGTCCAAAACCCGGGCGTCGACGCCGCTCTCAGCACGGCCCCCAATCTTCAAGCGGACTGCCTGATCCAGGACGTGAACCTGGCCGACGCCACGCAAAACACCTCCTTCGGCCGAATTCAAGGCGTGTTGGGCGGCCGCCTCGAACACTTGGAAATCGTCGACGGTGAACCCCAACGATTCACCCTTCTGCTGGAAACGATCCGCACCCAGGGGGTCCCCCAGCGCATCAACGTAGAGGCGGTTGAAAACATCGCCCGCATCGGCGGCGGCCAGAGCCCTTTTGTGGGGTTTGCCGGAAACGTCGCCTCCTTTTTTAAAGAGTTCAATTATGATAAAATCGGTATTCGTGCGGTCCTGGAAAACGACGTCTTCAAGATCAACGGGACGATAAAAGAGGGAGGAGTTGAGTACCTGGTGAAGAGGGGGGGTATTCCCGGTGTCGATGTGGTCAACAGCAACCCGATAAACCAGATCAGCTTCAAAGACATGGTCAAACGCGTCCGACGGGTCACTGAGTCCCCAAGCGGCCCTGTGGTGAACTGATCAAGGAGGCAGAGATGAAACAACACGGCAAACTCGTCAAGGCGGCGGTGGCCTTCGCCATTTTGTCCATTGGTGCCTGCGTCACCATCAACATCTATTTTCCGGCCGAAAAGGTCGAAGCCGTGGCCGGGGAAATCGTCCAGGAAGTCAGAGGGCTTCAGCCAGAAAAAGACACGGACACCCCCCAAAAGAACAAAAGCTCGTCCCTGAAACGCCCGATGCTGGTGGCCTCGATAGTCGCCACGGCCTGGGCCGCCGAGGACGTGACCACTGTTTCCAACCCGACCATCCGGGCGCTCAAGCAGCAGATGAAAAACCGCTACCCGCTGCTGAAGCCTCATTTCAAGAGCGGGGTGTTGCGAGAGGGCGCGGATGGCTTCGTGGCCCTCGCCAATGCCGGTGCGCTGAACCTGAAAGACAAACGCGACGTCACCGGCCTGGTGGATGCCGAAAACAAGGACCGCCGGGTTCTGTACCAGGAGGTTGCCAAGGCAATGAAAATAGAACCCTCCCAGACCGACCGAGTGGCGACGATTTTTGCAAAAGAGTGGCAGAAATCGCTTCAGTGATAGGGCCGTAAGCCCTCGATACGCGAGAGAGTCCCAGCCTCGCCTGTCGCCTGCCTTGCCGGTTTTCGGCCGTAGGTTGGTTTATTGAAATCTTATCCGTGGATCACCTGAAGGTCATCGACCTGGCGGCGCAAGCTGGCCTGACGACCGATGACGCATCCCACCTTTGGCTGGCCCGCAAAACGGGTGGGGAATTAGTGATTCATTTGGGTGACGGCCTGCAGTGGGGACGACTGCACAACTGGCATGATTAATTAGAAGGTGTGGACTCGGTCAGGAAAGGTCAAAAGATTCAGAAGAAGGTTTTTGCCGATTTCACCACCGCGACCTATCTTCAGCCACGTCCATCCGGCGCTTCACCTGCCAATACGAATTGCCGAAATATTTCCTATGACTCCAAAGACGCTTAACAGCCAGATGATGACTGCAATAATCACCACCACGTTCAAAATTTTCTTGATGGTAGCCTGCATCGGGATGTAGCTGTTGATCACCCAGAGAAGCACCCCAACCACAACAAGAACAATCACCAGGTTGATGAGCGGCATAGCGTATCTCCTTTCAAGCAGCGGGCACCGTGGGCCTATTTTTTAACGTTGAGGTTGTTTTTGACGGAGCTGACCCCTTGGACGCCCCGGGCGATTTCACCCGCTCGTTTGACGGCCGTTTGGTTGTCCACGAAGCCGCTCAGTTGCACCACGCCCTTGTAGGTCTCTACGCTGATCTCGAAGGACTTGAGAAAATCGTCCGCGGCCAGCTGCGACTTCACCTTCGTCGTGATCACCGAGTCGTCGACGTATTCGCCCGGGCCGGACTGTTTGGATGTCGACCCGCAGGCCGCCATACCGACGACCAGCACTAAAAGCAGAAAACTGCGAACCACTATGCTTACGTTTTTCATGACGGTGACTCCTTTTCCCGGTTGGTGGTGAACAGGTTGATAAACGTCCATTTCGACGCCAAAGGGTCGCATGGCCCGGCAATATTGATATCAGGCGCGATAGGCACCTCCCTTCAAGATTCGGCGGGCAAACCTCCCAGAACGGGGTCCCCGTCTGCTTACAGCCGTTTCCGGCCCTGAAGAATCTGGAGCACCATCACCACCAGCGCGACAACCAGCAGGACGTGAATGAACCCGCCCAGCGTGTAGCCGCCGAACAACCCCATGCGGCCCTCCGCTTGCGCTCCTGCTCCCGGTACTGCTCGATAGTCATGCCGCCGGCTTCCTCGATCCAGGCGCGGATCTCGGAAGGGATGAAGGCCAGCCGACCGCCTACTTTTCGAAATGGGATTTTTCTACGGAGGACAAGGTTGCGGATTGCGCCGGGTGATCGGCGGAGTTCTTCTGAGCATTGTTCGGTGTTCCAGGTTCGTTCCATGAGCGCCCCCTTCGGCCACAAAAAAAGCGGCCGGTGCGCATTTCTGCGCATTTGGCCGCTCTGGGCGCTCGTGTTATTTTTTTACCCGCTCCGGCCGCTCTGGGCGCTAACGGATGAAATCCGTCGGGGGTGGTGGCGATTAATTTTAGTATTAACTTTTTTGTTTGTTACTTTTAATTTATATCACATTATAGTAATGTTTGACCCATTTGTCAAGCAAAAAGTGATGCCTTGTTGATATGGTAATCCGGTGGCCCATCTTGGGGGGTGTTGTGAAAAATGATGTGACTCTGACGGTGAAAAGGGTGTTTTAGAGGGTTTTGAGTGATGTTATGTGATGTTGACTTGGGCAACAAAAAAGGCTTGTAAGTGTTTGATTTCACATGCAAGTCTTTTATTTTAATCTGGAGGCGGCACCCGGATTCGAACCGGGGAATAGTGGTTTTGCAGACCACTGCCTTCCCACTTGGCTATGCCGCCAAAAAAAATGGAGCGGGAAACGGGATTTGAACCCGCGACTTCGACCTTGGCAAGGTCGCACTCTACCACTGAGTTATTCCCGCTCAACTAAAAGCGTATTTTTAACGACCCCCTTCCCGTTTGTCAACAGAAAACCTGGGCTGAACCGGATCAGATGACTTTTTTGAACTTGATGAAGTAATCGACGGCCGACCAGACCGTGAATCCCAGTGCCAGCCACAGGAGCACCATACCGATAGCGTGGCAGTCCAGGCCGAACAACGGGTAGTGGATCATGAGAGGGATGATGGCCGCCACCTGAAAGCCGGTTTTAAGCTTTCCCAGAGGGGAGGCTGAAACGTCGGCTCCCTTGCCTGCGATCACGCTGCGTAGACCCGTGACGGTCAATTCACGGCCGATGATCACGCACACGATCCAGGCCGGCGCCCATCCGTGCGCTGCGAGCATGATCAAGGCCGAGGAATTCAGAAGCTTGTCCGCCACCGGGTCCATGATCTTGCCCATGAGGGTGACTTTCCCCTGACGGCGGGCCAGAAACCCGTCGAAGTAATCTGTGGCAGCCGCAATGCTGAAGAGCAGCGCCGAGGCAAAGGCCAGGAGGCGGTTCGGAAACGAGAACAGCAGGATGATCAGGGGAATGAGCACGACCCGAAACAGGGTCAACCCGTTCGGGTGGCGTGATGCATCCTTCAGCCGCCCCCAGATGCCGGAGGGCGCAGAGGCCTCTTCGGCGCCCATAGCGGAGGCACCGAAAGACCTGAGGTTACCGGCCTCGCCGCTCGGGTCAACCGGTCGTGGACGTTGAGAGAAATCGGATTGTTCCATGGCGGCCGTTTACGGTTCGGGTGGTTTGTTGGCAGCCAGAAAGCGCTCGCGGCACTCGGGGCTGCAGAACAGAAGCTCATGTCCCTCGTAGTTCAACGGGACGCCGTCCCGCCGGGCAAAGTAGGCCCCACACTGCGGGTCCTTGAGCATGACATCGTCGATCCGGCCGCCCGTCCGGGTTTTGACCTGTCGGGGGGCGGACCTGCCCAGCACCCACGCGCGCACGACACGATAGGCCACGTAGGCCAGCACCAATAGGGCGATCAACCGCAACATCGATATTCTAAAACCTCCTGGCCGTCTTCGCCGAGCTCCTTGAGCAGTGTCCGAACGTCTCGGCCCAGCACAGGGAGTATCAGGTCAGGATCTATATCACACAACGGTTTTAAAACAAAACGCCGGTGATGCATACGTGGATGGGGCAGGCTCAGGCGAGGGCCGTCCAGGACGAGCCGATCGTAGAGCAGGATGTCCAGGTCGATCACGCGCGGCCCGAAGCGCACGGCCGGCTCTGTCCGGCCCAATTGCCGCTGCACCGCCTGCAAGCAATCAAGGAGGGCCGTCGGCTCAAGCTCGGTTTCGATCCGCACCACCTGGTTGATGAACCAGTCCTGCTCGGTGTAGTCCACCGGCTCCGTGCGATAGACCCGCGACCGGACCTGAACCCGCACTGTGCCGTCTGCAGCCAACGCCTCCAGCGCACGGCGGCAATTGAGGAGTTTGTCGCCGAGGTTGGATCCGACCGATAGGTAGGCGATATGCGTATCCACAGGGTGCGCACCGGCGTTTCAGCGCCAGGCTTCCTCGCACAGATGCCCGGTGAAGATGACCCGTGCGCCGCCTTCCTGGGCAATGTCGCCAAAGCGGCCGTCGCGGCGACGGAAGTGAACGACCAGGCCTTCGCCGCTGCGGGTACGCACACGCACCGGCGATGCCATTCCCAGGGTTTCGGCGGCCACCAGCGCACCGGCCACGGCCCCTGTGCCGCAGGCCAGCGTCTCGTCCTCTACGCCGCGCTCATAGGTGCGGATGGACAGGCCGCCTTTCCCGTCGGTGCAGAGGAAGTCGGCATTGGTACCGACCGGGGAGAAATCCGGGTGCCGACGGATCTCACGGCCGATCGCAACGACATCGACGGCATCGACATCGGGTACCATCACGACCGCATGCGGCACACCCGTGTTGACCGTGCTCACCCGGAAAACGCCGGAGGAGAGAGCCAGTGGCAGATCCAGTCGCAAATCTACGGGGTCCGTCATGGTCACGCGCACCTGCGCCCCGTCCACCCGGGCCTGGATCAGGCCGGCGTCCGTTTCAAAGCGCACCTCCGGCCCGCCGATCCCGTTGATCACGGCAAAGCGCGCGGCACAGCGTGCGCCGTTGCCGCACATCTCACCCCGGCTGCCGTCGGCGTTGTAGAAACGCCAGCGGAAATCGCCGACAGAGGACGGCTCGATGAGAATCACTCCGTCGGCCCCCACCGAAAACCGTCGCCGACAGATGCCGGTCACCAGTGCCGGCAGGAGGTGCTTGTCCAGTAAGCAGCTACGGTTGTCGATCAGGATGAAATCATTACCACTGCCGCTCATTTTGGTGAAGGCGATCGGTGCCATGGGTCCCTGCCATGCTCAGAAATCCAGCGAAACGGTTTTCGATGGACTGCCGTCCAGCCGCTTCTCGTCGTAGGCCGTCACGCGATAGACATAGCGAAAACCGGGCGCGATGGTTTCGCTGAACCGAAGCCTGCCGGAGGCAAGTCGGCCGGGAGTGCGGACCTCGCCCATCGTCCGGAAATCCAACGGGCAATTCGCGCACTCCCTCTGTGCGGCCGGCAGGGCGGCCCGCTCGACTCTGAACCCGGCGACCGGCCGCATCCCCTTGGCACCGGTCGAGGGCACCGTCCAGATCAACGTCACATAGTCGCCCTCGAGCCGATAGGCCAGGTCGGTGACGGGTGGCGGCACGTCGTGTGGGGGCGGCGACGGGGGCAGCTTGCGGCCGCA
>JBGSTS010000204.1:0-4479 GCA_041736435.1 Desulfobacterales bacterium | reverse complement strand
GTGGGCGCGGCCAGGAGCACCTGCGCCTTGAGGCGGCCGAAGATGCTCAGAACGGCGCTGACGATGGTGGTCTTGCCGGTGCCCGGCCCGCCGGTGATGACCAGAACCTTTTGGGTGACCGCGCCGCGCACGGCCGCCTGCTGGTTTTCCGAGAGCGTGATGGAAAACCGGCGTTCGGCCCAGGCCAGGGCCTTGTCCGCATCCACGGCCGGCCGGCCGTTCGGCACCTCTAAAAGCGCCCGCAGCTTACGAGCCACGGCCGTCTCGCAAAGGTGCAGGCCGGCCAGGTACACCGCACGCCCGCCGGCACCCCCCACGGCCGGTTCGGCCGGCAGCAGGTCTTCGATGCGGATGAGGTTTTCGGCCTCAAGCGCCTGCAGCGCGGTGGCGATCAATTCGGGTTCCACCTGCAGGCTCTCCCCCACCCGCCCGATCAGCGCCCCTTCCGGAAAAAAAACGTGCCCGTCGTCGGCAAGCTGCTGCAGGGTGTACAGGATCCCGGCCGCCATCCGCATGGGGGCGTTTCGCGGGAACCCGATCTTTTCGGCGATGCGGTCGGCCGTTAAAAACCCGATCCCCTCGATGTCCGTCGCCAGCCGGTAGGGGTTCTCGCGCACCATAACGGCGGCCCGGTTGCCGTAGTGCTTGAAAATCCGGACGGCATAGCCCGCCCCGACCCCATGGCTCTGCAGGAAAAGCATAAGGTCCCGGATCTCCCGCTGGGCCTTCCAGGCATCGGCCACCATCGCGATGCGCTTGCGGCCGATGCCGGCCACCTCTGCCAGGCGCTCGACCTCGTGCGCGATGACCTCCAGGGTCTGTCCGCCGAAGCGGTCGACGATGCGCCCGGCCATCACCGGCCCGAGCCCCCTGATCAGCCCGGAGCCGAGATACCTTCTAATCCCGTCCACCGTGGCAGGGACCTTGGTGGTGAAGCGCTCGACCTTGAACTGCTCGCCGAAGCGCGGGTGGAAGCCCCAGTCGCCCTCCATCTCCAGAAGCTCCCCGGGGACGGGGGCGAGCAGGCTGCCGACCACGGTCACCAGGTCGCGCCGGCCGGGCACCCGCACCCGGGCGATCGTGAAGCCCGTCTCCTCGTTGGTGAAGGTGATGGTCTCGATCTGGCCGCAGAGGCGGGTCGGCATGCTCACACCCAGTGCGGGAGGCGGATGTCCGGCACGGGCTCCTTGTCGGGGATGAAGCATTTGATGTCGATGAGCGGGGACCCGTCGCGGGCGTCGATCGCATCGAGCCGGATAACCATGTCCTCGATGGCCAACACCCGGCAGCGGGTTAACCCAACCAGATTGGGCCGCAGGGGGGAGTGGGTCGCGAATACGCCCGTCACCGGGTTTTGGGGGTTTTTGCGCGGGCGCACCTGCAGGGTGGCGCGCAGCTCGGGGGTGTCGTTTTGGTTAAACCAGAAAAAAACGAGGATGTGGGAGAAACCCTCCAGTCCGAGCATGGCGTCGCGGTATTCCTCGCGAACCTCCAACCAGGCGGCGGCGCCGGTGTTTCTGACCACGCCGATGGGGAACAGGATCCGTGTGTCGGCCCCGGCGGGCACAGTTGTAATCATGCGTCTTCCTGCAGCTCCTTGATGTCCGCGTAGAAATCAAGAACCTCCGGGTTGCCCAAAGCGTCCTTGTTGAGCACGGGTTGGCCGTCGATGACCTTTTTGATGGCCATCTCCACTTTCTTCATGTTGAGCGTGTAGGGGATGCCCGGCACGGCGATGATCTTGGCCGGCACGTGGCGCGGGGAGGCCAGGCTGCGGATGGTGTCCCTGATTTTTTTCTTGAGCGTCTCGGTCAACTGCTCGCCCTCGGGCAGCTTCACGAAGAGAATCACGCGCACATCGTTTTTCCAGTTCTGACCGATGACGACACTGTCAACGATCTCCGGCATCAGGGCCACGATGCTGTAGATTTCGGCCGTGCCGATCCGCACCCCGCCCGGGTTGAGGGTGGCGTCCGAGCGGCCGTAGATGGTCACCCCGCCGCGCTCGTTGACTTCGATGAAATCCCCGTGCCGCCACACGTTGGGGTACACCCCGAAGTAGGCGCCGTAGTACTTCTTGCCCGCGGGGTCGTCCCAGAAATAGATGGGCATGGAGGGAAACGGCTTGCCGCACACGAGCTCCCCCTGCTGGTTGATGACGGGTTTGCCCTCGGCGCTGAAGGCATGCACGTCCATCGCCAGCCCGCGGCACTGCAGCTCCCCGGCATAAACCGGCCCCATGGGGTTGCCCAGGGCAAAGCAGCCGTTCAGGTCGGTCCCGCCGGAGATCGAGGCGAGCTGGAAATCCGGCTTTACGTCGCGGTAGACGAACTCGAAGCCGTCCACGGACAGCGGCGAGCCCGTGGAGAGCAACGCCCGCAGCGGTGCAAGCTCGTATGCCTCGCGCGGCTTCACGCCGGAGCTCATGAGCGCTGCAATGTAGCCCGCGCTCGTGCCGAAGACCGAGATTTTTTCGTCCTGGGCCATCTCCCACAGCACGCCGGGGTGGGGGTGGAAGGGGTTGCCGTCGAAGAGCACCAGGGTGGCACCGACCGCCAGCGAGCTCGTCAGCCAGTTCCACATCATCCAGCCGCAGGTGGTAAAGTAGAAGATGGTGTCCCGGCGGGCGAGGTTGGTGTGCAGGACAAGCTCCTTCAGGTGGTGGACCAGGATGCCCCCCGCGCTCTGCACCATGCACTTGGGCAGCCCCGTGGTGCCCGAGGAATACATGATGTAAAGCGGGTGCTCGAACGGCAGCTGCTCGAACTGGATCGGCAGTCCGGATGCCGTGGCCCGGAACTCCTCCCAGAGAACGGCCTTGGGGAGCTTGCCGATGCCCGGCGCCGGTTCGGTGTAGGGCACGACCACCACGCGCTCGATCGAGTGCAGCTCTTTGAGAATGCCGGCCAGCCGCTCGAGGGAGTCGATCTTGCGGCCCTTGAAAAAATAGCCGTCGGCGCAGAAAATCACCCGCGGCCGGATCTGGCCGAAACGGTCGAGCACCCCCTTGATCCCGAAATCCGGCGAGCAGGAGGACCAGGTGGCACCAAGGCTGGCTGCCGCCAGCATGGCAATGATCGCGTGGGGCATGTTGGGCAGGAATCCGACCACACGGTCGCCGGGCGTTATCCCCATCGCACGCAGGCTGTGGGCCACCCGCGCCACCTCGTCATAGAGCCGAGCGTAGGAGATCCGCGTCGAGGGCTGCCCCTCCGATTTGAAAACGAGGGCGGTACGGTCGTCCCGGTAGCGCAGGAGGTTTTCGGCGAAATTCAGGCGGGCGCCGGGAAACCAGCGGGACCCGGGCATCTTGTCCAAACCCTCCACCACGGAATCATAGGGTTGGGAGTGGATGACATCCACAAACTCCCACAGCGTCGCCCAGAAATCGGGGATGTGGTTGACGGACCAGGCGTGGAGGGGCTCGTAGCCGGTGAAGCGCTGATTGAATCTGGAGTTGATGAGCTGCATGAAGCGGAACATGGCGGACTGCCTGACGCTCTCCTCGGACGGCTTCCACAACATCTTGGCCATGGTCATCCCCCTCACTGGTTTGCGGTGGTCCTCCCGGTTGACGGCTCCATAAAATGAAATCGGTTCAGTGACTGCTATTAGCTTTCAGTTCGCAGATAGTCAAGATCTACGATTTCGCATTCCCGTCACGGCTGGAAGCCGCTCCCACAGAAACTACTTGCGTCAAATTAAATCTGCATGGGCGGGACTTCGACGCCCACCTCTGCCAATGGCTGCAGGCCGGAAGCCTTGCAACCCAAGGGTCGATGGAGTAAGGAAGCTCGACAGGTTTCAGTGTTCAGAATTGCGCAAAAAGACCGGCGTATCGGTCTGAGCGGGTTTCCTGACCCCTGAACCCCGAACCCTTTAGCCTTTATCCCGCAGCCGGTTTTGTGCAGAGCCGTGTGCTGAGGGCGCGGGTCCGACGTTGGGGAGGCACCACCAGCATGCCGACAATTGAACTGCGGTCCGACACCATGACCCGCCCCACCCCCGCCATGCGCCGGGCCATGGCTGCGGCCGAGGTCGGCGACGATGTTTTCGGCGAAGACCCCACGGTCAACCGCCTGGAGGCCAAGGCGGCCGAGCTGCTGGGCAAGGAGGCCGCCCTGCTCGTCCCCAGCGGGACGATGGCCAACCTCGCCAGCCTGCTCGCCCACTGCGGCCGGGGGGACGAGGTCATCCTCGGCCACCTCTCTCACAGCTTTATCTATGAGCAGGGCGGAATGGCCGCCGTGGGCGGGATCTGCCCGCGCACCGTGCTCAACCGGGAAGACGGCACCCTGCTGTTGGAGGAGATCGAGGCCGCCGTCCGCAGCGACAACCTGCACTTCCCGCGCACCCGCCTCCTGATGCTCGAGAACACCCACAACCTCTGCGGCGGGGCACCGCTGGACACAGCCTTCATGCACGCCGCAGCGGAAATCACCCGGCGCCACGGTCTCGGCCTGCACGTGGACGGGGCGC
>JBGSTS010000192.1:0-21623 GCA_041736435.1 Desulfobacterales bacterium | reverse complement strand
GCCGCCGTGAGCGGCTGCGACATCGTGGTCACGGCCGGCCCGATCCTGAAGACGCCGCACGCCACCATCCAGGCCGGCTGGCTCGACGAGGGTGCCTTCGCCTCGCTCGTGGACTACGACTCCTACTGGAGCCGCGAGGCGCTGGCCCAGGCGGCCGAGTTCTGCACGGACGATGTGCCCCAGCTCAAACTCTATCAAAGCATGGGCTACTTCCAGAACATCCCGCCGATCCACGCCGACCTGGGCGAGCTTGTAACCGGCAGTAAAAAAGGGCGCACGACCCCTGTGGAGCGCACGATGACCGCCAATCTGGGACTGGCCATCGACGACATGGCGGTCGCCCCGCTGATCTACCGGCGTGCCCGGGAGAAGGGGATCGGCACCATTTTGCCGTTGTAAACGGCAAAATGCAGAGGGCCTTGGGTACAGGAGAAAAAAACAATTCCCGCCCGCCGCCTTCACCCTATGCGCTCTGCCCTATGCTGTTTCCATCGAAGCGTTTAGACTTGGAATACCCACAGGAGAAACTATAAGGCTTATGGAAAACAACGTTTACGACGTCATCATCACCGGCGGGGGGATCATGGGCAGCGCCACGGCCTACTATCTCACAAAAGCCGACCCGGCGCTCAAGGTCGCAGTGGTGGAGCGCGACCCGACCTATGCCCGCGCCTCGACCACCCTGTCCATGAGCAACGTGCGCATTCAGTTCAGCCTCAAGGAAAACATTCAAATTTCCCTGTACGCATTCGAGGTGCTGAAGCGCTTCGAAGAGGAGATGGCGGTCGGGGTGGAGCGGCCCAAGATCTACTTTCACCAGGAGGGCAACCTGTTTCTGGTCGGCGCCGAAAACCAGGCGGCTGCGCAAAAAGCCTTCGACCTGCAGCGCAGTCTCGGCTGCCGCATCGAGTGGTGGCCGCAGGCGCAGATTCGCGAGCGCTATCCCCTGTATGAACCCGGGGAGGATATCGTCGGCGCCACCTACGGCCCGGACGACGGCCACTTCGACGCCTATGCCGTACTGATGGCCTACAAGGCCAAGGCCCGCTCCCTCGGTGCGCACTACCTCACCGGCGATGTCGCCGCCCTTCGCACCGAGGCCGGACGCGCCGCCGGGATCGAGCTGGCCGACGGCCGGAGGATGACCTCCGGCTGCATCGTTAACTGCGGGGGCGCCTGGGCGGCAGAGTTGGCCGCGACGGCCGGGGTGAACCTGCCGGTGGTGTCGGTGAAACGCCAGGTCTTCGCCCTGGACACCGCCGTCAAACCGGACGGTCCCCTGCCCCTGACCGTTCTGCTCTCGGGGTTGTATTTCCGCACTGAAACCGGCGGGCTGATCCTGCTCGGCAAGTCCGTTCCGGAAGACCCGGTGGGGTTCAATTTCACCTGGGACGACCAACGCTTCATGGAACTGCTCTGGCCGGAGCTGGCGGAGTTCGTACCGGCCTGGGACCGGCTCAAACTGGTCCGCGGTTGGGCCGGTCTCTACGACGTGAACACCCTCGACGGCAATGCCATATTGGGGGAATGGCCCGAAATAAAAGGGCTTTATCTTGCGACCGGGTTTTCGGGGCATGGCCTGCAGCAGGGCCCGGCGGTTGGCCGCTATCTCTCCGAGCTCATTTTGAAGCGGCCGATAGCACTCGATCTTTCGATTTTCTCGCCGCAGCGGGTCCTGGAAAACCGGCCTTTGAGCGAGGCCGGGATCGTCTGAGGTGTCTTGGTATTTTAAATGTAGGGCACTTGACAGAATGAAGTTCGTTTAGTAGGTTCGCAGCGTAAATCACGCCGGGTTGTTCAGGTCTTCCTGCCGATCGGAGGGCAGGGAATGACAACTCTTCACCCACCAACCCTAAATTCTTGAAGGAGGCAGCCATGAAACGTCGTTTAGCCCTGATGGTCGCACTATCCCTGGTCGTCGCGTTTACGCTGATGAGCGCGGCACAAGCCGCTCCGCCCAAGGACCCCCTGGGGGTCGTCACGATCAAGAAAGGCCAGCCCATCCACATCGCCTATTGGATGGTGGTCGCCGGCCCCGATGCATCCTTGGGCGAAGACACCAAGCGCGGCGTCGAAATCGCCATCGCCGACAAAGGCGGCAAGATCCTGGGCCACCCGATCAAGCTGACCGGGCAGGACACCGGTTGCGGCCCTGAAGGCGGGCAAGCGGCTGCCACGAAGATCGCCTCCGACCCGACGGTCGTGGCTGCGGTCGGCTCCAACTGCTCCAGTGCCGCCAAGCCGGGGGTGCCGATTCTCTGGAAGGCCGGCATCAGCACGGTGTCGCCTTCGAACACCGCCCCCTACCTGACCGACCCCAAGCGGGGTCCGGAATACGACGGCTACCTGCGCACCGCCCATAACGACAAGATCCAGGGAGCGGTCGCGGCCCAGTTTGCGATCAAGAAAATGGGCGTCAAGAAGGCCGCCACCATCCACGACGGCAGCGTTTATGCCGAACAGCTCCAGGCCGTGTTCGCAGAAGAGTTCAAAAAGCTCGGCGGCACCATCACCTCCCAGGAGGCCGTGGCCCCGACCGACACCGACATGCGGCCGGTGTTGACCAAGATCGCCACCGGCAAACCCGAGTTTATGTATTACCCGATCTTCATCGCCGCCGCGGGGCACATCACCCGCCAGGTGAAAGAGGTCGCCGGCCTGGAAAAGGTCTACCTGATGAGCGCGGACGGCTCCTTCTCCCCGGATTTCTACAAAGCCGCCGGTGAAACCGCGGTCGGCATGTTCCATTCCAGCCCTGATTTTTCGGCCTTTGCCGCCGGGTACAAGGGCTTCCTGGACAAGCACCAGAAAAAATTCGGTGAAAAGCCCATCGCGCCTTTTCACGCCCACGGCTACGATGCGGCCATGATCATCTTTGCCGCCATCGAAAAAGTGGCCGTTAAGGACGGCGACAACCTGCACATCGGCCGCAAGGCGCTGCGCGATGCCATGCTGGCCACCAAGGGGCTGCAGGGGCTGACCGGCAATCTCACCTGCGACAAATTCGGGGACTGCGCCGACCCGCGCATCGCCATCTATCAGCAGACCGCGGAGAACATCAAGAAGCTGGAGAACCCGCAAACCCCGTTCTGGAAGCCTTACTGATTTCGCTGAGGGTTTCCGCTCCGGTTTTCGTGTCGCCGCGTTTCAGCGCGGCGGCCGATGACACCCGCCCCGACAACAGAGCCGGGCACCGCCCAGGCGCCCGGCTCTTCTTTTAATATTGCAGCGGCCCCAAACGGTCGTACGCCTGAAGTTAATTTGAATGTTTCATTTTTTTGCACGCGGAATGACGAACTCTTAATCTGAGAGAGCCAAATGCTTAAAAATCTCCGCGAGAGAATGAGCCCCACCGATATCGTGATGTGGTCGATCGGCGGCCTCCTGCTGGTGCTGATCGTGTGGGGGTCGGCCTCCACGATCGTCAAGGGCACCTACAGCGCCCGCCACTGGGTCGACTTCGTCATCTTCGGGTTGGCCCAGGGCAGCGTCTACGCCCTGATCGCCATGGGCTACACCATGGTCTACGGCGTACTGCGCATGATCAACTTCGCCCACAGCGAAGTCTTCATGAGCGGCCCCTACACCGCCTATTTTTTCGCCGCCTACTTCCATCGCAGCGGGCTGCTGGAGTCCCATCCGGTGATCAGCCTGGTGCTGGTGTTCATCGTGTCGATGGCCACCTCCACCCTGATTGCGGTTCTACTGGAGCGCATCGCCTACCGCCCGCTGCGCGGCGCTCCTCGCCTGGTGCCGCTGATCACGGCCATCGGGGCCTCCTTCTTCCTGCAGTATGTGTTCCGCGGGCTCTACGGATCGGGTTTTCAGGCCTATCCGGTCGTCACCGCCCTGGAAGGCCATTTCAGCCTCGGGCCGATCCGCGTGCTCAAGTTCCAGGCGCTGGTCATCGTAGCCGCCGGGCTGTTGATGGTGGCCCTATACCAGTTCACGCAACGCACCCGCCTCGGCAAAGCCCTGCGTTCGGTCTCCGAGGACAAGGAGGCCTCCGCCCTGATGGGCATCGATGTGGACCGGATGATTTCCATGACCTTCATGATCGGCGGCGCCGCCGCCGGTGCGGCCGGCGTGCTCTACGCCATCATGTTCAAACAGGTCCACTTCTTCATGGGGTTCATCCCGGGGATCAAGGCGTTCACTGCGGCGGTCTTGGGGGGAATCGGCAACATCCCGGGGGCGATGCTCGGGGGGATTTTTCTCGGACTGGTGGAGTCGGTCGGCCCCAGCCTTTTCCTGGACGGGCTGGGAATCGTCGCCCCCTACCAGCTCAAGGACGCCATTGCCTTCACGATGCTGGTCCTGGTGCTGATTTTCCGCCCCAGCGGCATACTGGGGGAAAGACTGGCGGTCACGAAAGCGTGATCCGCTTAGGACGGGAGTGAGATGACTGCAACTCGGACTCAACGGCTCCCCGGTTTCCGATTGGGTGTGATCGGCGGGGTCTGCCTAGTGCTGCTGGCACTGATCGGCATGGTGTACGCATTCAACCAGCGCGAGATCGTCAGCGGCGTCATTTCCATGGGCCAGACGCTGCTGGTCTTTACCTCGGCGTTCATTGCCTACATGGCCGTCAAGCGCACCCCGTCGCGGTCCGCCGGTCCCATGCTGGCCGCTGGAGTGACGGCGGGTCTCGTTATGGCCGCTATGCTGGTTCTGCTGATCCTGCTGGGGAAAACGGTCAACATGCGCCAGGTGTTCATCAACGCCTCCCCGGCCCTGTTCAACCTGCTCTTGTTTTATCAGGAAAACATATGGACCGGCATCGGGCTGATGCTGCTGTCGGGCGCCCTGATCGGTTTACTGACCGGACTGCTCTTTCTCGTGCCGAACTTATGGCGACACGCCCTGATCACGGGGATTTGCAGTCTGGCCGTCGTCGGCATGCTCCAGGACCTGATCGCCCCCATCATCGGCACCTGGGGCCCTCTCGCCGTGCTGGCCGATTGGCTCTTCTCCGGGAACGGGCTCTCCCCCGGGGGCGCGGTGGGATTGTTTTGCGCCGTCGCCGCCGCCACCGCCATCTGGTCGGCCAAGCGCCAGGCGGTGGGCCGCCGCGTTCAGGCCATGCAGCCCGGGCCCAAGCGCAATTTAAAACTGGCGGCGATTCTGGCCGCCGCTGTGGTGCTCCTGATTCTGCCGCACGCCCTGGGGCTTTTTTTGAGCGAAGTGATGACCATTGTCGGCCTTTACGTGCTGCTCGGCCTGGGCCTCAACATCGTCGTCGGCTTCGCCGGGCTGCTCGACTTAGGCTATGTGGCCTTCTTCGCCATCGGCTCTTACACGGTGGCGATCCTGACCTCGCCGGAACTGGGCTTTTTCAGCCTGACCTTCTGGCAGGCCTTGCCCTTCGCCGTTCTGCTCGGGATCATCGCCGGCGTGATGCTGGGCATCCCGGTGTTGAAAATGCGCGGCGACTACCTGGCCATCGCTACCCTCGGGTTCGGTGAGATTATCCGCATCCTGGTGCTCTCCGATGCCCTGCGTCCCTGGCTGGGCGGCGCCCAAGGCATCGGCAAGATCACCAAAGCCCGCATCGGCGATTTCGAATTTGCATCCCCCCAGGAAGTTTATTATCTGCTGCTGGCAGGCTGCATTCTAGTTGGTTTCATTTCGTGGCGGCTGCGCGACTCCCGGTTGGGGAGAGCCTGGATGGCGATGCGCGAGGATGAGGACGTGGCCCAGGCCATGGGCATCAACCTGGTGGCCACCAAACTGCTCGCCTTTGCCACCGGGGCCGGGTTCTCAGCGCTCAGCGGCGCCATCTTCGCTTCGAAGATTGGTTCGGTCTACCCCCACAGCTTCAACGTGATGATCTCCATCAACATCATATGCGTGATCATCGTCGGCGGCATGGGCAGCATGCCCGGCGTGGTGGTCGGGGCTATTGCCCTGGTCGGTCTGCCGGAACTGCTGCGGGAGTTCGCCGAGTACCGGCTGCTCGTCTACGGCGCCGCCCTGGTGGCCATGATGCTGCTGAAACCGGAGGGGCTGTGGCCGGAGGCCACACACAAGCGTGAGCTCCACGACGCGATGGAAACTGCGCCCCCCCCCGCAGCAGGTGCCCCGGCCGCCCCCCCGGGATAGAAGGAGCATGCCATGGCAGTCATCACCATCCAGAATATCACCAAGCAGTTCGGTGGCCTGGTTGCTATCGAAAACCTGGATCTGACGGTCAAGGAACGGAGCATCCACAGCGTCATCGGCCCGAACGGCGCCGGCAAGACGACCTTGTTCAACTGCATCACCGGGTTCTACCGCCCCGAGATCGGGCAGATATTCCTGGAGGATTATCCTCTGGTGGGGTTGAACCCGGATCAGATCGTGCGCCACGGGATCGCCCGGACCTATCAGAATATCCGGTTGTTCCCGAATCTGACCGCTCTGGAGAACATCCTGGTCGGGCAGCACAGCCACCTGCATGCCAACTTTATCGGCATCGTCTTCGGCTCCCGCGCCACCCGCCGGGAAGAGAAACAGGCGAACGAAGATGCGTTAAACCTGCTGCGGTTCGTCAACCTGACGGGCAAAGGCGACTTTCTGGCCAAAAATCTGCCTTACGGAGATCAGCGGCGGCTTGAAATCGCACGCGCCCTCGCCTCCCGGCCCAAGTTGCTGCTGTTGGACGAACCAGCGGCCGGCATGAACCCGAAGGAATCCCAGGATTTGATGGATTTCATCCGCCACCTGCGCGATGAGCTCAAGATCACCATTCTGCTGATCGAGCACCAGATGCGGGTGGTGATGGGCATCTCCGAGCAGGTGACCGTGCTGGACTACGGCAAGAAGATCGCCGAAGGCCTGCCGGCCGAAGTTCAATGCAACCCCCAGGTGATCGAGGCTTACCTCGGCAAGGGGGGAACGGCCAAACCCTGCGCCGCCTGACGTGCGTTAGCCCGAACGTTTCATGAAACATCCGGGTTGAGCGTAGCACGGCAAACGTCTGCGCAGCGCATGGAAGAAAGGAATCATGCCATGCCCATGCTGGAAGTTGAGGGCATCAACACCTATTACGGCAACATCCACGCGCTCAAGGCCGTCTCCCTGCACGTCGAGCAAGGCGAGGTCGTCACCATCATCGGGGCCAACGGCGCCGGAAAAAGCACCATGCTCAAGACCGCCAGCGGCCTGCTGAAACCCCGCACGGGATCCATTCGCCTAAACGGCGAAGACCTCACCCGACTGCGCGCCCATGAAATCGTGATGAAAGGCGTGATCCAGGTACCGGAGGGCCGGCGCGTGTTCGGCCGGCTCACGGTGAGGGAAAATCTGGAAATGGGCGCCTTCACCAGCGCGGACAAGAAAAAAAACGCGGACAACCTGGAGCGGGTCTTCAGCTTGTTCCCGCGCCTAAAGGAGCGCAGCAAGCAGGTCTCCGGGACGCTTTCCGGCGGCGAGCAGCAGATGCTCGCCATGGGCCGGGCGCTGATGGCCAACCCCCGGGTACTGCTGCTCGACGAACCCTCCATGGGTCTGGCGCCGGTGCTGGTCGACGGCATTTTCGACACCATCCGCCGGCTGCATGCCGCCGGCACCACCATTCTCCTGGTCGAACAAAACGCCCGTATGGCCCTACAGGTCGCCAGCCGGGGCTATGTCCTGCAGTCCGGCACCATCATCTTCAGCGATTCGGCCGCCAGCCTGGCCGATAATGAGATGGTGCGCAAGGCGTACCTCGGCGAACACTGAAAATCCCGTTTCAAAAATGCATCTAACGCCCGCATGCGGTGTTGCCGGCCGCCTCAAAATGCTCACATACTGGTTCGTATGCTGCGCTTTTTCGGCGACCGACGCCTTGCCTGCGGACGTGATCTACTGTTTTTGAACCGGGTTTTGTGAGGCGGTTTAGAGATCTGAACTTACTCGCTGACGAAGCGCTGCCGCTGGTGGCGTGCAACGCTTAACCCATACTTCGGATTAGGATCACCGTCACATGGACATCGGACTCTTCTGGCGCGGGCTGGTGATCGGGTTTTCCATCGCGGCACCGGTCGGGCCCATCGGCATCCTGTGCATCCGCCGCACCCTTGCCGATGGACGGATGGCCGGCCTGCTCTCGGGATTGGGGGCGGCCACGGCCGATGCGCTCTACGGGTGCGTGGCCGGCTTCGGGCTGACCGTGGTTTCGAGCTTCCTGGTGGACCAGCGCGCGTTGATCCAGCTGATCGGCGGGTTTTTTCTGCTGCTGCTTGGAGTCCGAACCCTGAAATCGAGGCCGGCGGAGAACCCCGCCGCCGCCCCCGGCAGCGGACTTGCGGCGAGCTACGCCTCCACTTTCTTCCTGACGCTCACCAACCCCATGACGATTCTGGCGTTTGCCGGTATCTTTGCGGCCTTAGGCGTCGTGAACACCGGCGGCGACGTCTTAGCCGCCGCGCTGCTGGTGCTCGGGGTGTTCATCGGATCGGCCGCCTGGTGGCTGATCCTGAGCGGCGGGGTCGGCCTGGCGCGCGAAAAGCTCAACCCCGGGATCCTGCGATGGGTCAACCGGATCTCGGGACTTGTCCTGGTGGTGTTTGGCGCCGTGGCGGTATGGCAGGCGGTGGTGTAGCAGGCAAAGGGCAAGAGGCGTGGGGAGCTCCCGATGAGTCAGCCGCCGGATGACCCCATCATGGAAGAGGCTGTCGCACTTGCCAAACACTGGCAGGAGCGGGCCAATGCCCGCATGACCCGGGCGGAAGCCCGCCGCAGCCGGCAGCTCGCGCGGCTGGTGGCGGACCCGGAGGGCAAGGCCATCCTGACCGCCCTGATCGACCAGGGCTTCCGCAGCCGAACCGTGGGCCGCACGGCCGATCAGGTTCACCATGTGCTGTCCACCCGCGGGATCCCGCGGTTTTTCTTCCCCCAGGACCAGCTGCTCGTGCGTCTCTTCATGCGCATCGGCCGTTTCATACCGGGGCTAACGGTGCCGCGGATCACAGCCAAGATGCGCGCCGACAGCCGCCACGTCATCATCCCCGGCGAACCCGCGCCGCTCGGCGCCTACCTCGACCAACGGCGTTTTGAAGGTTTCCGGGTCAACGTCAACCATCTGGGAGAGGAGGTCCTCGGTGACGAGGAGGCCCTGGCCCACATGGCCACCTACCTCGCCGATCTACGCAACCCCCGGGTCGAGAGCATTGCTGTCAAGATCTCGACCGTCTGCGCCCAGATCCACCCCCTGTCGTATGCGGAGACCGTCGAACGGATCAGCACGCGGCTCGCGCAGCTTTACCGCGAGGCCGCCTCCCAGGTTTTTCTTCGACCGGACGGTTCCCGGGCCCCCAAATCCGTAACTCTCGACATGGAAGCCTATCGCGATCTGTCTTTGACGGCATCCGCCTTTATGCGCACGCTGGACCAAACGGAGTTCCGCCAGGTGTTTGCCGGCATGGCACTGCAGGCGTATCTGCCGGACTCCCTGGCCGTGCTCCAGGAGATCACGGCCTGGGCCCGGCGGCGGGTGGACGCCGGGGGCAGCCCCATCAAGATCCGAATCGTCAAGGGTGCCAATTTGGAGATGGAACAGCTTGAATCCGCCCTGCAGGGCTGGCCACAGGCCCCTTACGACAACAAGCTCGACGTGGACGCCAACTGGAAACGCATGGTGGCCTTCGCGCTGGAGCCCGACGTCGCGCGGGCCGTGCGCCTGGGTGCGGCCTCCCACAACCTGTTCGACCAGGCCTATGCGCTGCTGCTGGCGCGGCGCAACGGGATGGAGGGGGTTCTCACCTTCGAAATGATCGAGGGTATGGCCAACCACCTGCGCCGGGCGGTGCACGAAACCGGGCGGGATTTTCTGGCCTATGCGCCGGTGGCGGAAGACCGGCATTTTCTCTCCGCCGTCGCCTACCTCATCCGGCGGCTGGATGAAAACACCGGCCCCCGGAACTTTTTACGCCATCTGAACGGGCTGAAAACCGGGACTCCGGCCTGGGAGATGCTGGCCGAGCAGTTCAGGGCCTCGGTGCGGCGCATGGCGACGCTCGGCGCAAGCCGCCCCCATCGGACCCAGGACCGGCGAAACGAAACCTTCCCCGAGCAACTCGGATACTTCCGCGCGGGCGAGTTCCGCAACGAACCGAACACGGACTGGTCGCTGTCCGCCAACCGCGCCTGGGCCGAAGAGATCCGCCGGCGTTGGATGAAATGCCCCCAGGACACCCCCATCGAGGTCCCCGTGGTGGTCGGCGGCCGGCAGCTCATTGCCGGCCGCAAGATCCTCCCCGCCCGTGACCCGAATCAGCTGCCGCTCGGAGTGGTGGTGGCACGCTGCGCACTGGCCAGCGCCGAGGACGCACTGGCCGCCGTGGCCATTGCCCGGGAAGACCCGGACGGCTGGCGCAACATGAATTTTTCCCACCGGCACCGGATCCTGTCCGCCGCCGCCAACGAGATCCGCAAGGCCCGCGGAGACCTTATCGGTGCGACCGCCGCCAGCACGGGCAAAGTCTTCACCGAAGCCGACCCGGAGGTTTCCGAAGCCGTCGACTTCGCCGAGTTCTACCCATTCGCCGCCCGGGCATATACGCAGAGCGACAATCTCACCTGCCGGGGCCAAGGGGTCGGGGTGGTGGTCGCTCCCTGGAACTTTCCCATCGCCATCCCCTGCGGCGGCATCGCAGCGGCGCTGGCCACCGGCAACACCGTCATCTTCAAACCCTCCTCGGACGCGATCCTGGTCGGCTGGCTGCTCTGCCGTTGCTTTTGGCAGGCCGGGGTGTCGCCCAACACGCTTCAATTTTTGCCCTGCGAGGGCGGAGGGGTCGGCTCGCGGATCACAGGCCACCCCGATGTGGACTTCGTCATCCTGACCGGCGGCACCGAAACCGCCCTGCGGATTTTAAAGGACCGCCCCGACCTGTTGCTGGCCGCCGAAACGGGAGGCAAAAACGCCACCATCGTCTCGGCGCTCTCAGACCGCGAGCAGACAGTCGGCAACGTCGTGGGGTCGGCCTTCGGAAACTCCGGGCAGAAATGCTCGGCCACCTCGCTGCTGATCCTAGCGCGGGAGGTTTACGAGGACGAGAACTTCAAGCGCCAGCTGGTGGATGCCGCCGCCACCTTCAAGGCCGGCTCGGCCTGGGACTTCACCAGCCAGACCGGTCCGCTGATCCGCCCGCCGTGCGGCCCCCTGGGGGAGACGATGACCGGGCTTGATACCGGCGAGTCCTGGGCCCTTGAACCGCACCAACTCGCCGGCAACCCGCACCTGTGGTCGCCGGGGATCAAGTGGGGGGTGCAGCCCGGCAGTACAGCTCATCTGACCGAATTTTTCGGCCCGGTGCTGGGGGTGATGTGCGCCGACACCCTGAAACAAGCGATCGATTTCGTACACCGCACCGGGTACGGCCTCACCGCGGGGCTCGAGAGCCTGGACGAGCGCGAGCAGAACTTCTGGTCGGAGCGCATCCGGGCCGGGAACCTTTACATCAACCGCGGCACCACCGGGGCGATCGTCCGGCGGCAGCCGTTCGGCGGCATGGGTAAATCTTCGGTGGGCGAGGGCCTGAAGGCGGGCGGTCCGCACTATGTCACCCAATTTCTCAGTTTTGAAGAGAGCGGTCCTCCGGCAACTGGCCCGATCACCACCCCCCACCCCCTGCTGCGCCTGGTCCAACGCTGGCAGCTCAAGCTGGACTGGGGTGACTTCGGGCAGGATGCGCCCGAGCTGCGCAAGACGGTTTGCGCCATCCTCAGCTACCTCACCCACGTCGAACGGGAGTTCTCCCGTGAGATCGATTATGCCAATTTGCGCGGCCAGGACAACTTCCTGCGGCATCGGCCGCTGGGTACGATCCTGGTGCGCCTGCACCCGGAGGACTCGCTGTTCGAAACCCTGGCGCGGATCGTGGCGGTCCGGGCCACAGACAACCACCTGCGCGTCAGCCTGCCGCCGGGCATGGACACGCCGGCCACCCGCTTTCTTTATGGACGGGAAGGCCTGCGGCTGACCGGCTGTGCCCCGCTGCTCAAGGAGACCGATGCGCAGGTGATCGCCTTGATTTCGTCGATCGACCGCATCCGCTACGCTGCGCCCCGACGCGTTCCGCCCGCGGTGTTTGCCGCCGCCGCCGAAACCGGCGTCTTCATCGCGCGCAGCCCCGTCCTCATGGAGGGCCGCCTGGAGCTTCTGCATTACTATCGCCAACAGAGCGTAAGCATCAACTATCACCGCTACGGCAACCTGGGGTTTCGCGCCGTCGACTTTCCCGACGGCTTATAAGTTTTTACGGGGTCATCACCACAGGTGAATTTATGCGAGTTCATCAAGGTTGACCCGGGCGGATCGAGCCTGTATGAATGGCGCGACGTGATATCGCAAAGGAGGAAAGGGCGGTGGTCGGTGCGCGCATGAAAAAAATTTCCGATTCCGGGATGCACCAGGTCGGCGTGTATGTAAAAAAGGACCCGCGCGCAGCGGCCAAGGCGGATGAATTCGAATCCTGGCTGACGTCGCGCGGGGTCGGGGTCACTCGCCGGCAAAGCCCGTCGCCGGCCCCTCGAGGGTTCGAGCGCCGCCACGCCGCAGCACCCCGCAACCTCTCCTGCGTGTTCGTGCTGGGAGGCGACGGCACCTTCCTGAGCGCCGTGCGCTGGATCGGGGATCGGGACGTCCCGGTCCTGGGAATCAAGTTCGGGGAAATCGGCTTCCTGGCCGAGATAGCGGCTGAAAATCTCTTCCAGGCAGCCGAAAAGGTCCTTGCGCAAAAATTCACCCTGACGCAGCGCATGCGCCTCGAGGTGCGCGTAACCCGGGGAAGAGAGTTGGTTGCACGCGAAACGGTGTTGAACGACATCGTGATCAACAAGGGCGCCTTAGCCCGGCTCGCCAACATCGACACCCACATCGACGGCAACTTTCTGACCACCTTCCGGGCGGACGGGCTGATCGTCTCCACCCCAACCGGGTCCACGGCCTACTCCCTGGCCGCCGGCGGACCGGTCGTTCACCCCAACGTGCCCGGGATCATCATCACCCCCATCTGCCCGTTTACCCTCACCATCCGCCCCCTGGTCGTCCCCGATGGGGTTGAAATCACCATCCGCCTGGAAAAAGGCTCATCCGACATCCTCCTGACCTTCGACGGCCAAAAGGGGCTCGACCTCACCGACCGCGACGTGATCTCGGTGCGCCAGAGCGCGCACCCCGTGAAGCTGATCAACGTGCCCGGCCGCCCCTACTTCGACGTGCTCAAGTCCAAGCTGCGCTGGAGCGGCGGCCGCGTCTAGCGTCGGAACTCCGACTTTCATTTTATCGGTTGTGGCAAGCAACCCAGCAGCCGGAGCTCAGTTCGCGCAGCTCAGGGGATTGTTCGGAGCAGATCCCGCGTCTCTCGCGGCAGCGCGGGTGGAAGCTGCACCCCGCAGGCGGGTTGATCGGGCTCGGCACGTCGCCGGAGAGAAGAATTCGGTTTTTTTTGGCGTTCGGATCCGGCAGCGGCGCGGCGGAAAGAAGCGCCTCGGTATAAGGGTGCAACGGGCGGTGGTAGAGGTCTCGCTTGGGTGCTAGCTCCACCAAGCGGCCGAGATACATGACGGCCACCCGGTCGGCGATGTACTCCACCAGGCTCAAGTCGTGGGAGATGAAAACGTAGGTCAGCTTAAATTCCGCCTGCAGTTTTTGCAAGAGGTTGATCACCTGAGCCTGAATCGAAACGTCCAGGGCCGAGACCGGCTCATCGGCCAGAAGCAACTGCGGGTTCAGGGCCAGGGCTCGCGCGATGACGATACGCTGGCGCTGGCCGCCGGAGAACTCGTGAGGGTAACGCCGAGCATGTTCGGGCAGAAGTCCGACCACCTCGAGCAGCCAAGCCACCCGCTCCTGTCGCTCTTGCGTGGAGCCGATGCCGTGGATATCGAGCGGCTCGCCGATAAGCTCCCCGACGCGGCGACGCGGATTCAGAGACGAATACGGGTCCTGATAGACGATCTGGGCTTCACGCCGAAAATGCCGCAGGCGAGTCCGGTCAAAGCCGGACAGATCCTCTCCATTGAAAAAAACCTGACCGGCGGTGGGCTCTTCCAGACGCAGCAACACCCGGCCCAGGGTGGATTTGCCGCAGCCGCTCTCCCCTACCAGGCCGAAGACCTCCCCCGCGGCAACGCTGAAGGAGACCTCCTCCACCGCGCGCACCAGCCCCTTGCGGCGTGAAAAGCCCGCGGCCTTCAGTTCATAGTGCCTGACTACGTTCTCTGCGACCAGAATCGGCTGCACCATGGCTCTATCCCAGCGGCCTCCAGCAGCGGGCGTAGTGGCCCGCCGCAATCTGCTGCCACGGCGGCTCCTCGCAGCAGGCCTTGTGCCGCTGAAAACAGCGGTCCTGAAAGGCACAGCCCGGCGGCAGGTTCACCAGGCTCGGCACCGCTCCCGGTATGGGCTTGAGAGCGCCGGCCCTACCGCCGACCCGCGGCAGGGAGTTAAAAAGCCCGACGGTGTAAGGGTGGGCGGGCCGGCTGTAGAGCGCCCCCACTCCGGCGCTCTCGACGGCCTTGCCGGCGTACATCACCGCCACGTTGCGGCAGATCTCGGCCACCACCCCCAAGTCGTGCGTGATGAGGAGCACCGACATGCCGAACTCCTCCTTCAGGCGGGCAATCAGGTCCAGGATCTGGGCCTGGATGGTGACATCCAAGGCCGTGGTCGGCTCGTCGGCGATCATGAGAGTAGGCCGACAGGCGAGCGCCATGGCGATCATCGCCCGCTGGCGCATGCCGCCCGAAAACTGGTGCGGGTAGTCGTCGAGACGAGCAGCGGGCTCGGGCATACCCACCAGGCCGAGTGCGCGCGCCGCCTCGGCCCGGGCCTCGGTGCGTGACATCCCGCGGTGTTTGCGCAGGACCTCTTCGATCTGGAAACCGATGGTGTAGACCGGGTTGAGCGAGGTCATGGGTTCCTGGAAGATCATGGAGATCCTGTTACCGCGGATCCGGCGGATCTCCGCCTCACCGACCGTGGCCAGATCCTTGCCGTTGAAGAGGATCCGGCCCGCGGCAATGCGGCCCGCCGGCTTGGGCAGCAGCCGCAGAATCGAAAGTGCCGTGACGCTCTTGCCGCAGCCGCTCTCTCCCACCAACCCGAAGGTCTCCCCGGCATGCAACTGAAGGTCAAGGCCGTCCACGGCCTTCACCACCCCGCCCCTCGTCTGAAACTGGGTCTTGAGCCCGATGATCTGGAGCACCGGTTCGTTCACGCCGCGCTTCCTCACATCGACCTCAGCGAAGGGTCGAGCACGTCCCGCAGACCGTCGCCGAAGAGGTTGAACCCGAGCACCAACAAGAGGATCGCCGCACCGGGAAAGGCCGCCACGTGCGGAGCAATCTGGATATACTGGCGCCCCTCGCTCAGCATGGCCCCCCACTCCGGCTGAGGGGGCTGGGCGCCTAGCCCCAGGAAGCCCAGCGCCGCCGCCTGCAGCACGGCGGTGCCCATGCCGAGCGTCGCGTAGACGATGATCGGCGGCAGGGCGTTGGGCAGGATGTGCCACCCCAGGATGCGCGCATGCCCGCCGCCCAGGTGAGCGATGGCCTGGACGAAAAGCTGCTCCTTGAGGGAGAGCACGCTTGCGCGCACAATACGGGCGTAGTGAGGGATGTAGACGATCCCGACCGCCACCATGGTGTTGGGCAGGCTCGGGCCCAGGATGGCCGTGATGAAGATGGCAAGCAAAATTGCCGGAAAAGCCAGCAGCATGTCCATCAGCCGCATGATAAGGCTATCGACCCGGCCGCCGAAGTAGCCGGCCAGCAGACCCAGGAGTGTCCCCGGCAGAAGCGAGATCGAGACCGAGATCAACCCGATCAGAATCGAGATGCGGGCGCCGTAGATCACGCGGCTGAAGATATCCCGTCCCAGGCTGTCGGTGCCGAAGAGGTGCTCTTCGCTCGGCCCCTTCAATCGATCCAGAGGGGTGGGTTTGAGGGGGTCGTACGGGGCAAACGTCGGGCCGATGACGGCCACCAGCAGCACCAGGGCGATCAAACCCATGCCGAATGTGGCGCTGCGGCTGCGCAACAGGTCCTGAAAGGTCTCCCATTTATGCATGGACGCGGATCCTCGGGTCGAGCACCGCATATACCAGGTCGACGATCAGGTTGATGAACGCCATCAGGCCGGCAAAAACAAGTATGCAGCCCTGCACGGCCGCGTAGTCCCGCGCCATGAGCGAGTCCACCACATAACGGCCCAGACCGGGCCAGGAAAAAATGGTTTCGGTCAACACGGCCCCACCCAGGAGCAATCCAAGGTTCAACCCCAGCACGGTCACGACCGGCAGAAAGGCATTGCGCAGGGCGTGGCGCAGGATGACCACCCCTTCCCCCATGCCCTTGGCGCGCGCCGTGCGCACGTAATCCTTGTTGAGCACCTCAAGCATCGCAGAGCGGGTGATGCGCGCGACGATCGCCATGGGAATGGTCGCGAGCGTAAGGGCGGGCAGCACCAGGTGGTGCAGCGCATCGACAAAGCCCTCGACCTCGCCCGCCAGCAGGGTGTCCACCAGCATCAGCCCGGTGACCACCTCCGGCTCGCTGCCCATGCCGATCCGGCCCATCATGGGCATGACCGGAAACATGACAGCTAAAAGGTAGATCAGCATGAGGCCCAGCCAGAAGATCGGCATGGAGACCCCGATCAGGGCCATGAACATCGAGCCGTAGTCGAAGACGGAATACTGCCGCACCGAGGAGATCACCCCCGCCGCGATCCCCACCAGAGAGGCGATCAGCATGGCCGCCACAGCCAGCTCCAGGGTCGCCACCAGCCGCACGCCGATCTCGGTGGCCACCGGCTCACCGTTGCGCAGGGAATTGCCCAGGTCGCCCTGGAGGATGTTCGCGAGATAGATCCCGTACTGGACGGGATAGGACCGGTCAAGACCCATCTGGGTCCGCAGCCGCACCAAATCCTCCTGCGTGGCGAACTCGCCGAGCAGCAGGCGGGCCGGGTCGCCCGGGATCATGCGCAGCATCAGAAACACCAGCAGAGAAACCCCCAGCATGATCAGGGTCAGGTGAAACAGGCGTTTGCTGATGAAGCCGATCGGCATGGGAGGGGTAATGCCTAAAATGCCTATAGTGAGCTAAAGTGCCTAAAATTGATTGCCGCTTAGCGTCCTGGCGTAATCGTCATCGTGGCTGGAAAACCGCTCCCACCCCGCGCCTTCAAGCAAGTTGCCATGTCCCCTGTGGGAGCGGCTTTCCAGCCGCGACGATCGAGGCCGAAAGCCTCTCCGCACAAAAAACAAACTCGCCGGCTAAAACGGTGACGGCGGGCGTCATGGCCCGTTAAATACCCAGGCACTCGAGTATCCAACCACTTCAGTGAACCGCTTCGCGCGAGGCCCCGAGTTCAAGGCGCACAAGCCCCGCGGCACGAGGCGTACTGCGAGTACGCCGCAGTGACTGCGGGGCGACGTGCAACACCGAAATCGGGCCTCACGCGAAGCGGTTACTTGTCTTTCGAGACCATCTGGAACGAGTTCAGGCCGTTTGGCCGCAGGGGCACATCGTGCAGCTTCTTGCTGTAGCAGCGCACATTCATGGTGTGGACCAGCGGCGCCCACGGCGCTTCCGCGTTGAAGATCTCCTGCGCCTTCAGGTAGATTTTGGTGCGCTCGGCCTTGTTGAAGGTCCTCTGGCCTTTCAGGCACAGCTCCGTGAACTCGGCATTTTTCCAGAAGGCGATGTTGGCCGCCCCCGGAGGCTTGGCCGAGTCGGCCGATAACAGGCCATAGAGGAAATTGTCCGGGTCGGAATTGCCGCCGAGCCAGCCGAGCATGCACATCTCGTGCTCGCCGCTGCCGACCTTGCTCAAGTAGGTGCCCCACTCGTGGCGCACGATCTTGGCCTTCACGCCCACCGCCGCGAAATAGGCCTGAATCAGCTCAGCCGTCTTGACCGGATCGGGCATATACGCGCGGGAGACCGGCATAGCCCACAGCTCGATCTCGGCGTTGAAGTCGAACTTGGCATCGGCCAGCATTTTCTTGGCCTTGTCCGGGTTGTAGTCGTAAGGTTTGAGGGAATCGTTGTAGGACCAGATGGAGGGCGGAAACGGGTTCTTGGCCGGAAGGGCCAGCCCCGCAAAAATGGTCTTGATCAGGGTGTCGCGGTCGATGGCGTGGCTCAAGGCCTGGCGCACCTTGGGGTCCTTCAGACGCGGCTTTTCGGTGTTGAAGGCGAGATAGCCCACGTTGACGCTGGGCCGCTCGATCACGGCCAGCTTGGCATTCTTTTTGACCAACGCTATGGAATCCGGGTCCAGGTCGTCGGCGATGTCGACCGTGCCGGACTGCAGCGCCATCAGGCGCGCCGAAGGCTCAGGGATGGACTTGAGAATAATCTTGCCCACCTTGGCTTTTTCACCCCAGTAGTCGTTGTTGCGTTCGAGCACGATCTGGTCATCCTTGGTCCAGCTTACGAACTTGAAGGGCCCGGTGCCGACCGGGTGCGTGCCGATCTTCTCCTTGTAGTCGGCCATAGCCTTGGGCGAGACGATCGGGCAGAGCCAGAGCGCCAGGTTGTTCAGCAGCGGCGCATAGGGCTTCGCGGTGACCAGGGCGATGGTGAACTCGTCGATGACCTTGATGTCCTTCACCGGCGCAAGCGACAAGCTGACGTATTTCCACTGGCCGTAGCTGTTGAACGGGTGCTCTTTGAAAATGACCCGTGCGAACGAGTCGTAGACTGCCTGGGCATTGAAGGGGTGGCCGTCGTGGAACTTGACCCCCTTGCGCAGCTTGAAGGTCCAGGTGAGCCCGTCCGCGGAAACCTTCCACGACTCGGCCAGCTGGGGTTCGACATCCATGGAGTCTTTGCCGAAGATGACCAGGTTCTCGAGCACCTGGATGCCGGCCTTGATGGACTCCCCGTCGGTCGCCTGGGCCAGGTCGAGGGACACCGAATCGCCGCCGCGGCCCCAGATGAGAGTCCCGCCGGTTGCCGTCTTTTCGGCGCACCAGCCGAGCGCGGGCACCAGACACAGTGCGAGAATCAATCCGAAAATGAGTTTGCGCATACCCCCTCCTCGTTTGGTTTGATGGTTGATGGTTGAGATGCGGAAATCAGGACCCTGGGCGCTGACCGCGATTAGTAGCCCAAATCCCCCGAGCCTGCAACGCATAATCCCGAAAGCGTGGCGCAGGCCAGAACGCTGCATCGGCCTCACGCGCCCGTCGGCCCCTTGACTGAACGGTACCTTGGCACCCCGCTTTTCCACGACAGCATCAGTCTTGCCCCTCGCAACGGCTTCCTGACCAAACACCCCGGCGGATGGCGGCACAAGAAATCGATCAATGTCTTGGCCACTATCAGGTGCCCGCGGGCGCAAAGGTTCAGCAGCTTCCCCGAGACCACCTCGTCGGTCACCTCGGTGATGATTTCCGAAAGTGTCACGGGAAAGTGGCGCACGGCGAAATTAAGGCCGGCGATGCGCTCCTCCGGGGGCAGGGCCACCAGGGTCTTGGCGGCTCCCGGTGGAAAAGTGGCCGGCTCGGGACCGCGGGCATAGCGGCGGTAGCGGCGGCCCAATCCCCGGTTGAGGGCATTGATTTCGGCATCAGCCCGCAGGGCCCGCGCCATTAACCGCACCAGGCGGCGCGCCGGGCCCCGCCCCGGGTGACCGGGTTGGTCCAGGAAGGGGACCACGGCATAGATGAAGGCCCGCGGGATCCAGTATTGCCGAAAGCGAGCGGGGGCATACCCAGAAAAGGGCTGCTCCCACTCGTGGCTGGGAACCCCGTGGGCATCCAGAACGATCAGCGGCAGCCAGCGCCGCCAGAGGCGGGGCTTGACCCGGGCTTCCGGAAAGCGCGGGACCGCGTCGAAGTAATCGGCATACCATTCCATCCCCAGAGCATTGTAGCGGGCGGCATGAAGCTTGTGGCCCTCAGCGCCGGGCAGCAGGGCCTGGAGCGTCGCCACCCCGTCGGCATTTTCAAGCGGCACCACGGCCACGTTCACCCGCCGCAGCACCCGGCGGCCCCAATCGGTCGCTGCAAGCTCCCACACCAGCCGGAGGGCCGCGTTGGTGCTGGAGACTTCATTGGCGTGGTGCCGGGCATTCATGAGCAGGGTCGGTTTGAGCAGACGCAGCCGCGCGATGGAGGAAATCCCGCTGCTCGCAAGGGCGACTTCCACGGCCCACACGGGGCGCCCCTGCCAGGAGGTCCCGGCACGCCAGTGACGCACGTGGTCCAATCGCCCCAGCCGGCGAATCCAGCCGGCCACTTCGGATGAGGTCAGCAACCGGCTCATGGGCGGCGCCGGAACGGCTTTTTGGCGCACGGCCGCTCCCGTTGATGTGCGCGGCATGGGCAGCCTCAGCACAAAACCTTCACCGGCTGGCCCGCCCCTCAGATCGAGGCCGCGGGCCCGTGCGGCGGCAACAATCGCTTTGGAGGAACCGCTTCCGGACGGCAGCCTGCGCGAAGCGATACCAACCAGCATCCGCCCATTTGCCCATGAGAGCGAAGAAACCTCAGGTCGGGAAGCGATCTGGGCCGGGGTTTCACCCGCCGCCGGCAGTGGCCGGGCCCTGAACCGGGCTGACGGCCGGCCACGCGAAGTGGTCGCCGTCACCCGAGGGAAAATGCGGCCGAACGAAACCGCGGCGGGCAGCCCGTGCTCCTGCGCGAACACTTTAAAAAAGTCCAGCAACACGAAATAGAGGTCTTCGTGCAGCGCCTCCATCGGCGCCACGCGCTCTTCGCCCAATCCGAGGCGAATGTCGCTCTCGTCGATCGCCACATCGAAACGGGCTTCCTCCCAGAAGGCCGGGGTTGGGATTTGCCGCCCGGATTTCAACCGTTCGACCATGACGGCCTCCAGTGCCGGCAGCCAGACCTCTTGGAAATGACGCCAGAAAAGTTCGCGGTCGGTGGGGAGGTCCCGCTCGAGAATCAGCTTTCCGTTGACTGCCAGCCGGATGCCCCCGCAGGTCGGGTGAACGACCCCCAGGGCCGGACGCCCCGGAAGGTAGGGAAGCCTCGTAAAGGGCGGAGAGAAGCCGGACTCAAATACCAGCCTGCGGCGCCGGTCCCAGGCCCTGACGCGGTAAACATCGGGCAGGTTGCCGCGGTTTAGCAAACGAACAGTTTCTACCGGCCATCCCAAAGCAGCGGCCACCAGGTCCGGCCCGGGGAAGATCTCCTGAAGCCAGCGGCTCTTCATCTCGAGTGCGCTGCCGTCAGGTGCAAAAGGCCGGTAAGCGACCTCCGCCCGCGCCAGCGCCGGAGTTCGCTTGAGCCGAGGCAGAACCGCCTCGAGCAGCCATGAAAGGCCGGGCTTGTAAGCATTGAGAACAGTCAGCCGGGGCCGGTAGCCCTTGGCGCGAAGTATCGCCCGGGCTTCGGACGCGAGGGCCCGGCGCTGCAGCACCGGTTTGCTGACCAGAATCATTCCGTCCAAAGATCCCTTGCCCGGAGGAAGACGGCGCAGGCAATCCGTTACCCGGCGGGTTTCGGGCGCCCACCCATGGCGGAAACGCAGCTCGGTTCGGGCGCGCGCGCCGCCAACCCGCATCCGGGCATCCGACTTCGCATCGGCCCCGCGGGAAATGCACGCTCCGACGGCGGCCACCGCTGATCGAACCCTTGCAGCCGGCAAACCCGAGGGCCCTTCGGGAAAAG
>JBGSTS010000179.1:0-7104 GCA_041736435.1 Desulfobacterales bacterium | reverse complement strand
AAAGCACGGGCAGGACCGCTCGCAGCGGCGCCGGGCGGGTCTCATCCGGAACGGCAATCGCGATCGAAGCGGGGCGGCGGCGTTCAAGCAGTTTTTCGAGTGGGCCGCAGCCCTGCGGCTGGTCGAACGCTTTGCCCAGAGCGTCTTCCACCGACGCGAGCACAGGCAGGCTGAGCGGCTGGAGCACCGATACCGCCGCTTTCGGCGGTATCCGGATTTTCAGTGTTCCACTCCCGTATTTTAATTCGACGTCCATGATTTGCGCTCTGGCTCTATCGATAGCAAAAGTTTTGCCAAACCATACTTTTTTTAACTAACAGAAATTATAACTAAATATATTTTGATCCCTCAACGTGCCAAGCTTAATAGACGAATATTGGGCAGTGTGCCGAAATTCAAGCTTGATTTTTCGTCAGGCTTTGTGGTTAGGTCGATAGGGATAGCCCCATCGGTTGAGGTGATGCAGATGCGATGGAAAACCGAAACCCGCTACAAGATGCTGCTTGAAATCAACAATGCGGTGGTCACGCGGATCGACCGGGAAAAACTCTTTCAGGCCCTGGCACGGGAGCTGCGCAAGCACTTCGCCTTCGACCGCATGGCCATCAACATATACGACCCAAGGACCCAATCTATCAGTTATTTTGCCGCTGCCGATGGCGTCCAGCCCGGCGGCGGCATGACACGGCACAGCCGGCCGCTGGCCGAGGGCGCCATTGCCCGCATGGTGGTCCAGTCCCGGCAGCCGACCATCATCGACGATTTGCGACGCTACACCGACCTCTCCTCCATCGGAGCCATGGTCGAGGCCGGCCTCAACGCCACGATGGCCTTCCCGATGCTGGTCCGCAACCGGATCCTGGGGTCGATCCACTTTTCGTTCCGCAGTGTGCCCGAGCACATTTCAGAGCTCACGGAAGTGCTGACCGATGTGTCCCGGCAGGTGGCGATCGCCGTCGACAACATGCTGGCCTACACGGAGCTGCAGAAACTTAACAAAAGCCTCGAGCGCGAGAAGGACTTTCTGCTGCAGAGCAGCGACAATTACCACCAGGACGAGTTTTTTTATGCCTCGGCCGCCATGGCCGGGATCATGAAAACCATTCAACAGTCGGCCGACACCGACGCCACTGTACTGATCACCGGTGAAACCGGCACAGGCAAGGACTACCTGGCGCACTGCCTTCACAACCTGAGCGCGCGCCGCGGTCACCTGTTCGTGAAGGCCAACTGCCCGGCCCTGGCCTCGACGCTGTTTGAAAGCGAGCTCTTTGGCCACGCCAAAGGCGCTTTCACGGGTGCAAACGACAAGCGCCTCGGCCGCTTTGAGCTGGCCCACGGCGGCACCATCTTTCTGGATGAGATCGCTGAGCTGCCCATCGGCCTGCAGGCCAAGCTGCTGCACATCCTGCAGGACGGCCGGTTCGAGCGCGTGGGCGACAGCCGGCCTGTGCAGATCGACTGCCGGGTCATTGCCGCCACCAACAAGGATCTGCAGCAGAGCATCCGGGCCGGAACGTTCCGGGAGGATTTGTTCTACCGGCTCAACATCGTTTCGATTCACGTCCCGCCGCTGCGCGAGCGGGTCGACGACATCCCCCTGCTCATGGTCAACCTCACCCGGATCCAGGCCCGGCAGATGAACCGGCCCGAGCCGAGCTACAGCCGTCGTGCCCTGCTGCGGCTGTGCGCATACTCCTGGCCGGGGAACGTGCGGGAGCTCAAGAATCTGGTCAAACGCATGGTCATTCTGCGTCCAGGCGATGAAATTTCATTGGACGATGTGGATAAGCTGCTGGAGTCCGCGCGACCCCAGGGATTTGACCCCGAGGAAAAAATCGACAAGCTGCGCGACTCGGAGCGGCAGCACATCATCAAAGCGCTTGCCAAAACCAGAGGAGTGCTCGGAGGCGAGCGGGGCGCAGCCAAACTCCTGGGCCTGCCGCGCTCCACGATTCAATACCGCATCAAGAAGCTTAAAATAAAATCGGACGATTACGTGAGCCGCATTTCTTCCAGTAAAACCTGAACACTCACCTGGTCATTCTCATACGACCGGTCTCGGCCGCTTGCCTCCGTTTTTTCCAAATCATACTTAAAATGCGGCCGAGGGCATAATTTTCAGGAGTCGCTCTCCTCCAACTCGATGTTCTTGGCTTTGGCCTTCCGGATCAGCAGCATCCCGCTCACCACCGAAAAGACCGTCAAGAGCATGAATGCAGCGGATATGGGGCGGGTGAAAAAGATCAACAGCGAGCCCCTGGACATGGTGATGGATTGCATGAACGAGGTCTCCATCATGCTGGCCAGCACGGTGGCCAGCACCAAAGGGGCCACCGGGAACTCCAGCTTGCGCATGAGGTAGCCGACCACCCCGAACAGGAGTGCAACCCACAGGTCGAAAAAGGAATAGCGCAGGCTGAAAGCCCCGATCAGGGTGAAGACCGTGATAAAGGGTCCCAGAATCGGAAACGGGACAAGGGCCATGCGCGCCCACAACCCCACCAGGGGCAGGTTCAGGATCAGCAGGATCACGTTGCCGATGTACATGCTGGCGATGATCGTCCACAGCAGGTGGGGCTGCTCCTGCATGAGTCGGGGTCCGGGCTGCAGGCCGTACATGATGAACCCTCCCAGCAGAACGGCCAGGGCCGGCCCCGAGGGGATACCGAAGGCGAGCAGCGGCACAAACCCGCCGCTGGCCGTGGCGTTGTTCGACCCCTCGACCGACGCCACCGCATCCATGGCGCCCTTGCCGAACTTTTCGGGGTGCTTGGAGAAGCGTTTTTCCATGTCGTAGGCCATGAACGAGGTCACGGCCGGGCTGCAGCCAGGGATCAGGCCGAAGAAGAACCCGAGAAAGCCTGAGCGAATCGTTGCCGCCCAGGTATCCTTGATGTCCTGCCAGGTGGGCAGCCACTCGATACTCTTGCTGTCCAGCAGCATTTGGGTTTTTTTTTCAGCGTTTACCAGGACTTCACTGATGGCGAACAGCCCCATGATGATCGGTACAAAATCGATTCCGGCCATCAGCTGGTAGGAGCCGAAGGTCAGCCGTGCCACCCCGGACAGGGGGTCCAGGCCGATCATGGCCGTCAGCAGGCCCAGCAGGGCGGACAGCAGCCCCTTGCCGAGGGAGCGCCCGGAGAGGCTGACGACCAGGCTGATCCCCAGGAAGGTCAGGGCGAAGTATTCCGGCGGACCGAAGGCCAGCGCGGCCCGGGCGAGCACCGGGGCGAAGAAGGTGAGGCCGACCACGCCCATAGTTCCCGCCACAAAGCTGGAGATGGCGGAGATCCCCAACGCCGGCCCGCCGCGGCCCTGCAGGGTGAGCTGGTAGCCTTCCAACGCCGTGGGCACGGACGAGGCCTCCCCCGGTATGTTGACGAGGATGGAGGTGGTCGATCCCCCGTACATGGCGCCGTAATAAATGGCTGCCATCATGATGATGGCCGGCGCTGGGTCCAGCATGGTGGCCAGCGGCAGCAGCATGGCGATGGCGGCCGTGGGCCCCAGGCCGGGCAGCACCCCGACCAGCGTGCCGGCGATACAACCGATCAGGGCGAAGAGCAGATTGTACCAGCTCAGGGCCGCCGAGAACCCATCCAGAAGAGAAGACCACGCTTCCATACCGCAAAAACCTCCACGTTCCCGCTTACGCGCTGCTGCGATTTCGGTGCAGAATCACCCGAGAAAAGACAGAGGCCCGATGGGCAGAGTCAACTGCAGCAGCCGGATAAAAACAAGATAGATGAAGGCGGCGATGCCTATTGCACAGGACCATGACACCAGGTGGCTGTATCGGCCGAAATACCGGATGAACCAAGGGACGAACATCAGTGAGCTGATGATAAACCCCAGCAGCTGCGTAACGGCGACAAAGACCACCAGGCTAGCCATTGCGATCAAAAGAAGCTTCCACCCGTTGCGGTCCGGCCAGGCAATCGCTTTGGAGCCGCCGCTTTTGGCCACCGCCGCCTGGATGGCAAGCACCGCTCCTCCGATGACCAGGAGCACACCGAGCAGCATCGGGAAGGTACGAGGGTGCAGCTGCCCCCCCGCACCCTCGTCGATGCCGGTCGATGCCACGGCGGCCGTCAGCCCCAGAACCGCCAGGAACACCCCTGTCGCAATGTCCGTCGAACGTCGTGTACCGAGCACTGTAGCGGCCCCTCTCTTTTTATTTCTTGATGTCCTTGATGACGTCCTTGTAGACGGCGGTCATTTTGGCGATATGGGCCTTGCTTTCCGCATGGCCCATGGCCAGGGGGACGAAGCCCTCTTTTTTCATCTGCTCCTGGATGGCGGGGTCCTTGGCGATCTTCAGGAAGGCCGCCTCGAGCGTCTTGATGATGGGCGCGGGGGTGTTCGGCGGCACGCCGACGCCGCGGTCGATCGATTCGACCAGGTCGATGCCCGACTCTTTGAAAGTGGGCGTATCCGGGAAGCCGAAAAATCGCTGGTCGTCCGCCGTCCCCAGGACCCGGATGTTGTCGGAGTGCTTCACCAGGTCGTCGGAGTTTCCGAAGATGGCGTTGACATGACCGCCCAGGAAGGCGGTGATTTGGGGGGCGGCGCCGGTGAAGGGTACGTAATTAAACTTGGCGCCGGTCATCTTCTGCAGACGCAGGGTGGCAATGTGGTGTCCCGAAAAGGTGCCGGACCCGCCGATGCTGATTTCGCCCGGCTTGGCCTTGGCCGCTGCCAGGAGTTCCTTGAGATCCTTGTAGGGGCTTTCTTTGAGCACGGCCAGCGCCAGGGGCGTGCGCTGGAAAATCGAAACGGGCACGATATCTTCGGTCTTATACCCGGTTTCCTGCTGCAGCGGCTGTATGATGATGTGGGGGATGTTGATGCCGCAGATGAGGTAGCCGTCGGGTTTCGCCCGAACCAGCTCGGTCCACCCGAGGGCCCCGCCGCCGCCGACTTTGTAATCGACGATGACCTTTTGCCCGAGGATCTTTTCAAGCAGCGGCTGCTGCCGGCGGGCTTCACGGTCGGACTGCCCTCCGGGGTTAAAGGTGGTGAGATAGGTGATGGACTTTGTCGGGAATTTGTCCTGGGCAAACGCTGAGATGCTGAACGCAACCGTCAAGGCCACTCCGACTACCAGAAGCTTTAGAAGAAACTGTTTGGAACCACGCATGATTAATCCTCCCTGCTTGATTTTACGGTTCACTGCCGCACACCATGTGTATGGTAAGCAAAACCGCTGCCACGCCAGATTAAAACATAACTATTTGGAATAATTTTTTTATATTGATTTGCTCTCTTCGGGAGAGCGTTTAAATCGCCCAATATTCGGCATCGTGCCGAATCTCCATCGCTTTTCGCTGCAGACACAAAGATGCGCTCCCCGTGTGCGGCAGCGCTCACCCCCCACCCACAGGAGGAAAAATTCCCACCCGCTCGCCTCCCCGGAGCGTGGCGGAGGGGTCGGCCTGTTTGCCGTCTATGAATATGAGTTTGGCTTTTTCTTCAGGGAGCGAGAGGTGCTGCAGGAGTTCACGAACGGATGTCCCCGGTTCGATGGGCACCTCCTCGCCGCCAGCAGGCGCAAAGCAGCGTAGGTCCGCGTACAGCATGAGCCGAATGGTCCGCGTGGTCATTTTTCTATTGCATTGTGGGGCATGTTGATGCTTGATTACCCGCCCGGGCTTGCCGGCGTCGGTCATATGAATAGCTAATGTCGCGGCTTGAAAAAGTCAAGGTGAACAAGGTGATTGCAGCATGAACATTACCGGCACCATCGTTCCCATCTTCGCCGTCATCGCGCTCGGCTGGGGGGCGCGGCAGAAAGGCATGCTGCCGCCCGAGTTTCTGGGAACGGCAAACCGCCTGGTCTTCTATCTGGCCATTCCAGCCATGGTCTTCAGCGCGATTGCCAAGGCCTCCTTGCAAACCCATTTCAACGGGGCCGTCGCGGTGATCATCCTGGCGGTCATGGTCGCCACCTGCGCCCTCGCCTGGCTGGCCGCGGCGGCGACCCGCATGGCGCGGCGGCAGCGGGGCGCTTTCATCGAGGATTCCTTCCACGGCAACCAGGGCTACATCGGGTTGGCCGTGGCTTTTTATTTCCTGGGCCCCGACGGGCTGGCCCGGGCTAGCATCCTTACTGGGTTCATGATGATCCTGAACAACGTTCTCGGCGTCCTTGTGCTTCAGATCCACGCCGATGCAGGCGAGGCGAAGCGGGGCAACGCCCATGCGGCGGGCCAGATCGCCGGGAACCCCGTCATGTTATCCGCCTTGGCCGGCATCGTGTTCGCCCTGACGGGGGCCCAGCTGCCGGCGATCATCGATCGGAGCCTGGCGATCGTCGCCGGAATGGCGCTGCCCCTGGCGCTGCTGATCATCGGCGGATCGCTGTCGTTTGATCTTCTCAAATCCCGTCTCTATCCGGTACTGGCGGCATGTCTGCTGAAGCTTGTCGTGATGCCTGCGGTCGGCCTGGGGCTGTTCCTGCTGTGGGGCGTCAGCACACAGGATTTTCTGCCGGGCTTGATCCTGCTGGCCACCCCGACCGCCACCGTGGCCTATGTGCTGGCCCGGCAGATGAAGGGCGATGCCGATTTCGCCGTGGTGGCCATCTCCCTGAGCACGCTCCTGTCGGCCCTAACCTATACCGGTTGGCTGGCGCTGGCCTCGCGGCTGTGACCCCCGTGAGAAACCGTACCGGGTGAATTGAGTTTTGCTCCGCTTTGGGCTAACATCGAACTCGGCGCCAACAATGAAATCCCCCTGCGCTGAGTTTGGCAAAGGGGGAAGCGGGGGTTTTTACATCGGACCGGTAAATCGTCATGTCGAGCGATTTTAAAAGCGCACTGGTGACCGGGGGGGCCGGATTCATCGGGTCCCACCTGGTCGATGCATTGGCGGGGGCAGGCTGCCGGGTGACCGTGCTGGACGATCTCTCCAGCGGAGACCGCGCCAACCTTGACGCGCTGGCCGGACGGGTCCGGTTCGTGCAGGCCGACATCCGGGACCCCCTGGCCGTCAAAGACGCCGTTTCGGGCTGCGAGGTCGTCTTTCACTTGGCAGCCGTGGTTTCCGTGCCCAAGACCACCGAAGACCCGCTGGGTTCGGCCGCCGTCAACGAGACCG